>CAYUAQ010000046.1:0-29781 GCA_964442705.1 uncultured Desulfobacteraceae bacterium
CCATCATCTCGCTGCTGGGGTTCATGGAAGCCATCTCCATCGCCAAGGCCATGGCGGCCAAGACCGGGCAGCGGCTGGACCCCAACCAGGAGCTCATCGGCCAGGGCCTGGCCAACATCTTCGGATCCATGGGGAAGAGCTATCCCACCTCGGGTTCCTTTTCGCGTTCGGCCGTCAACCTGCAGGCCGGCGCCATCTCCGGCCTCTCCAGTGCCTTCACCAGCCTGGCGGTGGTCATCGTGCTGCTGTTCTTCACACCGCTTCTCTACCACCTGCCCCAGGCGGTGCTGGCGGCCGTGATCATGATGGCGGTCATCGGACTGGTAAACGTTTCGGGCTTCGTGCACGCCTGGCGGGCCCAGTGGTACGACGGCGCCATTTCGATCATCTCCTTCGTGGCCACCCTGGCTTTCGCGCCGCACCTGGACAAGGGCATCATGATCGGCGTGGTGCTGTCCCTGCTGGTTTTTCTGTACAAGAGCATGCGTCCCACGGTGACATCCCTTTCGCGCCACGAAGATGAAGCCCTGCGCGACGCCGCCCATTTCGGCTTGCAGCAGTGCGAATTCATCGACATGGTGCGCTTCGACGGTCCCTTGTTTTTCGCCAATGCCAGTTACCTGGAGGACAAGATCAACGAACGCATGCAGACGCGCCCCAACCTGAAACACATCATCATCGTTTCAAACGGCATCAACGACATCGATGCCTCCGGCGAAGAGGCCCTTTCGTTGCTGGTGGACAAGGTGCGCAGTGCCGGCATCGATATCTCGATGAGCGGCGTGAACGAAGCGGTCATGACCGTGTTGGAGCGTACCCACCTGATCGAAAAAATCGGGCGCAGTCACATATACCCGACCATGGAAAAGGCCATCCGCTCGGTACACCCGGAGACCCACGAAGACGGCAGCGAGGAACAGTGCCCCCTGACCACCGTCTGCCGGGTGGCCTAGTGTTTTCAACCCCATCGGGAGAGTGTCATGTCAGTCATTACCATATTCAGCGGAACCTACTGCCGGCAGGATGCCATTGTTTCGAAAGTGCTCGACCGGACCGGTTTCACGGCCATTGCCGAGGAAGAGATCGTGGGGCGCGCCGGCGAACTGTCCGGTTTGAAAACGGAAAAGGTCCGGCGGGCCTTCTGGGCACGCACCTCGGTGTTCAACTGTTTTACCCATGAAAAGGAGCGGGCCGTGGCCTGCCTGCGGCAGGCGGTGGCCGAACGGCTGTCCGACGACCGGCTGCTGCTGACCGGCTTTCCGGTACTGCTCATCCCTCAGGAGATCGGCCACGTCCTGCGGGTATGCCTGATCGCCGAACACAAGTCCAGGCTGGAGTGGTGCTGCGCCGAAGAAGGCATCAGCACGGCCCGGGCCTCTGGAAAACTGCAGCGCGATGATGAAGACCGGGCGGCCTGGGTGAACTACCTGTTGCAAAAAGAGGACCCTTGGGATCCCGCCCTGTACGACATCGTCATCCCCACGGACAAGACCGACGCAGAGGAGGCCGTGACCCTCATCGCCGAAAACGCCCTGGGAGACGCGGTGGCCAGGACCGAACAGTCCGAAAGAGCGGTGCGCAGCTTTCAGCTGGCCAGTCGGGTGGAGGCCCATCTGTGCCGACATGGGCATTGCGTGGGGGTATCGGCGGAAGACGGCAGGGTTACCCTCACCATCAACCAGCATGTCCTGAGGCTGGGGCACCTGGAGAAGGAACTGGAGAAGCTGGCCCGGGAGGTGTCCGGTGTGACCGCCGTCGAAACGCGGGTGGGAAAGGATTTCTACCAGGCCGACATTTACCGGCGCTATGATTTCGAAAAGCCCTCCAAGGTGCTGCTGGTGGACGATGAGCGCGAATTCGTCAAAACCCTTTCCGAGCGTCTGAGCATGCGCGACATGGGGTCGGCGGTGGTTTACGACGGTGAGTCGGCCCTGGAGCTGATCAGCAGCGATGAACCGGAAGTCATGGTGCTGGATCTCAAGATGCCGGGTGTCGACGGTATCGAGGTGCTGCGCCGGGTGAAAGCGGAGCGGCCGGAAATCGAAGTCATCATTCTCACCGGTCACGGCAGCGAAGAGGACCGCAAAATCTGCATGCAAATGGGCGCCTTTGCCTACTTGCAAAAGCCGGTGGATATCGCTAAGCTGTGTGAAACCCTGGAAAAAGCCCAGCAGAAAGTCCGCCGCAACCGCGGGGACGGCAATGGATCCTCTGTGCCGTCGGAATAATCCCGCCTTTCGGCACTGCCTTTGAACGCGGCTGCCGGAAGGCCTGTCTGGAATCGCCATGTCGCTGATAGACAAATTCAGACCCGCTTTCCTGAGCCAGCGGGAATACGTCGACAGTCCGTTTAAATACCATCTGGATTTTCGCAAGATATGGAAATGGACCATCGTGTTGACTTCCGTCGTGGCCCTGCTGCCGCTCATTGTCATCACCGTCGTCGATTACCAGGTGACCCAGCAATCCATCGCCTCTGAAATTCAGCTGCGCAGTTCCCGGGTGGCGTCCAATGTCAAACGGACGCTGTATTTCTTCCTGATCGAACGCGAGGCCGCCCTGGATTTTGTCATCCACACCAACAGTTATGAGAAGCTGGTGGATACGACGCACCTGGCCGATATCCTGGAAAACCTCAAGAAAGGCTTCGGCGGATTCGTGGACCTGGGCGTCATCGACAGCCGTGGCGTGCAGATGGCTTACGCCGGACCCTATGATCTGGAGGGAAAGGATTACAGCCGTCAGCGGTGGTTTGCCAAGGTCCAGGAAAAGGGGATTTACATCAGCAACGTGTTTCTGGGCTATCGCAACACCCCCCATCTGGTGGTGGCCGTCAAATACGAATTTCCCGGCGGCGGATTTTTCGTGCTGCGGGCCACGCTGGACACCGAGCGTCTCAACAAGGTTCTGGCCAGCCTGGAGCTGTGCGGCAACGGAGATGCCTTTATCATCAACCACCAGGGGGTGCTGCAGACGCCTTCCCGGTTTCACGGCAACGTACTGGAACACCTGGCCCTGGCCATACCGCCCTTCACGGAAAAGACCGAAGTCTACGAAGATGTCGAACCTTCCGGAGAACCCATATTCGTGGGCTACGCTTACATCAGCGGCACCCCCTTCATCCTGATGATCGTCCAGCAGAAAAGACTGCTCATGGCGCCCTGGCAGAAGACGCGCATGGAGCTGATCGGCTTCCTGGCGGCCAGCATCACCATCATTCTGCTGGTGATCTTCGGTGTGGCCACTTACCTGGTCAACAACATGTACCGGGTAGACCAGAAACGGCTGGAAGCCTTTCACCAGGTTGAATACGCCAACAAGATGGCTTCCCTGGGACGGCTGGCCGCCGGCGTGGCCCATGAAATCAACAACCCGCTGGCCATCATCAACGAAAAGGCCGGACTGATCCAGGACATCTTCACTTTCGGCACCCGCTATGTGGATGCCAACAAACTCAGCCGCCAGATCGAGGCCATCCTGGATTCGGTCAACCGTTGCGGGGCCATTACCCGTCGCCTGCTGCGGTTTGCACGCCACATGGATGTCAACCTGGAGCCCATCGATCTCAAGGAGGTCGTCGAAGAAGTGCTGGGATTTCTGGGAAAGGAGGCCGAATACCGCTGCATCCAGTTGAAAGTCGACGTGGATGAAAGCATCCCGCCCCTGGAAAGCGACCGCGGCAAGCTGCAGCAGATATTCCTCAATCTGTTCAACAACGCCTTCGCCGCCATGAAAGACGGCGGCCGGCTGGAGATCACGGCCCACCGCGAGGACCGCAACCACATCACGGTGAAGGTGGCCGACAATGGATGCGGTATTCCCGAAAATGATCTCAGCCGGGTGTTCGAACCCTTCTTTTCCACCAAGCAGAAAGATTGCGGCACCGGACTGGGCCTTTCCATCACCTATGGACTGGTGAAAGAGCTCGGCGGTGTCATCGAAGTTGAAAGCAAGGTTGGCGAGGGTACCGTGTTCACCATCACATTGCCGCTGGAGCAGGACAAAAAGAAGGACGACATGACCTGCATCACCTGAAAAGCGGGGAAAACGTATGCATATTTTGCTGGTCGACGATGAAAAGGAATTTGTTGTCACGGTAGCCGAACGGCTGAACCTCAGGGGTATCGATGCCGACTGGGCCACCAGCGCCGAGGATGCGCTCGAGATGGCCCGGCAGAAGTCCTATGACCTCGCCGTGCTGGACGTCAAGCTTCCCCGCACCAGTGGACTGGAGCTGCGGGATCTGCTGGCGCAGAACAACCCGGAGATGAAATTCATATTTCTCACGGGACACGGTTCTGCCGAGGATTACAGAGCGGGGGCGGCCGGCGCGGCCCATTATCTGGGCAAACCGGTCAGCCTGCAGGTGCTCATCGAAAAAATGCGGGAAACCCTGGGTGCAAAGGAAAAGTGATCATGGCGGAAAAACTCGGACCGCTTGGCTGGATGGGTGTTCAGTTTTTCGGCCGCATGTCGGCCTCCATTTCCCATGAAATAAAGAACGTCCTGGCGATCATCAACGAGAACGCCGGGCTGCTGGAGGACTTTGCACTCATGGCCGAAAAGGGCATGCCGCTGGATCCCCAGCGACTGGAAAAAGTCGCCCAAAGCCTGATGAAGCAGGTTCAGCGAGCCGACGTCATCGTCCGGAACATGAATACCTTTGCCCACAGCGTGGATGACTTTGAAAAGAGCGCCGACCTGAACGAACTGCTGTCGGTGGTCGTAAAACTGGCCCTGCGGTTTGCGGATATGCGCCGTGTGGCCCTCGACCTGCAGCCCGGTTCATCACCGGTAGCCCTGCACACCAGCCCTTTTCTGCTGGAAAACCTGCTGTGGTGCTGCCTGGATTTCGCCATGGACCAGGCGGGCAGCGGCGGCGCAGTGACCATTGAGCTGGAAAAAACCGACGGTGGGGCGGTGGTGGCTTTCGCGGGGCTCGCAGCCCTGGCGCAGGGAGGCACACGGCCTTTTCCGTCGGATCAGGACCGGCAGCTGGCCGAACTGCTGGCCGCCCGTATCGAGGTCGATGTTGAAGGTTGCCGCTTGCGTCTTATGTTAAGCAGAGAAACCCCTTTTCTCAGGGAGGAAGATCATGGCTGAGAAGGTATTGCTCGTCGATGATGAAAAAGATTTTCTCGAACTCATGGCTGAACGCATGCGTGCGCGGGATCTGGATGTAACCACGACGGATTCGGCCACGGAAGCGCTGAAGCTGGCCGAAAAGGGCGGCTTTGACGCCATCGTCATGGATCTGATGATGCCGGAGATGGACGGCCTGGAGGCGCTGAAGCTTCTCAAGGAAAAGAATCCCGATCTGCAGATCATTCTGCTGACCGGCTATGCCACGGTGGAAAAAGGGATTCAGGCTATGAAGCTGGGAGCCATGGATTTCATGGAAAAACCGGCGGACCTGAAACTGCTGGCCGAAAAGATCAGGAAAGCCAAAGCCCGCAAGATGATCCTGGTTGAGAAACACAACGAGGAACGTATCAAGAAAATCTTGACCTCCAAGAGTTGGTAAACCCCGGCGCGATTTTCCGCCATGCCCCTGGCCAGCCATGCGCCGGCACCTTTCAGAGGCTGCCGTGCCATGGCGCTCCTGGCCGCGCGGGCGCCTCCCCGTAACCCCGAACATTTCCGGCCGCAGAGCACCCGGATTTCCTCCACAGACGCACACAGACCCCTGTGGTGGCCGTGGGATGCGCGCAACCCTTCGCGGCTCTTTTTCCGAAGAGTATAGAAGTACGTCTGAAATTGACTTTCCACGATTTCGTCAAACCTCTTGAGGACGTTTTTCGTAAAACGCCTCCAGCGCCTCTTGCCGGAGCATTTCCTCCTCGCCCGTGTAACGGGGTGAGAAGTGAAACACGGTAAAGGTTTTTACCCCCGCGGCCGCGGCCAGCCATCCCGCCTGGCGCGCGGTGAGATGGTATTTGGCGGCGGCGATGTCCCGGTGGCGGTGGGCAAAGGCGGCTTCGATGAAGAGGGTGTCCGCGCCCCTGGCCAGGGAGACGATCCTGCGCCTGTTTTCGGACGTCCAGCCCGCGTCGGTGACATAGGCGATTTTCTGGCCCGGCGTGATGCTGGCGACGCGGCCGGCCAGATCGCCCAGCTCGAAGCGGCGGACCTGTCCGCCGGCCCAGCGCGCCGGCACCTCGAAAACCGAGCCGGGCTCTGTCCCCTCGAAGATGGCGGCCTTCAAACGGCTCAGCCAGGGGCCGGTTTCCAGCCCCAGCTCCAGCACCCGGGCCTTCAGGATGTTGACATGAAAGCGCTCCTGGAAGGCGAAGGCCAGGCAGGGGGTACCGTGCTCCAGAACGGCCGCCTGCACGCTGAAGGCCGGTTCCCGCAGCAGTGGACCGCCGGCTGGGCATGTCTCCGGCGGGCCCGGCGGCCGGAAGGCGTCCCGACACCGGTAGACGCACCGCAGGAGCCTGTCCGCGCGCACTTCGCAGACCGCCAGGATGAGGGGTTTGGGGTAGTTGTCCACCAGGTTCCAGGTGTATCCGCCCAGTCTGGCGGAGACGTTTTCCAAAAAGCCTGCCGGCCCAAAGAGGTGCAGGGTTTTCTGGCGGCCCAGCATCAGCCGCAGCATGTGGTCGAAGCCGATGAAGTGGTCCATGTGGGTGTGGCTGATAAAGACGTGACTGACCTTCAGGATGTCCCTTGGCGACAGTGCCGTGATATCGCCCAGGTCGAACAGGAGGGCACGCTTTTGCAGCAGAAAGGACAGGAAGAGGCCGGGGTCTTCAAAAGGTGGGTTGATCAGCCGCGGGTGGTAGGCGGGGCGCATGCTCAGGGCAGGTAGCGGGAAACCTGCTGATGGATGGTGAGGTAAATTTCTTCGTCCGAGCCGAAAACATCGACGGTGTCCTTGAAGTTGATGACTTCTTCCAGCACGAAGGCCGTCAGATAGAGGCTGACCACGTGGGGATGGGGCACGATCTGGCGAAAGGGGGACAGCTTGTAGTCCACGTCGAAATCGTCCGCCCGGTGCAGGGTTTCGAGGCATTGCTGGATTTTTTCCTGCAGTCCGTTCTTGTTGGTGGTTTCCACCAGCCGTTTTTCCACCAGTTTCATGGTGACGGCATTGCTCAACGATTCGATACAGTCGGGTATGGCGGAAATGGCCATGCGGCGGGCGTGCTCTTTGGAAGATTCAATTTTCGACAGGATACTTGCTTCGCGGGTGCTGGGCCGGAATACTTTCGCCATCAGAATTATTCCTTTGTGTGCCGGGCGTTTCAGCTGCGCCGGTTCAGGCAGGCCCGAGTTTCTCAAACAGGTCGGCGTTGCGACCCGTTCGGGCTTCATCATCGGCATGCGTGCCTGACAGATTTCCAACGGGATATCCTAATGGCGACCCGGCTGAATTGCAAGCAAAAAGTTGTCATGATGGTCCGTTGCCAACAGCCCATTGTCCGTGGCGGGGCAGCGGGCGTTAATCGACTTCAACACCTTCGACCACCAGCTGGGGGGTTTTGCGGCCGTTCCAGCGGTTCCACCGCAGGCGGTAGGCCAGGCGCCGGATGTGGTCCAGGGTCGGCACCGGGGGGTCCGCGTTGAACCAGATGGCATCCAGGGGTCTTGCATTCCCGGAGGAGGCGGGCTGAAGGGTCATCTTGAGGTGATGCCTGCCCACCGTGCGGCAGGCGACCACCCGCAGGCGGGCGGCCAGAAAGACCGGCTCCGGGTTCCCCGTCCCAAAGGGCTTCAGCTGCTCCAGTTCGTCGATGAGACGATCGGAGATGGATTCCAGGCCCAGTTGCCAGTCGATGTCCTGCACAGGGGCGAAAGTCCTGTCGCCGGTGGCCTGCCGCACCGCGGCTTCAAAGGCCCGGCTGAAATGGTCGATGTTGGCCGGATCCAGCTCCAGTCCCGCTGCCAAAGCATGGCCGCCGAAAGCTGTCAGAAAGCCGGAGGTCTTTTCCAGCAGGTGGTACAGGTTGGTTCCAGGGATGCTGCGGGCAGACCCCTTGCCGGTGCCCGACTGGGTTGTGATGAGAACCACCGGCCGGTCGTAGCGTTGCATGAGGCGCGATGCCACGATGCCCAGAACCCCCAAGTGCCACCCGCTGTCGGAAAGGACCATGGATTTTTTTTCCAGGAGGGCGGGGTTGGCGGCCAGGCGCTCCTCGATCTGCTGCAGGATGATTTTTTCCAGGATCTGGCGCTGGGTGTTGAGTCGTTCCAGCGGCTCGGCCAGTCGTCGAGCCGTGTGGAGGTCCGGGGCGGTCAGCAGTTCCACGGCCCTGTCCGCGTGCTTGATGCGGCCGGCGGCATTGAGACGCGGCGCCAGCCGGAAGGCGATGTCTTCGGCATCCAGGGGCCTGCCGCCCATACCGGCCATTTCCATCAGTGACTGGATGCCCGGCCGGGGGTTTCTGGTCATCATCTCGATGCCGGCGCGGGTCAGGATGCGGTTGTCCCCCACCAGGGGAACCATGTCGGCCACGGTGCCCAGGGCCACCAGGTCACAGTAGTGTTTGAGATTTGGAACGCGACGGCCGTGCCAGAAGTTGGTTTCCCTCAAATGCCGGCGCAGGCCGATGAGCAGGCTGAAAGCGACCCCCACCCCGGCCAGGTTTTCAAAACCGGGGGGACCGTCGCTGCGCTTGGGGTTGATCACGGCCAGGGCGGGGGGCAGATCCGCACCGATGCTGTGGTGATCGGTGATGATCACATCCACCCCGGCCTCGGCGGCCGCACGGGCGGCACCATGGCTGCCGGATCCGCAGTCCACGGTGATCAGCAGATCGACCCCCTGCGGAACGATGCAACCGCGCACGTGTTCCTGCTTGAGCCCGTATCCTTCCCGGATGCGGTGGGGGATGTAGTGGCTCACACGGCCGCCGGCACTGCCCAGGAAGTCCACCATGATGGTGGTCGAGGTAATGCCGTCGACATCGTAATCACCGAAAATCAGAATCTTTTCGTTCCGCTCCAGGGCACGGCGAATCCGATTGACAGCCACATCCATATCCCTTAGAAAAAAAGGGGGGTGCATGTCCTGCAGGGAAAGGCGCAGGAAGCGGCGCGCTTTTTCGGCCGAGTCCATTCCCCGGTTGACCAGAACGGCGGCTGTGGCGTTTTCGCAGGAAAGTGCCCGCCGCAGGCGTTCGATTTTTTCAGGAGGCGGCGTTTTCAAGGACCAGTGGGGTGCCATGGGTTCTTCCTATAGTCAAAAAGGGGTGAGCGGACAACCGCTTTTTCGCGCGCAGCGGTTGCCGGGGGAGACCACGCGCTACCATCTGCGCGTGGAACGCAGCCAGATCAGTTATTTAAGATTTATCTTTGAGGCTTATGATGGTATTGCTGTGGTCAGGACGGTGGATGCCGGCCAGGGGGAAATCGTGCTGCACGCGTCACCCGGCTGTGAAGAGGTCGTCGAGATGGTGCTGGCCGATCTTTCGAGGGATGTGCTCATCGAGGCGGTGTTGACGAATGCAGAATAAGTATTAAAAGAAGGTATCAGCGTTCAGGTATCAGGGGAAAAAGGTATCGGGTATCAGCCGTCAGGTGGGGAGGAAGGTAGATCAAGTTTTTAGCTGATTGCGGATACCTGACAGCTGACCGCTTTAAGCTGCTGATGCCTGACAGCTGCTTGCTTTATCATGAAAAAACTTTACGTACATACCATCGGATGCCAGATGAACATCTATGACTCCGAGAAGATCGCCGGCCTGCTGGCCCGCCAGGGGTACTTTCCCACACGCCGGCAGTCCGAGGCGGATCTGATCGTGGTGAACACCTGCGCCATCCGCGAAAAGGCCGAACAGAAGGTTTTCAGTTACCTGGGGCGGCTGGCCGGGTTGAAACGCCGCCGCCGGAAGCTGCTGGTGGCCGTGGGTGGCTGCGTGGCCCAGCAGCAGGGCGCCCGCATCCTGGAGCGGCAGCCCTGTGTGGACATCGTTTTCGGCACCCAGGCCATCGGGCGACTGCCCGGCCTGGTGGAACGGGCCGAGGCCGGTTTTAGACCGCTCACCGACACGGCGCCTGCCCAGGGCATCGAGATGATCACGGGCACACCTTCCGGCGGGTTGGGTGCCGGGGTCAGCCGTTTCGTGACCATCATGCGGGGCTGTGATAACTACTGTACGTACTGCGTGGTGCCTTTCGTCAGGGGACGCGAGGTCAGCCGAAACCCCGAGGCCGTGGTGGCCGAAGTCCGCGAACTGACCGCCGGCGGCGCCAGGGAGGTGACGCTGCTGGGGCAGAACGTCAACAGTTACGGGCAGAAAGAAGGTCTCTGCTCCTTTGCCGAACTGCTCGAGCGTGTCAACCGCGTGGCAGGACTGGCGCGCATCCGCTTCACCACGTCGCATCCCAAGGACCTTTCCGACGAACTCATCGGGGCCTTCGGGCGGCTGGACAAGCTGTGCCGCCACCTGCACCTGCCCGTGCAGGCCGGCGCGGACCGCATTCTCAAGCGCATGAACCGGGGGTACACGCGGCAGCGCTACCTGGAAAAAGTGGCGCGAATCCGCAGTGCTTGTCCCGGCATTGCCCTGACAACGGACATCATCGTCGGGTTTCCGGGCGAAACGGCGGCGGATTTCGAGGAGACCCTCGACCTGATCCGTACTGTCGAATATGATTCGCTTTTTGCCTTCAAATATTCGGACCGGCCCGGGGCACCGGCCCGGCGCTTTGGTGACAAGGTTCCCGAGGAAGAAAAGAAACGGCGGCTCAAAGCGGTGCTGGACAGCCAGGAGGAGATCACCCGCCGTAAAAACCAGGAGCGTGTGGGGAGAATCGAGCGGGTGCTGGTCGAGGGGACCAGCCGTAAATATGCCGTCGCCGGTCTGCACGACACTGCCGTGCAGTGGACGGGCCGGACTTCGGAAAACAGGATCGTCAATTTTGTTCAGGACGGTGGCGCGACAGTCGAATCCGTGAGGCCCGGCATGCTGCTCGACGTGCGGATCGAAAAAGCCTTTGCCCACTCTTTGTGGGGCAGGGCGCCGGCAGATCACACCCTGCGCATCCATCCGAAAGGAGATACCTGCTATGCTGCATAAAGTCCATGTCGCGGGGTTGACCATGGATCCCGCTTCCAATACCCCCATCATTATTCTGAAAACCGATGAAGGGGGCGAGATGATCCCCATCTGGATCGGGCTTCTCGAGGCCACCTCCATCGCTTCGGCCTTGAAGGACATCAAATTCGACCGGCCCATGACCCACGACCTTTTCCGTAATTTCATCGACCTGCAGGGGCTGGTGATTGCGAAAATCGAGGTCTGTGATATCCGCGACAACACCTATTATGCCCGCATCCACTTCAGTTCGGGCGAGGAGAGCTTCAGCATGGACGCGCGGCCCAGCGACGCCATCGCCCTGGCGCTGCGTTTCGACGCCCCCATCTATGTGGATGAAAAGGTTATCGAGAAGTCGGTCCAGGTAGAAGAACCGGTGGAAGTCGCCGATGACAGCGAGGAGGGCAAAAAATGGGCCGACTATCTCGAGAAGCTGTCGCCGGAGGATTTCGGAAAGTACAAGGTTTGATGCGGCGGGAGATCAGGATTCGCCCCGCCGCATGTGCGCGATGACTTTTTCCAGGATGCCGTCCAGGTCGGAAGCCGGCTCGAAACCGATGAGTCCCTTTATCTTTTCGATGCTGGGCACGCGCCGCCGCATGTCCTCGAAGTCCTTGCCGAAAGCTTTTTCGTAGGGGATGAGCTCTATGGCCGAAGGCGAGCCCGTCAGCGCGATGATCCGCCTGGCCAGATCCACGATGGTGGTTTCCTCGGTCCCGCCCACGTTGAAAACCTCGCCCACGGCATCCCTGCAGTCCACCAGTGCCATCAGTGCGTCCACCACGTCTTCGACATAGGTGAAGGTGCGGGTCTGTCGGCCGTCGCCGTAGACGGTCAGGGGCCGGCCGGCCAGCGCCTGTTCCACGAAACGGGGGATGACCATGCCGTAGGCGCCGGTCTGCCGGGGCCCCACCGTGTTGAACAGGCGGGTGATGACGACCTCCAGCCCCTTGATGCGGTAGTAGGCCAGGGCCGTGAACTCGTCCATCAGCTTGGAGGCCGCGTAGCTCCAGCGGAACTTGCTGGAAGGGCCGTAAACGATGTTATCGGTTTCGGCCAGCGGCGCATGGGTGTGCTTGCCGTATACCTCGGAAGTCGAGGCGATCAGGACCTTTTTCTTGAACTTGGCGCACAGTTCCAGCACCTTCTCGGTTCCCTGAATGTTGGTCTTAATGGATTCCAGGGGGTTTTCCAGGATGTAGCGAACCCCCACGGCGGCCGCCAGGTGGAACACCACGTCACAGATGCCCGTCAGCTCCAGCAGGCTGTTGTGGTTCAGAATGGTGTCGATATGGACGAAGAAACGGCCGCGGTAGCGTTCATCCTCTTCGAAGGGCCTGATGTTGTCCCGTGATCCGGTCGACAGGTCATCGATGATATAAACGTCATCGCCCCGCTGGAGGCAGGCTTCGGCAAGGTGGGATCCGATGAAGCCCGCGCCGCCGGTAATGAGAACTTTCATGTCGTGGCTTTCTCCTGTGCTTGGTGATTCAGGCCTGCAGATGGCAAAAAAAGAGGCCCGGTCCCGTAATTTTTCCTGCTGATGACATCATCATGCAAAAAAAACAAGTGTTAACTGAAAAACAGAACCCCTCCCCGGGAGGAAGAGGGCAGGGGCAGGCGGTTTTGTTTTCCTCAAACGTATTTTCAGTGATGGTGATTATCTTTAAGAAAATGCATGTGATATTCGTTTTCTGTGAGGTGTCTCTTTAGCAGCCGGCCCACCAGGCCGAAAATTTCTTCCAGCTCGCTGTCGCTCAGGCGGGGGATCAGAACGTCCATCAAGTGGTCATCCGAGAACTTCTGCAGGTAACAGCGTATGGTGTTCTCGTCGGTCGGTCGGTCGTAGCCGAACCCCAGAAAACCATCGTAGGTTTCCACAAAGGTGTGCCGGTGCTTTGTCATGACAGTCCTCTCTGCTGTGATTTGCGCGGTGCCGTCCTTGTACCGGAAATCGGAGCCGTGGTCAAATGATCCCGGGGGGGTTGAAACAACCGCCGAATTTTCTTGACAGCCAGCCGCGGACCCCTTATATATAAGCGCAGACACACGGGGTGGAATTACCCCCTGGTTGACCGGTTTCGGCTCCCACCGACCGGCATTGACAATAACGGCTATCTTCTGATTTAAATCGCAGGGCATTCTTTTCCCCACACTAAACCATCTGGTCGTCAGTTCAGCTGCAGCCAGCCCCCAGCAACACCGGAAGAGTGACAAGCGCCATCGATTGAGCGGCAGAGCAGCATACTGAAAACCATCAAAACACGGATGCACTAACAAATTCCCGTTATTTAAATTCCAGTGCCTCATTTTTAGCCGCTGCCGCGCAAGACCATGGGGAGCGGTCTGCGGCATGCCGCTCAGACATACAGCCTTTATTCTGTAACCATTTGAAACCAATGGAGTAACGATCGAATGAACATTGCTGAACTCAAGGAAAAGAAAATCAGTGAACTTGCCAAAATGGCCAAGGAGCTCAAGATCGAAGGGGCTGCCGGCATGCGCAAACAGGAACTGATTTTTGCCCTGCTTCAGACCCAGATTGAAAAAAACGGTCTCATCTTCGGGGAAGGCACCCTGGAAATTTTGCCGGACGGTTTCGGGTTCCTGCGGGCACCCAATTACAATTACCTGCCCGGCCCCGATGATATCTACGTGTCGCCTTCCCAGATCCGGCGCTTCAATCTGAGGACCGGCGATACGGTTTCCGGGCAGATCCGGCAGCCCAAAGAATCCGAGCGCTACTTCGCCCTGTTGAAGGTCGAGGCGGTCAATTACGAAGATCCCGAGGTGGCACGCGACAAGATCCTCTTCGACAACTTGACGCCCCTGTATCCCAACCGCAAGATCAACCTGGAGACGTCTCCGGACAATTACTCCACCCGCATCATGGACCTGATGACACCCATCGGCTTTGGACAACGCGGACTGATCGTCTCGCCGCCGCGTTCGGGCAAGACCATGCTCCTGCAGAACATCGCCAACAGCATCATCGCCAGCCACAAGGATGTCATCCCCTTCGTGCTGCTGATCGATGAACGCCCCGAGGAAGTCACCGACATGCAGCGCTCGGTGGACGCCGAGGTCATCAGCTCGACTTTCGATGAGCCCGCCGAACGGCACGTGCAGGTGGCCGAGATGGTCATCGAAAAGGCCAAACGCCTGGTGGAGCACAAGAAAGACGTGGTGATTCTGCTGGACAGCATCACCCGGCTGGCGCGGGCTTACAACTCGGTGATCCCGCCCAGCGGCAAGATCCTGTCTGGTGGTGTGGACTCCAACGCCCTGCAGCGGCCCAAGCGCTTCTTCGGCGCGGCCCGCAACATCGAAGAGGGCGGCAGCCTGACCATCATCGCCACGGCCCTGATCGACACCGGCAGCCGCATGGACGAGGTGATCTTCGAAGAATTCAAGGGCACCGGCAACATGGAACTGGCCCTGGACCGCCGCCTGTCGGACAAACGCATTTTCCCGGCCATCGACATCAAGAAATCGGGCACCCGCAAGGAAGAGCTGCTGCTGCCGGAAAACGTCCTCAACCGGGTCTGGATCCTGCGCAAGCTGCTGTCTTCCCTGAATCCGGCTGACAGCATGGAATTTTTACTTGAAAAAATGAGCGGAACGCGAAATAATCAAGAGTTTCTGGATTCTATGAATACGTGATCGGCTTTCAGCTGACGGCTGAAGCCTGGCACCTGCTACCAAAGAATAAGGAGAGACTTCAAATGAAACCGGACATTCACCCGGCGTACGGGCAGACTACCATCACGTGCGCCTGCGGAAACACCATTGAGGTGGGATCAACCAAGAAAGACATTCGCGTGGAGATCTGCTCCCAGTGTCATCCGTTCTTTACCGGCAAGCAGAAGCTCATCGATACGGCCGGCCGGATCGAGCGTTTCCGTAAGAAATACGAAAAGTTTCAGAAAAACCAGGGTCAGGCGGATTCCTGATTCGCCGGCGCCCGGGGCCACGACGGTCCGGGGCCTATTCACCGAACTTCATCAGTGTGAACGGTGCGGTTTTTTTCGCCGGCCGCGCGCGATCCAGCCGCGTGGCCGGCCGGTTTTTTAGGGGGAACTGCGGCAGACATGTTTGAAAGACTGGAAGGCGTCGAAAAGCGCTTTGTGGAAACCGAAACACTGCTGAGCGACCCCAAGGTCGTGCAGGATCGGCAGCTCTATGAAAAAACCGTGCGCGAGCACGCCGAACTGAGCAGGATCGTCACGGTCTACCGGCAGTACCGCAAAACCGTCCAGGATCTGGAGGAGAGCATGGCCTTGCTGGCCGACAGCGACCCTGAGATCAAGGCGCTGGCCCGCGAGGAAGTCGCCGATCTCGAAAAACGCCGGGCCGATCTGGAAAAGGAGCTGAAGCTGCTCCTGATCCCCAAGGAGGCCAACGATGAAAAAAACGTCATCCTGGAGATCCGCGCCGGCACCGGCGGGGAGGAAGCTGCCCTGTTCGCCGGTGATCTGTTCCGCATGTATTCGCGCTACGCCGAAAACCGCCGATGGAAGATAGAGATCTTGGACCAGCACGCCACCGGCGTCGGCGGGCTTAAAGAGATCATCGCCATGATCCACGGCAAGGGCGCTTACAGCCGTTTCAAGTTCGAAAGCGGCACCCACCGGGTTCAGCGGGTGCCGGCCACCGAAACCCAGGGCCGTATTCACACCTCGGCGGTAACCGTGGCCGTGCTGCCCGAAGCCGAGGACGTGGACGTCAAGATCGACCCCGCCGACATCAAGGTGGACGTTTTCCGGTCCACCGGGCCGGGTGGTCAGAGTGTCAATACCACCGATTCGGCCGTGCGCATCACCCATCTGCCCTCCGGCCTGGTGGTGACCTGCCAGGATGAAAAGTCCCAGCTCAAGAACAAAAACAAGGCCATGAAGGTTCTCAAGGCCCGCCTGCTGGATGCCCGCATGCGGGAACAGAACGAACAGCGTTCGGCCGAACGCCGCAGCCAGATCGGCAGCGGAGACCGCAGCGAACGCATCCGTACCTACAATTTCCCTCAGGGCCGCGTCACGGACCACCGCATCGGCTTGACGCTCTATAAACTGGAAAACATCCTGCAGGGGGATCTGGACGAGATTATCGACCAGCTGATCGCCTTTTACCAGGCCCAGGCGCTGCAGGAGACCGAAAAAAAACCGCATGCCCACTGAAGCCGAACCCGCCGCCTGGACGATACTCTCCGTGCTGCGCTGGACCACCGCCTATTTTACCTCCCGCGGCATCGATTCCCCCCGCACCACCGCCGAACTGTTGCTGGCCCGGAGCCTGGGCATGGAGAAGATCGATCTGTACCTGCGCTTCGACCAGCCCCTGTTGCCGGGGGAGCTCTCCGCCTTCAAGCAGCTGATCCGGCGCCGGGCGGCCGGTGAACCCACGGCCTACATCATGGGCGTCAAGTCGTTCTGGGACCAGGATCTGAAAGTCACCCCGGACGTGCTGATTCCCCGGCCGGAAACCGAGCACCTGGTGGAGGCCGCCCTGGAGGTACTGCGGGGCGGTGGGGCGACCGGACGACGGGCGGTGCTGGACCTGGGCACGGGCAGCGGCGCCGTTGTACTGGCCCTGGCGGCCGAAGCGCCCGGTCATCGCTTCTTTGCCGCCGACCGCAGCCCGCGGTCCCTGTCCGTGGCCCGGGAAAACGCGCGCCGCAATCTGCCCGGCAGCGCCGTACATTTCTTCTGCAGCCACTGGTTCGGGGCCTTCGGAAAGGCCCGGCCGCTCTTCGACCTGATCGTCTCCAACCCCCCCTATATTCCTTCTGCCGACATCGACAAGCTGCCGCCGGAAATCAGCCGGCATGAGCCCCGCGGCGCCCTGGACGGGGGGCCGGACGGTCTGGCGGCCGTGCGGGAGATCATCACGCAGGCCCCGCTGTATCTCAAGCCGGGAGGATGGCTGATGCTGGAAATCGGCGCCGGTCAGCACGCGGCGGTGGCGGATATTGTCCGGCGGGCGGGAAGGTACGCCGAACCCGGGTTCCTGAAAGACTACAGCGGGCACCGGCGGGTGCTGAAGGCTGCGTCGGCAAACAGGCAGCCGCAAAATTTACAATAAAATTGTTGATCCGCTCGTGAAGGTTTGATATGTAATCCGTTTACCATAAATTCACACGTTTCCGGACCTGTTTTCCGGTGCCTCGAGAGGTGGAAAACGGGGATGAGGGAAGCGGAGGAAAAACCAGGGAAAAGGAGAAAAAATGGCTTACATCACCATGAAGGAACTGCTCGAAGCCGGTGTCCATTTCGGACACCAGACCCGCCGCTGGAACCCCAAGATGAAACCGTATATCTTCGGCGCCCGCAACGGCATCTACATCATCGATCTGCAGAAAACCGTGCGCATGTTCCGCACGGCTTACGATTTCGTGGTCGACACGGTGGCCAACGGGGGCTCCGTCCTGTTCGTGGGCACCAAGAAGCAGGCCCGCGAGTCGATCTACGAAGAGGCCAACCGCTGCGAGATGTTTTACGTACACAACCGCTGGCTGGGGGGCATGCTGACCAATTTCCAGACCATCCGCAAGAGCATCGACCGGTTAAACTACCTCAACGGCATCGAGTTGGACGGCTCCATCAACATGTATCCCAAGAAGGAACGGCTGAAGATGGCCAAAGAGCGCATCAAGTTGGACGCCAACCTGGGTGGTATCCGCAACATGAAGGGCCTGCCCGGCGCGCTTTTCGTGGTGGACCCCAAGAATGAGGCCATCGCCGTGCGCGAGGCGCGGCGGCTGAACATTCCCATCGTGGCCATCGTGGACACCAACTGCGACCCTGACGAGATCGACTACATTATTCCCGGCAACGATGACGCCATCCGCTCCATCCGACTGATCACTGCGCGCATCGCCGACGCCTGCATCGACGGCCACCAGCGCTACGAAGAAAAACAGCAGGCCATGGCGGACAAGGGTGTCGAAGAGGAGAGTGAGACCGTGGCCGCGGCCGCCGACCTCAAACCGGGGGAGCGCAAGGTGATCTCCGACGGTTCCGAGGGTCCTGTCATCGAGATCATCAAGCGGGCCACCAGCGAACCGGCCGCCGTGCCGGCCGAAGAGAACGCCCCGGAGGCGCCGGCCGAGGAAAACGTCCCGGAGGCGCCGGCCGAGGAAAACGTCCCGGAGGCGCCGGCCGAGGAGACCACCCCGGCCGAACCGGCGGAGTAGGTCGGACACCGCCGATGCCGGCTGACATCGACAGCGGCCGTCTTCCAGGCCGGTTGCCCGGGCACGGCTTAAACCCGAACCTGAAACCCGACACCCGAAGGCGGATGCCTTCGGGCATCCATATACAGGAGATAACGATATGACGGCAGTAAGTGCAGAAATGGTCAAACAGCTCCGCGCCAAGACCGGCGCCGGGATAATGGATTGCAAGCAGGCCCTTGGCGAGTGCGGCGGCGACATGGACAAGGCCGTCGAATTCCTTCGCAAGAAGGGGCTGGCCACTGCTCAGAAGCGCGCCGGCCGCGCCATGACCGAAGGCACCATCCAGTCCTACATTCACATGGGCGGCAAGATCGGTGTGCTGGTGGAGGTGACCTGCGAGACGGATTTCGTGGCCAAGAACGAGGATTTTGTGGCGTTCGCCCGCAACGTGGCCATGCACATCGCAGCCACCAACCCTCTGGCCATCTCCCCCGAGGATGTGCCGGCCGAGACCGTCGAAAAGGAGATGGAGATCTACCGCGGCCAGGCCCGCGAAATGGGCAAGCCCGACAACATCGTCGACAAGATCGCCGAAGGCAAGATAAAAAGATTCTACCAGGAGAACTGCCTGCTCAACCAGCAGTACGTCAAGGATCCCGACAAGACGGTGGCCGATCTGATCAACGAGATGATCGCCAAAATCGGTGAGAACATCACCATCAAGCGTTTTGCCCGTTACCAGATCGGAGAGTGATCTTCCCGGCATGAAACCTCGCTACAAACGCATACTGCTGAAGCTCAGCGGCGAAGCCCTCATGGGCGAGCAGGAGTACGGCATCAGCGTGGAAATGATCCGTTACGTGGCTGCCGAGGTGCGTTCGGTTTTCGACCTGGGCGTGCAGATCGCCATTGTCGTGGGCGGCGGCAACATCTTCCGCGGCATGGTGGGCACCGCCCACGGCATGGACCGCGCCTCGGCCGATCACATGGGCATGCTGGCCACGGTGATGAACAGCCTGGCGCTCCAGGACGCCCTGGAAAAAATGGGTATGCAGACCCGTGTGCTCACCGCCATCTCCATGCACGAGGTGGCCGAGCCTTACATCCTGCGGCGCGCCATCCGTCATCTGGAGCGGGGGCGCGTGGTGATTTTCGCCGCCGGCACCGGCAACCCGTACTTCACCACCGATACGGCCGCTGTTCTCCGGGGGCAGGAGATCCATGCCGAGATCCTGCTCAAGGCCACCAAGGTGGACGGGCTGTACGATGCCGACCCGGTGAAGGACAAGTCGGCCAGGTTCATCCGGCAGACCACCTACATGCAAGTCCTGGAGAACCGGCTGCGCGTCATGGATGCCACCGCCATCTCCCTGGCCATGGACAACAACCTGCCGCTGACCGTGTTCAAACTGGACGTCAAGGACAACATCCGACGGGTGGTCTGCGGTGAACAGGTGGGCACCCGTATCGAAGGTTGACAATCCCGCACTAGCAAAAGAGGTGAATGATCATGCTCCAGGAGATTTACGACGACACCCGGCAGAGTATGGAGAAAACCATCACGTCGCTGAAAAACGAACTCAACCGGGTGCGCACCGGCCGGGCTTCCCTGTCGCTGCTGGACGGCATACGGGTGGATTATTACGGCACCCCCACGCCGCTCAACCAGATGGCCACGCTGTCCGTTCCCGAAAGCCGCCTGATCGTGATTCAGCCCTGGGACGTGTCGGTGATCAAGGATATCGAAAAGGCCATCCTGAAATCCGACCTGGGGTTGACACCGTCCAGTGACGGCAAGCTGATCCGCATTTCCGTGCCGCCCCTGACCGAAGAGCGCCGCAAACAGCTGGTCAAGGTGGTCCACAAGATCGGTGAAGACCACAAGATCGGCATCCGCAACATCCGCCGGGACGCCAACGAACTGATCAAGGGTCTCAAAAAAGACGGCGACATTTCCGAAGACGATGCCTTTCGGGGGCAGGACGAAATCCAGAAGATAACGGACGAGTTCATCAAGCTCGTGGACGAACTGTACGCGGAAAAAGAGAAGGAAATCCTTGAATTCTAATGAAACCGTCCTGCAGCGCTTCGATCTTGACGGCGACCGGCTTCCGGCCCATGTCGCCGTCATCATGGACGGCAACGGACGCTGGGCCAAATCCCGCCTCTTAAACCGCATCAAGGGACACGAGCAGGGCGCCGAGACCGTGCGCATGGTGGTGCGTACCAGCCGGGAAATCGGCATTTCCGTGCTGACCCTCTACGCCTTTTCCTCTGAAAACTGGCAGCGCCCCCAGACGGAAATTTCCGCCCTCATGGCCCTGCTCAAGCGGTTTCTGAAATCCGAAGAAGCGGACATGCTGGAAAACAACATCCGCTTCAACGCCATCGGCGATTTGCGGCGCCTGCCCGCCGACGTCCGCCAGGCCGTGGCGCACAGCATGTCCGTGACCCGCGAAAACACCGGCTTGCTGCTCAATCTGGCCCTGAGCTACGGGGCCAGGGACGAGATCACCGCCATGGTAAAAACCGTAGCCGCCGATGTGGCCGCCGGCGCGCTGCGCCTGGCGGATATCTCCCAAGAAGTGATTTCCGATCACCTTTACACCCGCGGCATGCCCGACCCGGACCTGCTGATCCGTACCAGCGGGGAGATGCGCATCAGCAATTTTCTGCTGTGGCAGATCGCCTACAGCGAGATTTTCGTCACCAAGACGCTGTGGCCGGATTTCAGCCGAGAGGAGTACCTGGCAATCATCCGCGACTACCAGAGGCGCGACCGCCGCTTCGGGCGGGTGACATCCTGAGGAGCCACCCCATGCACCGCAATCGCTGGATCACCGGAATCATTCTACTGCCGCCGCTGGTGCTGCTCATCGCCATCGGTCCCCCGGTGCTGCTGGCGCTGGTGGCGGCCCTGGCGGCCCTGGTGGGACTGTGGGAGTATTTTCGCATCGTTTTTCCGGGCGGCTTCAACGCGGATGTGCGTGCGTTGCTGGCCCTGGCCGCCCTGGCCGCCGTCGTGCTCATCTGGGCGGCCTATCACCGGTTACTGTTCTATATTCCGGCGGCCCTGTTCCTCAACCTGGCCGCCTGCGCGCTGGTCCTTGTTTTGCGTTTCCGGGAGGGATTCCCGGCGGTTTCCCTGGTCGTGCGGCAGGTATGCGGCGTCGTTTACGTGCCGCTGTCCCTGGCGACCCTGGTGCTGCTTTACCGTTCGGGCGACAACGGCGCTGCCTGGGTGTTTCTGGTGCTGGCCGTGGCCTTTGCGGGCGACACGGCCGCTTTTTACGTTGGTCGCCGGTGGGGCCGGCGCAAACTGTGCCCCAACGTCAGCCCCGGTAAAACCGTTGCCGGCGCCCTGGGCGGGGTGGGCGGCAGCGTAGCTGCCGGGGCCGTGGTCAAGATGCTGGGCCTGCCCGGCGTACCGTGGCCCGAGACCCTGTTTTTCTGCGCGGCGGCCGCGGCGCTGGGACAGCTGGGCGACCTGTTCGAGTCGATCCTCAAACGCACCTCGGGGGTCAAGGATTCCGGGCGGCTGCTGCCCGGCCACGGCGGCATCCTGGACCGCATCGACGCCCTGCTGTTCGTGGCGCCGGCGGCCTATCTGTTCAGTATTCTTGTAGGATCGTAACTGTCATGACCACGAGTGTTTTTGCCTTCATCATCGTGCTGGGCGTGCTGATCTTCGTGCACGAGTTCGGCCATTTCCTGGTGGCCCGCCTGTGCGGCGTGGGGGTCGAGAAATTCTCTTTGGGCTTCGGGCCGCGCATCGTGGGAAAGAAAATCGGCCTGACGGACTACCGCATTTCCGCCATTCCCCTAGGCGGCTACGTCAAGATGGTGGGCGACGAGCCCGACGCCGACGTGCCGCCGGAGCTGCTGCCGTTGTCCTTCACGCACAAGTCCCTGACGCGGCGGTTTCTGATCGTGGCCGCCGGCCCGGTGTCCAACCTGCTGCTGGCGGTGATCATCTTCTTCGTGCTCTTCCTGGTTTCCGGTACGTTCATACTGCAGCCCACGGTGGGGAAAATCACCCCGGGCTCCCCGGCTGCGCGGGCCGGACTGCAGGATGGCGACCGCATCGTTGCCATCGACGGCCGTCCCGTGGACAGCTGGGAGGAGATGGCCGGGATGATTACGGGCAGCGGCGGGAAACCGCTCGCCCTGACCGTCCGGCGCGACGGACGGGAACTGAGACTGACGGTGACGGCCGAGCAGAAGAAGACCCGCAACATCTTCGGTGAAGAGACGTCCCGCTATGTGATCGGCATCACTTCGGCCGGGGATGCCAGGGCCGTGGAGCTGGGGCCCCTGGATGCCATGGCCCAGAGCGTCATCCAGACTTACGAGATCACCAAGCTGACCGTGTTGAGCGTCGTCAAGCTGATTCAGGGCAGCGTGTCGGCCAAGACCCTGGGCGGGCCCTTGATGATTGCCGAAATGGCCGGGCAGCAGGCCAAGGAGGGCACGTCCAACCTGGTCTTTTTCATCGCGCTGCTGAGCATCAACCTGGCGATCCTCAATTTCCTGCCCATTCCGGTGCTCGACGGCGGTCACCTCATGTTTTTCACCATCGAGGCCGTCATGCGACGTCCCTTGAGCCTGCGCGCCCGTGAGATCGCCCAGCAGGCGGGTATCTTCATTCTCATACTGCTCATGATTTTCGTGTTCTACAATGACATCACGCGCATGTTTTTCAGTTGACGACGCCCCCCATCGGCCATCGACCGGGAACCATCAACCAAGAACCGGGAACTGCCTTTAAGCCAACGCGGAGCCAGCCGCCATGCCTTTTCAACTGGAAATTACGCTCAAGCCGCACCTGCGGGACGCCGAAGGCGAGGCCATCCGCCGCAAGGCCCGAGATTACTTCGGTATCGAGCTGTCCTCGGTGCGCACCGTGCACATCGTCACCTTCGACGTCGCCCTGACCGAAACCCAACTGAAGATCCTGCAGCAGGAGGTGTTTACCAACCCCGTCACCCAGATCTCCTCGTATCGCCCACTGGAAACGGCCTTCGACTGGACCATCTGGGTGGGCTACCGCCCCGGCGTGCGCGACAATCCCGGCAGCACGGCCGCCGAGGCCCTGGAAGACGTGCTGGGCATTGGCCTGGCCGAGGGCGAGGCCGTCTACACCTCCCGCCGTTACTGCGTGCGCAGCCACCATCTGGACGGGCCGGGGGCGGAGCGCATCGCCGCCCAACTGCTGGCCAACGACATCATTCAGCGCTGGAAGATCATCGCCGCCGACCAGTGGGACCCCGTCGGCGGCGTGGGGATGAACGTGCCCCGGGTGGTGCTGAACCACACGCCCACGGTGGACGTGATTCCCATCGAGAGCGATGAAGGCCTCCGGGAAATCAGTGACCGGCGCAATCTGGCCCTGAACCCCGCCGACATCCCCACCATCCGGGCCTACTTCCTGGATCCGGCGGTGCGCCGGGAGCGCGCGCAGGTGGGACTGGCCGATCCCACCGACCTGGAACTGGAGTACATCTCCCAGGCCCGCAGCGACCACTGCAACCACAACACCTTCCGCGGTCTCTTCCGCTACCGCGACCTGGACAGCGGGGAGCGTGAAACCGTGGACAGCCTTTTCAAGACCTGCATCGAGGCGCCCACCCTGGAACTGCAGCAGCAAAAGGACTGGGTGATCTCGGTGCTCTGGGACAACGCCGGAGTGGGGCGCTTCGACGAGGAGAACTTCTACGTCATCACCGGCGAAACCCACAACTCGCCCTCCAACATGGAGGCTTACGGCGGGGCCATCACCGGCATCGTGGGGGTCTACCGGGACCCCATGGGCACCGGCCTGGGGGCCCGGCTGGTGATGGGCAGCTACGGCTACTGCGTGGGACCGCGGGACTACCACGGAGACCTCAGGCCCCACCTGCACCCCCGCCGGCTGCTGGACGGGGTCATCGAGGGGGTGCGCGACGGCGGCAACAAGAGCGGCGTGCCCACCACCTTCGGCCAGGTGCTCTTCGACCCCGGCTACATCGGAAAATCCCTGGTGTTCGTCACCGCCGTGGGCATGATGCCCGCCCAGGTGGCCGGCCGCCCCTCGCACGAAAAGCGCACCCGACCCGGCGACCTGATCATCATGTGCGGCGGCCGGGTGGGCAAGGACGGCATCCACGGCGTGACGGCCTCCTCGGAGGTCTTCAGCGAGAGCACGCCGGCGGGCCACGTGCAGATCGGCGACCCCTATACCCAGAAGAAGATGCACGATTTTTTGCTGGAGGCCCGCGACGAGGGCCTGATCCGCTTCATCACCGACAACGGGGGCGGGGGACTTTCCTCTTCCATCGGCGAGTCGGCCCGCTTCGCCGGCGGCTGCGAGGTCCGGCTGGACCGCGTGCCGCTGAAGTACGACGGCCTCGACCAGTGGGAGATCTGGGTGTCCGAATCCCAGGAGCGCATGACCGTGGCCATCGCCCCCGAAGACCTGGAGCGTTTCATGGCGCTTTCGCGCCTGCACGCCGTGGAGAGTACCGTCATCGGTCGCTACACCGACTCGGGCAAACTGCACGTCACCTGGGAGGGGAAGACCTGCGCCTACGTGGACCTGGATCTGCTGACAGCCGGCTTTCCCCAGTGGGAGTTCGAAGCCCACTGGCGCGCACCGCAAAGCCGCGGCCTGTGCGAGCCCGTCATCGGCGAACCCCGCGACTACGGCCGCCTGCTCACCGACATGCTGGCGCGTCCCAACCTATGTTCCAAGGAGTGGATCACCCGGCAGTACGACCACGAGGTGCAGGGCTCCAGCATCATCAAACCGCTGGCGGGACGCCGGCGCGACATCCCCTCGGATGCAGCCGTCATCCGTCCGGTGCTGGCGTCTTCCCGCGGACTGGCCTTTTCCCAGGCGCTGCTGCCCCGATATTCGGCCATCGACGCCTATCACATGACGGCCTGCACCATCGACGAGGCCGTGCGCCGGCTCATCGCCGTGGGGGCCGACCCCGAGCACATCGGGGGGGTGGACAACTTCTGCTGGCCCAGCATTCAGTACGATGCGGCCGGCAACCCCGACGGGCGCTTCAAAGCCGCCCAGCTGGTGCGCTCCTGCCGGGCGCTCAAAGACATGTGCCTGGCCTACGGCATACCGCTGCTCTCGGGCAAGGACAGCATGTACGTGGACGGCCACCTGCCGGGTCCCTACGGTGAGACGCGCAAGGTGTCGGCCCTGGAGACCCTGCAGTTTTCGGCTGTTGCAGTGATCGACGATGTCACCCGCTGCACCAGCCTGGAGAGCAAATTCGACGGCGACCTGGTCTACCTGCTGGGCGTGACCCGCGACGAACTGGGCGGCTCCGAGTATTACGCCCACCTGGGTTTCACGGGGCTGAAGGTGCCGCGGGTGCGACCCGATGATTTCCAACCCCTCTACCGGGCCCTGTCCCAGGCCATCGCCGCGGACCTCGCCGTCTCGGTGCACGGCGTTTACAGCGGCGGCTTGGGAGTGCACCTGGCCCTGGTGGGCATGGCGGCGGACCTGGGACTGGCCGTGGACCTGCGCCGGGTGCCGGTGGAAGGCGGTACCCGCAGCGACCGCCTGCTCTTTTCGGAATCGGCCGGCCGCTTCCTGGTCACGGTGGCACCCGCCGACCGCGGTGCCTTCGAGGATCTTTTCGAGGGGCTGCCGCTGGCCACCATCGGCCGGGTGACCGCCGAGAGGCGCCTGGCCGTCACCGGCCTGGACGGCGGGACCATTGTGGATGCGGCGCTGGATGAACTCAGAGGGGCCTGGAAAGCCCCCTTTGGAGGGCTGTGATGAGTGATGTCAACGCCATGGTGCTGACCGGCTTCGGCCTGAACTGCGACCTGGAAACCGCCTATGCCCTGGAGCTGGCCGGCGCGCGGGTGCAGCGCACCCATATCAACGCCCTCATCGAAAAACCGGGTCGCCTCCAGGACTGCCATATCCTGGTGTTCGGCGGGGGGTTCAGCTGGGGGGACGATCACGGGGCCGGCGTCCTGCAGGCCGTGCGCCTGAAGACCCATGTCGGGGATCAGATTCTGTCCTTTATCGATGCGGGCAATCTGGTCATGGGGATCTGCAACGGCTTTCAGACCCTGGCCAACTTCGGCCTGCTGCCGGGATTCGAGGGCCGCTACAGCGAGCGCTGCGTCGCGTTGACGGCCAATGACTGCGGCAATTTTCGCGACCAGTGGGTCGAGCTGAGGATCAACCCGGCCTCTGCCTGCGTTTTCACCCGGGGGCTGGAGCGCATCGCGCTTCCCGTGCGCCACGGCGAGGGCAAGTTCTATGCCGCCGACGAAATCATCGAGGACCTGTTCGCGCAGCACCTGGTGGTGATGCAGTACGCCGACAGCCGCGGCCAGCCAGCCGGCGGCCGGTTTCCCGAAAACCCCAACGGTTCCCTGGGCGACATCGCCGGCATCTGCGACCCCAGCGGCCGAGTGTTCGGCCTCATGCCCCACCCCGAGGCTTACAACCACTTCGCAAACCATCCTGACGCGACCCTGGAGCGGCGGCGCCGCCTGCGGGCCGGGGAGGGGGAACCACCTTCGGAAGGGATCGGCGTGCAGTTGTTCAGAAATGCGGTGGCGTATGTATCCGGTGAAGGAGGCCGGTAGTAGCCGGTGGCGGATATCAGCTGGAAGGTATCAGGTTTTATTTTTTAAAAAAAATCACTGTGTTGGTCGAAAAATGTGAGGCAGGCCTTTACAACGTCTGAATCGTAGAGGGTGCCACTGTGGGCGGCGATTTCCGCCAGCGCTTTGTCCACCCCCAGGCTGGGGCGATAGGGCCGGTGGGAAGCCATGGCCTCGACCACGTCGGTGACGGCCAGGATGCGGGCTTCGAGGATAATGTCGGATGCGGTCAGTCCCCGGGGATAGCCGCTGCCGTTCAGCCGTTCGTGATGCTGGATGATACTGGTAGCCACGGGCGGTTCGAACTCGATGTCCTTGAGGATGTCGTAGCCCACCTGGGGGTGCTCTTTGATGAGGTTGAATTCGTTGACGCTCAAGCGTCCCGGTTTTGTCAGGATGTCGGTGGGCACCGATATTTTCCCGATGTCGTGCAGGATACCGGCGATGCGGATACCCTCGGCCTGGTCTTCAGACAGTCCCATCTGCAGCGCCACTTCATGGGCCAGGCGGGCCACCCGCTGCTGGTGGCCGGCCGTGTAGGGGTCTCTTTTCTCGAGAGACGAAGCCAGGGCGTTTACGGTCTGGTTGAGCACCCGCCGGAGCTTCTGCAGGCTGCTGCGCAGTTCTTCCTCGGTGCGCCGCTGTTCAGAGAAGATGGTTCTTTCCCGGATGACCCGTTCCAGCCGTACGATGATTTCACGCACCCCCACCGGTTTCTGGATGAAATCGCTGGCCCCCCGGGCAATGATGTCTTCATAGCTGAGATTCTCGGCAAACCCGGTCATGACGATGACATCGGCCGAGTGGTGCCGGCGGACTCTGCCGGCCAGTTCCATGCCGTCCATTTTGGGCATGGAGATATCGGTAATGACGACATCCACGGGGTGTTTTTGGAGAATTTCCAGGGCCTCGAGACCGTTTGCGGCGGTGCTGCAGCCATATCCGGCCTGCTCCAGCCCCTCTTTGAGTATATCCCGGATCAGATCTTCGTCGTCGACAACCAGGATGTGATGTGGGCGCGTGGGCAGCATCATGTCATTCCCCTCGAAAAACCAAAGCGGATAGTGCCCGCCACGGTCTCTTTTTTTCGTGACCGGGCTTGCATCTTCTTAAATACCTCCGGCAATGGTTGGCCAAAGGAGCGCCATAGGCGTGAAGCCGAAATGCCTGTGGCGCGGGGTAGCCGGAACTTCTTGAGAACATACCCGGGCTCCAAATAACAGCTCCTATTCAATGCGAAACTCGATCTTCCAGCGTTTCCCTCCCTGGGCCACGATGATTTCATCCTCGGCGATGCGCTCCACCACTTTGCGCTCCACGCTCTGTCCCTCTCTGACGATCTGGTTGTTGACCACGGCAAAGCGCTTGCGTGCATCGGGATCCCAGGCAATGGCCTGCAGGGTGAGGCCGTGACCGCTGTGCTGGTACACCGGTGTCGGCGGTACCGCACTCTTTTTGGTAGCGGTTTTGCGGGCGGCGGTGCGGGTAGCCGAAGGTTTCACCGCCTCACGGCCGGACGGGTTGGCGGCTTTAACCGCAGAGGGCGCAGCCTTGCGCTGGGGCGCCGGGGCGGATTCTGACGGACCGGGCACCGGCTTCCGGTCGGCGGTACGTTTCGGCGGCGGGGAACCACGGCGTGAAGCCGCGGGCGTTTGAACCGGTGTTCTGTGAAGTGCCTGACCCGTTGCCTCGCGCGGCGCGGCGCTTCCGGGCGGTGTTATGCGGTAAGACTGAATATGGGCGCTGCTGGTCACCGTCCGGACCGGTTTCAGAAACCAGACGGCCACGCCGACCGCGGCCATGACGCCACCGGCCAGCAGGAGCCATTTGAACCGCCGGCGGCGCTCCGGCCGGGGAGCGGCGTTCAGGGCGAGCCTGCCTGCGCGCATCTCCACCCGCTCCCTGGGCGGGGATTCGGATTCTGCTTTTTTCAAGGCCTCCAGTATTGAGCTCACTTCTGCCGGTTCCTATGGGGTTCCCCGTCGTGAAGCCGGTGGTGTCAAGGCGCCGTCCGGGGCGTGCTGCCTGCAAAGTCCGGTTCAGGGGTAGTCGCTTCCCACTGGTGGTTTTCCAATGGGGCTTCTCTGTGTGCGGGCCGGTCGTATCCAGACAGTCCGGGCCCGATGACGTTCAGCTTGAAAAGAGCGGCGATGACGATCACCAGGCAGAAAAGGATGATGGCCAGGACGATGACCGGGGAAGAGGAAGGGGTCCCCTTTCCGAAGCCGGACCGAGCCGTCAATTCGCGGATGGAAATGTCGGCGATCTTGGCCGAGATGGTATGCCGGCTGAGGCCGAAAGCCGTCAGCAGCGCGCGATTACAGGCGATGTTGATCAGCCGGGGAATGCCGCCCGAAAACCGGTAAATGCGGCGCATGGCCCGGCGGGTGAATTTCACCAGTGGAACCTGGGCCGATGCAATGTGAATGCGGTGCTCTATGTAGTCGCAGGTTTCGCGGAAAGACAACGGTACGATGTGGGCACTCAGGCTGATGCGCTGACCCAGTTGGCGCAGTTCGGCGGAATCGAGTATTTCCGCCAGCTCCGGCTGGCCTACCAGGAAGATCTGCAGCAGCTTGCTGGTGGTGGTTTCCAGGTTGGATAGCAGTCGCAGCTGTTCCAGGACCGGTTTGGAGAGGTTCTGGGCCTCGTCGATGATCACGATCACCTTTTGCCCCCCTTTCTTCTTTTCGATGAGAAACCGGTTCAGGGTGTCGATCAGGTCCTTGGTGTTGTCCGCGCTGGAATCCAGGCCGAATTCGTCGTTGATGGCCTTGAGCAGCTGCAGGGCGTCGAGTTTGGGGTTGAAGATGTAGGCGGCCACCGTATCGCTGTCCAGGTTCTCAAGAAACACGCGGCACAATGTGGTTTTGCCGGTGCCCACTTCTCCGGTGATTTCCACGAAGCCATCGCCTTCATATTCCCCGTAGGCCAGGTGGG
>CAYUAQ010000047.1:0-29510 GCA_964442705.1 uncultured Desulfobacteraceae bacterium
CGAGGGGCTTGAGTGAGGTAAAGCCATGATACGGCTGGAGAATTTGACCAAACACTTCGAAGTGCCGGGAAAAGAACCGGTGATTGCCGCCAACAATGTTTCGCTGGAGGTGGGAAAGGGAGAGATCTGCATTTTTTTGGGACCGTCCGGTTGCGGAAAAACCACGACCCTGAAAATGGTCAACAAGCTCATCCCCAAGACCTCCGGGAAAATTTACATTGACGGCAAGGACACGGACGAACTGGAACCCATCGCCCTGCGTCGCAAAATCGGTTACGTGATCCAGCAGATCGGCCTTTTTCCGAACATGACGATCGAGGCCAACATCTGCGTGGTGCCGGATTTGCTCAAAATGGACAAGAAGAAGAGCCGGGAAAAGGCCCGTGATTTGATGCGGATGGTCAATCTCGATCCCGACATCTTTCTGAAACGATATCCCCGGGAGCTTTCCGGTGGCCAGCAGCAGCGTATCGGGGTGATCCGGGCCCTGGCGGCCGATCCGCCGGTGATGCTGATGGACGAGCCTTTCGGGGCCATTGATCCCATCAACCGTGAAGTGATTCAGGATGAATTTTTGAGGATGAATGCGGAACTGGGCAAGACGGTTCTGTTTGTCAGTCATGACATCGATGAAGCCATCAAGATGGGGGACAAGATCGCCATTTTCCGGGAAGGCGTTCTGGAGCAGTGTGACGCGCCCGACGAGATTCTCGCGAACCCGGCCAACAGTTTCATCAAAGATTTTGTCGGTGCGGACCGGGCTTTGAAGCGACTCAAGCTCATCAGCGTCGCCGATGCCATCATGCCGTTCCGAATGGCCGTCAAATCGGGCGACTCCCTGGACAGGGTGGCCGAGAAAATGCGCAGCCGCGATGCCCACATCGCCGTGGTGGTGGGACCGCGGGGTCGCGCCCGGGGATACATTACAAAGGAGGAGATCAAGGGGGACCAGACCGGCATCGTCGGTGAGTACATCGACCCGATACCCGGCACGATCCACGAAAAGGACAGTCTGCACGACGCCGTGTCGCAAATGTACGCCCACGCCGCCGACTGGTTGCCGGTGGTGGACGATGACGGCGCCTACAAGGGGTATGTCACCCAGCACACCATTGCCAGCCTGCTCGGAGAGACCCCCCGCAAGCGAGGCGATAAAATTACCTAGGGCGGAGTGATGAACGACTTTATTGAACTCATCCGGAAAAACAAGACCTTCTTTCTGTATCTCCTGCTGGCGCTGGTGTACCTGTTCGGCGTTTTTTCGGAATCGTCCGGTTTGATCGGGGAGTTCAGAAATACGTACGAAGATTGGATCTACCTGCTCCGACAAAATGTGCTGATCGTCTTTTCCTCGGGGATCGCGGCGTCTTTTCTGGGGATCGCCGCGGGCATACTGATGACCCGCCCCTGGTTCAAACGATATGCGCAGATGTTTTCGCAGGGGTTCAATATTCTATCGGCTGTACCGACGCTGGCCATCTTGGCGATCATCATGACCCTGACGGGGCTCGGCTTCAAATCGGCGTTCATCGGTCTGCTCACCGTGACCATCCTGCCCGTGGTCAGAAATACCTTTCAGGGGATCAACGAGATCCCCGAGCACATGATCGAGGCCGCACGGGGGCAGGGGATGACCGATCTGCAGATTCTCTGGAAAGTGCAACTCCCCAATGCCCTGTATGTCATCAGTGCGGGCATTCGGACCGGATTCGCCTTGAATGTCGGCACCAGCCCCCTCATTACCCTCATCGCCGCAGACAGCCTGGGCGAGTATATTTTCACAGGGATTCAGCTGAATGAATTCAATTCCCTGTTGATCGGTTCGCTTTCGGTTGCCGCGCTGGCGATCGTCACCGATTTTTTTCTCTCAAAACTGCAGTACTGGTTGTTACCCAAAGGCGTGAACCCCCAGCGGTTTGCACAAGATTAACTCTAATTCAGGGAGGAAATGACTATGAAACAGGCACTTAAATTTTTTTGCGTTACAGCGGTTTTCCTCGTCGTCGCCTTTTCGTTCCAGACGGCGACAGCGGCATCCCTGGTCGTCGGCGGCAAGGGGTTTACCGAACAGCTCCTCCTGGCCGAGATCACGGGGCAATACTTGACCGCCAAGGGCTACACGGTGGAACTCAAGACAGGTATGGGCACCTCCCTGTTGCGAAAAGCGCTGGAAAACAAGCAGGTGGACCTGTATTGGGAATACACGGGGACGGCTTTCCTGAATTTTCACAAAAACAAATTCAACCATCAATCCGCCAAAGAGATCTATGAGGCGGTAAAGGCCGAAGATGCCAAGATCGGCATCGTCTGGTTGAATCCCTCGTCGGCCAACAACACCTATGCTTTGGCGGTCCGCAAGGCCGATGCCGAGTCCAAGGGACTGAAAACGCTGGAAGACCTTGCCAAAAAAATTAACGCCGGGGAAAAATTGATCCTGGGCTGCAACATTGAATTCTACAAGCGCGCAGATGGATTGAAACCCCTGCAGAAGGCATACGGGTTCAAGTTTCCGCGCTCGGATGTGAAGCGCATGGACAGCGGGCTGGTTTACAAGGCCCTGAAAGACGGCGATGTCGACGTGGGGCTTGTTTTTGCAACCGATGGCCGCATACCGGCTTTCCATTTCACGGTCCTCAAAGACACCAAGAACTTCTTCCCGGCATATGCGATCACGCCCACCATTCGCAAAGAAACGCTGGATGCCCACCCCGACCTCGCGGATCCCCTCAACAAGCTCTCCAGCCTGTTCGACGATGCGACCATGTCGTCTCTGAATGCGCAGGTGGATGTCGATAAGAAATCGGTCCAGGAAGTCGCGCGGGGCTTTCTCAAAGCCAACGGCCTGCTGTGATCATTGCCGTCCCCGGCACCCCCTTTGACCCAGAGGTGGTGCCGGGGTGTTCCCGGCCGGGTTTTGAGCCCCGCGCCGCCCGAACCGGAAACGGTTTCCAGATTTGGTGAATCGAAAACGAAGAGAAGGCAGTTGACGTCATCTTCCAAAAAAGCGAACATTGCGGCAACCGGCGGATGCCTTTGCGGAGCGATCAGATTCGAAATCCATGGTGCCTTGATGGACGTGGTAAACTGCCACTGCAGCAAATGCAGGCGCTTTCACGGCCATGTGGGTGCCTATACCATAACGGATAGGGAAAATCTGATTCTGGTCCGATCCGACACACTGAAGTGGTTTCGCTCCACCACGGACGAAACGCCCAATGTGTATCGCGGGTTTTGTAAACAGTGCGGATCCAGCTTGTTTTGGGACCCTCGGGATAAAGCGCGCATTTCCATTGCCGCCGGCTCTCTGGACGGACCGACTGATGTAAAGACCATCGCCCATGTGTGGGTTTCCCAGATGGGCGATTACTACAAAATTTCCGATGATTTGCCCCAGTATAAAGAGCGGTTCCCTCGTGCCGACAAATAGCTCTCTTGGCGAAAACCCCGGCATACGGACCGTGTAGATCAAAATCAGTACCAGGAATAAGGGGCACGGAATGAATAAAATCAACAAAAAGACCCGTTGGATTGTGGAATGAATTCCCTGACCGATGAGACCATAGATTTCACACTCAATACCGGTTGGGAAGATTTGCCCGAGGCGGTTCAGCACCAGGCCAGACGGTGCCTCATGGACACCCTGGGGGCTCTGATCGCCGGGTCGCAAACACCGGTTGCCGGCATCGTGCAAAAAACCGCCTTGTCGCAATTCGGCGGCAACCAGGCCACCATCCTGGTGTCCGCAAAACGGGTTTCGGCGGCGGGGGCGGCCATGGCCAACGGCTTTTTGGCCAATGCGCTGGATATCGATGACGGCTACCGCAACGTCAAGGGGCATCCCGGCGCGTGCGCCCTGCCGCCGGTATTGGCTGGCGCCGAACTAGCCGGCGGCTGCAGCGGGCGGGAGTTTCTCACGGCCCTGGTGATTGCTTACGAGTTGGGAATCCGCGCCGGGCTGATCCGCCATGCCACCTGCGAAGTCTACCACGCCTCCGGAAGCTGGGGGGCCGTCGCAGGGGCGGCGGCCGTGGGGCGGTTGTTGGGGTTGCCTCCGCGCAAGATTTTCCACGCCATGGGTGCCGCCGAGTATCATGCGCCCATGGCCCCCATGATGAAGGGCATCGACACGCCCTCCATGGGCAAGGACAGCATCGGCTGGGGCTGCATGGTGGCGGTGCTGTCGTCCCTCATGGCCCTTGAGGGGTTCACGGGGGTTCGCCCGCTGTTTGAAGACGCACCGGATCCGGCGGTTGTCCAGAGCCTGGGGGCGCGGTGGGAGGTGCTCAATCTGTATTTCAAGCCCTATGCCGCCTGCCGCTGGGGGCAGCCGGCCGTGGCCGGTGCGCTCAAGGTTGTCCGGGAACATGGTCTGAGGCCGGATCAGATCCGCAACATCCGCGTGCGCACCTTCGAAGCGGCCACCCGCCTGCCGGGTGGTCATCCACGCAACACCGAAGAGGCCCAGTACAGCTTGGCCTTTCCGGTGGCGGCCGCCTTGCTGGACGGGGAGGTGGGTCCCGGACAAGTGCTGCCGCCGCGTATGCACGATTCCGAATTGCTGTCTCTGGTGGACAGGATCTCCATCCAAGCGGCCGCGGAGTTCGAAACGGCGTTTCCCGCCAGGGCCCTGGCCGAGGTCGTCGTGGAAACTTCGGATGGAAAGACCTTTCCTTCGGGCTGCATCGAGGCCACGTGGGAGCCGCCGCACACCCTGCCCACCGACCGGGAGCTGCGGCAAAAGTTCCGTTGGCTGGTGGAGCCGGTGTTGGGCAAATCTGCCAGCGCTGAACTGGAGGATTTGATTTGGCGCATGCCAGAGGTCGATGACAGCCGGCAATTGATCGCCGTGGCTTGCCGGGGGATTTCATGATTGGCGTGCGACAACTCTCGTTCAGCGACGATCGCCGCCGGTTGAGTATCGGCCTGGCCAACCTGCATGCTGCGGCCGGTGATGTCGAGGGCAACCGCAAAAAAATTCTCAATGCCCTGAAATGCTTCAAAGAAGCCCACGTTCATATGGCGGTTTTTCCGGAGTTCTGCCTGTCAGGCTATTTCTGGGATAAAAGCGAAAAATGCCTCACTTATATGAAGCAGGCGGCACTGGATAACCAAACCGGGTGGCTGAAGCAGACACTGGAGCCGATGCTGGACGAAACCCTCCAGTACGTTGTTCTCAACGGCCTTTTACGCAACCCCAATCCCGGCAGGCCTTTCGTCAACGGCACCATGGTCATCCGTAACAAAGCCGATTACACCCACAGGCGGAACATCTACCTCAAGACCTTTCTTCCCGGAATCGAAAACGAATACTGTGCGCCTGGGAACGGCAAGCGGTTGGTTCTGGACACGTTGTGGGGCCGGTTTGGGTTGATGGCCTGTTACGATCTTTGTTTCACACCTATGGCCCACGCATATGCCTTCGAAGAAAATGTAGACGCAATCATCATTCCCGCCACTTGGCGGCGTAACGCTCGTCGTGTCTACCCCGGCCCTGGTATAGAAATCGAAGATTACTATGCTTACCAGTGGGAAGTCATGTTGCGGGCGATGGCCGCCATGAATCAAATCTGGATGATCGCCTGTAATGCGGTGGGCCGGCATCCATCGGGTGACGCCGTTTTCTGTGGCCGATCCGGTGTGTGGGCGCCGTCGGGCATTCACATTGGACGCTGTAGCAGCCACCGTGAAGAGTTGCTCATCATCCGCAACATTGATATCAGGGGGGAAAGGGAAAGCGAAATACGGGATTTCGACTATATCGCGGATTACCGTAAATTCATGGATAATGGTGTCAAACCTTGAATTGTGAGCAGGGTCAACATCTGACGTGTAGTTTTTTGATTAGGGTAATAACTTTTCAGCAGGTAGTCGACGCCGGAAGTTGTTAACAATTCAAGGTTTGACCCCCTCAAGTTGACCCCCTCAAGTGCTCTCAAGTGACCCCCTCAAGAATAGCGGGGATTGCCCGCCTGTTTTGATTCGAGTCAGGCTGTGCCCTTGTCCGCGTTTTGCTTGGCCAGCAGTACGTTCCTGCGAAAAACCCCGTAGGCGATGTCGATGTCCAGGGCGCCGAACAGCCGGTCGTAGTCGCTTTCCGTCAGCTTTTCCAGATTCGCCAGGTTGAAGGCGTCTCCCCATGCTTCGATGTGTCGCCGGAAGTACGGGGTCATCGGGGTTTCAAGGGGTCTGGTGAGGTGCTTGTGGTTCCAGGGGCAGGCCTCCTGGCAGATCTCGCAGTCGGCGATGCGGTTTTCCATGACGGCCCGCACCTCGGTGGGCAGCGTTTCATGGGACAGCCGGTAAGACATGCAGCGGCTCTTGTCGAGCACGTAGGGGGTTTCCAGTGCGCCGACCGGGCAGACGTCCTGGCATCGGGTGCATTTGTGGCATCGGTTTGGTGATTCTTCGCGATTGTGGTCCAGTTCGGCGTCGGTAATGATGCCGCCCAGCGCCAGGAAGGTGCCGTACTTTTTCGAAATCAGCAGCGCGTGCTTGCCCTGCCACCCCAGCCCGGCGCGCACCGCCGCCAGTTTCAGCGGCAGGATGGAGCCGCCCGGCTGCGAACCGCGGCAGATCCTGGCCTGGTACCCTTCTTTCTTCAGGAGCGCGGCCAGGGGTTCCAGCGGTTTGGCCACATCGAGAAAAAAACCCGAAAGATACAGGCGGCTTGTCCGTCCGTACCATGGATTTTTCCATTCGGGCATGGTGACGCCGCCGATGTAGATCCCCGCGACAACAATGGATTTTGCCTGCGGCAGGGTTAGTTTCGGGTCTCTCCTCGGGTGATCTTCCAGAAGATAACCGGAAAATTCATTTGCCGCTGCGAATCCAACCGCATCGAGGCCGATGTTGCGGGCGAGGTTCTTTATGTTTTCAGAAAGCAAATGTGTTTTCATTCGGTGACGGGGGGAGTCCCTATCGTTTGCTATCGTTTGGTGGGTGACCGCTTTGGCGGGGATTAAAATGCAAAAAGTCGTTGCAGGGTGGAAATGACCTCCAGCTGGGTTGCAGAATCTATGGAACCGACTTTTTTAACGAGCCGTGTTTTGTCTATTGTTCGGATCTGGTCCAAAACGATTTGCCCCGATTTGTTTTTGAGTCGGCAGGACACTCTTGTGGGGTAATTTTTCTCGGCGATGGTCATGGGGGCAACGATAACGGTGCGGATATGCCGGTTCATTTCATCCGGTGAAATGACCAGGCACGGCCTGGTTTTCTGAAATTCAGATCCGACGGTTGGATCGAGATTGACCAGATACACTTCAAATCGGTTGACTACCATTGCCATTCTTCTTCATCCCAGGCATGCGTCATGTTTTCACTTCCCCATATCAGCCGATCGTCGTTATTTTCAGACATCTTTTTAAAGGCGGCATCCCAGCCGTCCCTGGGGTTCGAAACGGGGCGAATGATGATCTGATTTTTTTCTGCTTTCAGCTCAACATCCTCTCCGATCCCCGTTTGCTCCAATATCGGCTTGGGGATGCGAATGCCTTGGGAGTTACCGATTTTTACAATACGTGCCCTCATGACGACCTCTCTTCGACTAGTTATGTAATTACACTGTAATAACCTGAAAACAGGTTGTCAAGGCTGAGGTGGCCTGCAGGTTTATTCCTCGAAGCGGCTGTTGAGATAGGCCGCCCACTCCATGGGGAGCAGTTGTTTCTTCTTGGTGTTGCAGGTTTTGCAGGCCGGGATGACGTTGCCTTTGGTGCTGCGGCCGCCGCGGGAGAGGGGGACGATGTGGTCCATGGTCAGCTCGCGGGGTGGGGTGGGCCGCCCGCAGTAGCCGCAGACGCCCTTGGCGAGCTTGCGCTTCCACCACTGGGAGGCGCGCAGCTCGCGGGCCTTGGCGCGTTCGCGCCGGATGGCGGCATCGTCCAGGTCGTAGGCATAGGGTTGCATCAGGCGTGTTTTCTTTCCACAAAGTGTCCGGCCGGCTCGCGGCAGGTGTTCATCATCGGTTTTTTGCCGGTATCGTGCATTCAGTGCCGAAGGTCTTCGATCCAGCGGCGGACCTCGGCGTTGAGCAGCTGGTAGAAGGCCGCCGATCCGCCCAGGCCCTCGCGGCCGAAGAAATAGTTGATTTCCAGCAGCAGGGGCTTGGGCCTGTTTTGTGGAAAAATGACGTCAAATCCGGCCAGATTGATGCCGGTTTTGGCACAAATACCGTCAATTTCCGCTGTGGCCGCCTGCTGAAGGGTTGGGTCCAGGTTCCGCTGAATATGTCCCCCCAGGGCCAGGCCGGCCAGGGGCTGGCGGTCATCGTCGGCCACTCGCCAGTAAGTCAGGCGCCGCCGGCCGATGATGGTCACCCGCAGCACGCGGCCGCCGCAGGGCACGAAGCGCTGCACCAGCAGACCGCTGTCCCGAACCCCTTGTGATTGTAGAACATCAAAAAGGCCGGGGTCAAGGTCGGCGGCCGATCTCAGCGCGAAGATGGTGCGGCCCTCCCCGCCCCAGTCCAGTTTGATGAGGTAGGGAAACCCCAGCGGACCGGCGGGCTCCTGTTTCAGCCGCGAGAGAAAAGCGGGGACGTCGGTGACGATTTCGGTTTGCGGGTGCGGGGCGTCGTGTTCGCGGAACAGGCGGATCTGGCCGATCTTGCCGGGGAAGGCGAAACGTGCGTCGTAGTCGGGAAACACGTGCCGGCAGTTCTCGCGGGCCATGCGGTAGAGCTCGGGCGTGCAGCCCTGGGGCAGCACCACGGCCTCGGCGCGGCGGATGGCGGCCAGGTCCTGGTGATCCGGCGGCCGGCCCGCGCAGATGCGGTTTTCGTCGGTGACCACGCAGGGGTGAAAGGAGAGGATCATTCGTACCCGAAGCGGCGCAGGGCGCGGGTGTCGCGGCTCCAGTTCTTCTGCACCCGCACGAAGAGCTTGAGGTAGACCTTGGCCTGCACCAGGTGCTGGATATCGCGGCGCGCGGCCTGGCCGATCTCCTTGAGCTTGGCGCCGCCCCTGCCGATGATGATGCCCTTTTGGGAGTCGCGCTCCACGTGGATCTTGGCGTGGATCTCCACCAGGTTGCGGGTTTCGGAGCGCTGGAAGTGCTCGATGGTCACGGCGCTGGCGTAGGGGATCTCCTGGCCCGTAAGGCGAAAGACCTTTTCGCGGATCATCTCGGCCACGATGAAGCGCTGGGGCAGGTCGGTGAGGCTGTTTTCGGGGTAAAAGGGCGGCCCGGGCGGCAGCAGCGAGACCATGACCGCCACGAGCCGGCCCACCTGGGTGCCGTCCAGGGCGCTGATGGGCACGATCTCGCGGAAGCGGCCGCGCTGCGCCCACTGGTCGATGAGCACCAGCAGGGCGCGCTTGTCGGGCAGGCGGTCGATCTTGTTGATGGCCAGCACGGCGGGCAGGCCGGACTTTTTCAGGTGGGAGAGCAGCAGTTTCTCGGCCTCGGGGTCGGGCTTGACGGCGTCCACCATGACCAGCACCAGGTCGGCCTCGCCCAGGGCGGTGAGCGCCGTGGCCACGATGCGCCGGTTGAGCTCGCCGCTGGGCCGGTGCACCCCGGGCGTGTCGATGAACACCAGCTGGGCGTCGGGGCGGTGCAGGATTCCCAGGATGCGGTTGCGCGTGGTCTGGGGCCGCTTGGAGGTAATCGAGATCTTCTCGCCCAGCACCCGGTTGAGCAGAGTGGATTTGCCCACGTTGGGCGCGCCGGCGATGGCCACGAAGCCGGAGCGGAACGGGTCCTGGGTTTCGGGGGTCTCAGCCATGGGCGGCCTCCCCTTTTTCACCGGCCGGGTTTTCCCCCACCAGCTCCCCGATGCGCCGCCACAGCGCGTCCTTGCCCTGGCGCGTCTTGGAAGAAAAGAGCAGCAGCTCTTCGGGGTCCAGCCCCAGGTCGGCGGTCACCTGCCGGTGGCGTGCAGCGGCCTTGGCGCGCGAGAGCTTGTCGGCCTTGGTGAGCACCGCGATGCAGGGGCGCTGCCGGCGTTGAAACCAGTCCAGCAGGCGCAGCTCGTCGGGGCCCGGCGTGCGCCGGATGTCCAGGATCAGCACCACGCCCCGCAGGTTGTCGCGCCGCGTGAGGTAGTTCTGCACCATGGGTTGCCAGGTTTTCTTGACGGCCGCCGGCACCTTGGCGTAGCCGTAGCCGGGCAGGTCCGCGAACAGGAAGCGGTCGTTGATGCGAAAGAAGTTGAGCAGCTGGGTGCGGCCCGGCGTGCCGCTGGTGCGCGCTAGGCGGCGCCGGTTGACCAGCACGTTGATCAGCGAGGACTTGCCCACGTTGGAGCGCCCCACGAAGGCGATTTCCGGCAGGTCGCCGGGCGGACACTGGTCCACGTCGGGGGCGCTTTTGACGAACTCGGCGGATTTGACGATCATCGGCTGTCCAGGTACCGCTCCAGGCGATCCAGCCCCTCGCGGATGTTGTCCATGGAGCTGGCGTAGGAAAAGCGCAGGTAGCCCTCGCCGTTGCTGCCGAAGTCGATGCCGGGGGTGACGCCCAGGTGGGCTTTTTCCAGGATGTCGAAGGCCAGCTCATAAGAGTCGTCGGAGATGTGGCGCACGTTGGCGAAGACATAGAAAGCCCCGGTGGGCTCCACGGTGATGCCCAGGCCCAGCTGGCGCAGGCGCTTGACCATGTACCGCCGCCGCTTGTCGTAGGTCTCCTTCATGCGCCGCACGTCGTCGTGGGCCAGGGTCAGGGCGGTGATGCCGGCGCGCTGGATGACGGCGTTGGCCGAGATGAAGAAGTTCTGTTGCACCTTCTGGATGGGGCGGATGAAATCCGGCGGCGCGATGAGGTAGCCCAGGCGCAGGCCGGTCATGGCATAGAGCTTGGAGAAGCCGTTTAGCACGCAGGCGCGCTTGGTGAATTCCAGGATGGAGCGCTCGCGGTCCTCGTAGACCAGCCCGTGGTAGATCTCGTCGGACACCACCATGGGGCCCAGCGCGGTGATGGCGCGCATGCGCTCGGCGGACAGCAGGTTGCCGGTGGGGTTGGAGGGCGAGTTGATGAAGATGGCCCGCGTGCGGGGCGTGATCTTCTTCTCGATGTCTTCCGGCCGCAGCTGGAAACCGTCCTCCTCGTAGACCGGCACCTCCACCACGCGGCCCTGCACGAAGCGGATGAAGTTGGGGTAGCAGGCGTAGTGGGGGTTGGAGATGATGACCTCGTCGCCGGGCTCCAGCAGGGTCGAGAACAGCAGGAAGATGGCCGGCGAGGTGCCCGAGGTGACCACCACCTGTCCGGGGTCTACGTCGGCGCCATAGCGCTCCCGGTAGTGGTCGCAGATGGCACGGCGCAGCTCGATCATCCCCAGGCTGTGGGTGTAGTGGGTGTAGCCCTGCTCCAGGGCCCGGCACACCTCGGTCTTGACGCAGGCCGGCGTGTCGAAATCCGGCTCGCCCACCTCCAGGTGGATGATGTGGTGCCCCTGGGCCTCCAGTTCGCAGGCCCGCTCCAGCACGTCCATGACGATGAAGGAGCTCATTTCCCGGGTCCGTTTGGATATCATGCGCTCACACCACCTTGTTGAGGGGGTATTCGATGATGCCCTCGGCGCCGTTTTTCAGCAGCCTGGGGATCAGGTCCCGCAGCACATGGGTTTCGGAGACCGTTTCCACCGAGAACCAATCCGAGTTATAGAGCGGCGCCACGGTGGGCGCGTTCAGGCTGGGCAGCAGGCCGATGATGGTCTCCAGCTTGTCCTGAGGCACGTTCATCTTCAGGCCCACCAGTTTTTCGCCCAGCAGGGCGCCCCTGAGCAGCAGGGCGATCTGCTCGATCTTCTCGCGCTTGGCCGGGTTTTTCCAGGCCTCGTGGTTGACGATCAGCTGGGTGTTGGTCTGCATCAGCTCGTGGATGATGCGCAGCCCGTGGGCCTTGATGGTGCTGCCGGTCTCGGTGACCTCCACGATGGCGTCGGCCAGGCCCGAGACCACCTTGGCCTCGGTGGCGCCCCAGGAGAACTCCACCTCCACGTCGATATTGCGTTCGGCGAAGTAGCGGCGCGTGTAGGAGACCAGTTCGGTGGCGATCTTCTTGCCCTGCAGGCCGCAGATGTCCCTCACCGGCGAGTCGAAGGGCACCGCCAGCACCCAACGGGCCGGGCGAGCGCTGACCTTGGAGTAGACCAGGTCCTCCACCACGCGCACGTCGGACTGGTTCTCGGCGATCCAGTCCCTGCCGGTGAGGCCGGCGTCCAGGGTGCCGTTTTCCACGTAGCGCGACATCTCCTGGGCGCGGCAGATGGCGCAATGGATGCGCTCGTCGTTGATTTCCGGAAAGTAGCTGCGGCCGTTGACGTTGATTTTCCAGCCGGAGCGCTTGAACAGGGCGATGGTGGCGTTCTGCAGGCTCCCCTTGGGGATGCCCAGTTTGAGTAAGTCGTTCATCTACTTGTAAACCTCCCTGGGATCGAAAACCGGCTCACCGAAAGTTTCCAGGCGCCCGTCTCTCACCCGCCGGTAGAAGCAGCTGCGGTAGCCGGTGTGGCAGGCGCCGCCGCCCACCTGTTCCACCTTGAGCAGCACGGTGTCCTCGTCGCAGTCCACCAGGATCTCCTTGACCCGCTGCACGTGCCCGGACGTCATGCCCTTGACCCACAGCGTGTCCCGGGTGCGGCTGTAAAAGGTGGCCCTGCCCGTGTCCAGCGTAGCCTGCCAAGCTTCGCGGTTCATGAAGCCCAGCATCAGCACCTCGCCGCTGCGGTGGTCCTGCACCACGGCCGGCACCAGGCCGCCCATCTTCTCGAAGTTGAGTTCGATCATGAAAACCTCGCATTTCAAAAACGTTAAATTTATATTACCACTGCGATGTTGTCAAATTGTAATTATTGCATTATGATTGATGTAAATTGAGGTTTCAGGTTTCAGGTTTCAGGTGTCAGCGGTCAGCTCTTGACCGTGGGATATCCCTAATTTAAAGATTCGATACGATTGTGCGGATAGGTTCCCTTGGAGGTTTTTTCAGCGGTGGCGAGGGGTGGGGAACCCCTGGGGCCCACCGCCGAGGCCTGAGGGAACATTGCATACGGGTGTGGCTGTATGGGTAAAAACAGGGATGAAAGCCGGAAAGCCGGTCGCAGGAGGGGCGGTTTTTTTACTTTTTTCAAGTGGGTGACGATTCTCGGCCTGGTGGGCGTGTTGTTGGCGGCCGGGGCCCTGGCGGCGCTCTACATGTACCTGAGCGCCGATCTGCCCCGCATTGCCTCCCTGAAGGACTACAAGCCGTCGGTGATCACCACGGTCTACGCCGACGACAACCGCAAGATCGCCGAATTTTTCAAAGAGCGGCGCATCGTCATTCCGCTGTCCAAGATGCCCGACATGCTCAAGGAGGCCTTCATCGCGGCTGAAGACGCGCGCTTTTACAAGCACCAGGGCATCGACATGATCAGCATCGTGCGCGCCTTTTTCAAAAACGTGGAAGCCGGCGCCATCGTGCAGGGCGGCAGCACCATCACCCAGCAGGTCGCCAAGACCTTTTTCCTGACGCCCGAGCGCAGCTACCAGCGGAAAATAAAAGAGGCTATTTTGGCCTACCGCATCGACAAGCGCCTGACCAAGGACGAGATTCTCTACCTCTATCTGAACCAGATCTACCTAGGTCACGGCGCTTACGGCGTGGAAGCCGCGGCGGAGAACTACTTCGGCAAGCACGCCGCCGAACTGAACTTGGCCGAGTGCGCCATGCTGGCCGGCCTGCCCCAGGCCCCCAGTCGCTACTCGCCCTTTTCCCACCCCGAACGGGCCAAACAGCGCCAGATTTACGTGCTGAACCGCATGGTTGACGAAGGCTTCATCACCAATGCCCAGGCCACCGAGGCCATCAACCGGCACCTGGACATCAAGTCCCGGCGCAACTGGTACATCGAAAAAGTGCCCTTCTACACGGAATACGTGCGCCAGTACGTCATCAAGAAATACGGTGCCGAGGCCCTCACCACCGCGGGCCTGAAGATTTACACGGCGGTCAACATCGACATGCAGCACGTGGCCCGCGAGGAGATCCAGAAGGGGCTCGAGGCCCTGGACAAGCGCCAGGGATACCGGGGTCCCCTGCGGCACCTGAAGCAGGAGGAGATAGAGACCTTTGCCGCCCGGCAGCAGGAGGCCCTGGCAGGAGACCCCCCGGCGCCGGGCCGGACGCTGCAGGCCGTGGTGGTGGCCGTGGACGACCGCGGCAAGAAGGTGGTGGTGCGCATGGGCAACAGCCGGGGCATCATCGCTTTCGAGACGATGCGCTGGGCGCGCAGGCCCAATCCTGCCGTGGCCTACTATGAGGCGCGGGCCAGACGGCCCTCCCAGGTGCTGCGCAGCGGCGACGTGATCATGGTGTCGGTCAGGGAGAAGATGAAGGGCAATGATACCTGGCAGGTCACCCTGGAGCAGACCCCCAAGGCCCAGGCCGCTCTAGTCTGCATGGAAGTGGAAAGCGGGAAGATCAAGGCCATGGTGGGCGGCCGAGATTTCAGGCAAAGCCAGTTCAACCGGGCCGTGCAGTCCCGTCGTCAGCCCGGCTCGGCCTTCAAGCCCATCATTTACGCCGCCGCTCTGGACAAGGGCTACACACCGGCCACGGTGATCATCGACTCGCCCATCGTCTACTACGAAAAGGGCATGGAATCCATCTGGAAGCCCAAAAACTACGAGAAGAAGTTTCACGGCCCCACCATGTTCCGCCGGGCCCTGGAAAAATCACTGAATGTGGTCACCGTCAAGATCCTCAAGGACATCGGCGTGGACTACACCATCGATTACGCCCGCAAGCTGGGCATCACCGCCAACCTGGAACGTAACCTCTCCATCGCCCTGGGCTCGTCGGGGGTTTCGCTGCTGGAACTGGTGGAAGCCTACGGCGTTTTCGCCAACCTGGGCTACCGCTTGAAACCGGTGTTCATTACCCGCATCGAAGACCGTGACGGCAACATCCTGGAGGAGGGCGATCCCGGCCGTGTCAAGGTCATCGACAAGAGCACGGCCTACATCATGACCAACCTGCTGCAGGGGGTCGTCAAGCACGGCACTGGCTGGCGCGTGCGGGCCCTCAAGCGGCCGGCGGCCGGAAAAACCGGCACCACCAACAACCTGAACGACGCCTGGTTCATGGGCTACACGCCGCGTTACGTCACCGGCGTGTGGGTGGGGTTCGACAACAGCCAGTCCCTGGGCAAGGGCGAGACCGGCTCCCGGGCCGCCAGCCCCATCTGGCTGGGCTTCATGCAGCGGGTGCTCAAGGACAAACCCGTGCGGGTGTTCCAGGTGCCGGAAGGCGTGGTGTTTGCCAAGATCGACGCCGACACGGGCCTCCTGCCCGTGGCGCAGTCCCGCAAAACCATCTTCGAGTGCTTCAAGGAGGGCACCGCCCCCACCGAGTACACCCGCAGACCGGGCACCTTTTCCGAACCCGAACAGTTTTTCAAGCGGGGCATTTGAAAGGTATCAGCCGTCAGGTGTCAGCTGAAAGGTGGCGCCCGGTTTCCGGCAGTTATTTCGAATTGCCGCGACGTGGCACGCTTAAAACGACCGCCGGGTAATTGTCCGTTTTCCCGGAAAATGCGTCGCACGGATCCCTTCTGCCTTCTGCCTCTGTGCCTTTGCGCCTTTTCCTGAATAAGGGCGCAACATGCGTCCGTCCACCACCAGCTCCCGGCGGCCGACGGATTCGTCGGCCACGATGCGCACGGTCCCTGGGCCGTATTTTTTTTCCACCAGCCGTACATTGTCGTTGTGAAGGCCCCGCAGCACCGGTATGGCGGCGGGGTGCACCCGCACTTCCACGGAGGCGGCGGCGTGCACCTGGGCGGCGGCCAGGCCGTCCAGCAGGGCGTCCCGAAAGATGCGGCTGTGGACCAGGTGGCCGAAGGCCGGGTGGTAGGGGCCGGCCACAAGGTCGGTGCCCGCGTCCAGCGACGGGGAGGACTGCAGGCCCAGGCGCACCACGCGGATGCCGTGGCGGTGAAACAAGAGGAAGAGGTCCTTGACCTGGGACACGGCCGCATCCAGGGACAGGGGATGGTATTTTCCCTGCCGGTACCATCGCGCCAGCCGGCTGCCCTCCAGCACGAGGGTGGGATAGATGCGCACGAAGCCGGGGTTCAGGGAGGCTATGGCGCGTCCCGAGTCCAGGGTGCCGGCAGGATTTTCACCGGCCAGTCCCACCATCATCTGCAGGCCCAGGCTGTAGCCGTGGCCGGCCACCAGCGCCACCGCCCGGCGGACAGCGGCGGCGTCATGACCCCTGCGGTTCAGGCGCAGCACATCGTTGTTCAAAGACTGAACGCCCAGTTCGACCACCGTGACGGGATAGGGTTCGAGCAGGGTCAGGCGGCGGGTATCCACGGTGTCCGGCCGGGTAGAGAAACGGATGCCGTCGGCACGGCCGTCGGCCACGAAATCCGCGGCCACCTGCAGCAGCATGGTGATGCGTTCGGGGGCCTGCCCCAGGAAATTGCCGCCGTAAAAGGCGATCTGCACGGGTCCCCGGGGGCTGCCGCCATAGGCCAGAAATGTTTCGATGGTCTGCCGCACCGCTTGCGCCGAGGGGCGTTTGACCGTGTGGCCGGTGATGGCCGCCTGGTTGCAGAAAGCGCACTGGTAGGGACAGCCGGCCTGGGGGAGAAAGACCGGGACGACGAAGGGGCGCTGCCGGGGGGCGTTCACGGTGTGTCCGTTTTCTTCAGTATCCGTATGGCCCGGCGGGCGGCATCCTGTTCGGCCTGCTTCTTGCTCTTGCCGCGGCCCTCGGTGGTGATGCCGCTGACCGTCAGGCGGGCCGTAAAGGTCTTGTCGTGGTCGGGGCCGCTCTGCCCGGTGATGCGGTAGCGGGGAACCTCTTTGCCCTTTTCCTGGACCAGCTCCTGCAGCCGGCTCTTGTAGTCGTCCCGGCAGCCCAGCTCTTCCAACTTTTCCAGGGCCTCTTTGAAGTGCGTTTCCAGGATGGCGAAGGCCGTGTCGAAACCGGCATCCAGGTAAAGGGCGGCCGATACGGCTTCGAAAGAGTCGGCCAGGATGGAATTCTTCTCCCGCCCGCCGGTCTGGGACTCTCCGCGGCCCAACCGGACGAAATCGCCCAGACCGAGGCGCCGGGCCACCGTGGCTAGGTGCGCTTCGTTGACCAGGGCGGCGCGCATGCGCGACAGGTCCCCCTCCTTGAGGTCGGACTGGGCGCGCATCAGCAGGTGCCCGACCACCAGGTTGACCACCGCATCTCCCAGGAATTCCAGCCGTTCGTTGTCGCGCAGCAGCGTGTTCTGCTCGTTGACCCAGGAGCGGTGGCGCAGGGCTTCGTGCAGCAGTTCGCGTCTGCGAAACCGGTACCCCAGCCGGTTTTCCAGTGCCGCCAAGGTGTCGTCGCCGGTGTGGTTCATGGGGCACCCCGGCTCGCCAGCCGGCCGGCCAGCGCCTGGTAGACGTCGTAGGGGACGCAGAACCCTCCCCTTCCCGTGCCGATCTGGATGCCGGCGCTCTGGTCTCCGTGAAAATCGGTGCCGCCGGTGACCACCAGATTTCGTTCCCGGGCCATACGGCGGTAGCGGGCCGTGGCTTCGGCCGAGTGCTGGGGGTAGTAGCACTCGATGCCGCCCAGGCCGGCCTCCACGAGTCGCTGCACCAGGGCCTCCAAATCACTTTGGGAAGACAGCGGAATGAGGCCCGGATGGGCCAGGACCGCGATGCCGCCGGCGCCGCGGATGACGTCGATGGTCTGCCGCCAGGGCAGGCGGTATTTCTGCACGTAGGCCGGCCGGCTGTTTCCCAGGTAACGGTCGAAGGCCTCGTCGATGGATTTCACCAGGCCCTTTTGCACCAGGGCGCGGGCCAGGTGGGGTCTCCCCGGCTGGCCGCTGCCCACTGCCCGGCGGATTTCTGCGTCACTGATGTCGAATCCCAGCCGGCGCAACCGTGCGATCATCTTCGGCAGCCGCTGCCGACGGGCGTCCTGGAGGGTGTCGAGGGCGCTCAGCAGATCGGAATCGGAGATATCGATCCCGTATCCCAGAATGTGAAGGCTGCCGGGCAGTCGAAATTGCCCCGGTGGCTGACTGCTGATTTCGACGCCGGTCAGAAAATGAAGCGCCGGGGGCATGGGTGAGGTCAGCGCCCGGCGGCAGCCGGCCACCGTGTCGTGGTCTGTGATGGAAATGGCACCCAGGCCCAGGCGGGCGGCCCGGGTCAGGATTTCTTCGGGCGCAAGGGTGCCGTCGGATGCGGAGGAATGAATGTGAAGATCGATGCCGTGCGGCCGTTCATAACCCAAGGGCTCGTTCCTGCGCCTCTTCCTTGGTTTTGCACTCGATGCACTGCGTGGTGACCGGTCTGGCCTTGAGTCGCTTGAGGGAAATCTCTTCCCCGCAGGTTTCGCAGATGCCGAAGGTGCCGTTTTCGATGCGGTCCAGGGCTTTTTTGATCTTCTTGATCAGCTTGTGCTCCCGGTCGCGGATTCTCAGCATGAAATTGCGGTCGGCCTCCAGGGAGGCCCGGTCCGTGGGATCCGGGAAGTTCTCCTTGGGCGACGTCATACCAGAGACGGTATTGTCGGCCTGTGCCAGCAGATCATCCAGGCGCTGCGTCAAGAGCTCTTTGAAGTAGTCAAGATCTTTCTGTTTCATGGCAATTCTCACTCATCTTCATGATTTGGAAGACAACCCCTCTTTGTAAAAGGGCTCATATAACATAGAGTCAATGTTGAGTAAAGGGGTAATTTTCAGTTACTTTTCCGCCGGCTCATCCAGCCGGAAAAGCTTGCGCACGACGTCCAGGTAGACGGCGTTGTCACCGTGGCAGCCGTTGCGCTTGAGGAAAATGGTGGGATCGTGCAGGATTTTATTGACCATGGCCTCCTGCATGCGCACGATGGCCTGGCGGTCCTTTTCGTTCAGATGCCCCAAACCGCGGAGGGTTTTTTCCGTTTCCGCGGCGGCGATTTGGTGCACCTTGCTGCGCAGCGCCACGATGGTGGGCGTGACGTCCAGGCTCTCGAACCAGCGGCGGAAGTGCAGCACGGCCTCGTCGACGATGCGTTCGGCCTTGACGGCCTCGCGCTGGCGCTCTTCGATGTTTTCCTCGATGACGCCCTTGAGGTCGTCGATGTCGTAGACGTAGGTGTTGGTGAGGCGGTTGATTTCCGGGTCGATGTCCCGGGGCACGGCGATGTCGATGAAGAACAGGGGCCGGTTGCGCCGCCGCCGGATGCGCCCCTTAACCTGTTCGCGGGTGATGATGGGCCGCGGCGACCCGGTGGAGCTGATGATGATGTCGACCCGCTCCAGGGCATCCGTGATCTCCTCGAAGGCGATGGCCTCTCCGCCGAAACGCTCGGCCAGGGAAACGGCGTTTTCGAAAGTGCGGTTGGCCACCAGGATTTCACCGGCCTTCTGGCGCAGGAGGTGCTCCACGGCCAGTTCGGCCATCTCACCGGCGCCGATGAGCAGCGCCTTCTTGCCCTCCAGGGAGCCGAAGATCTTGCGGCCCAGCTCGATGGCGGCATAACTGATGGACACGGCGTGATCCCCGATGCCGGTTTCGGTGCGCACCCGCTTGGCCACAAAGAAGGCCCGGTGCAGCAGGCGGTTGAGGATGACACCCGATGTTTTCTGGCGCGTGGCGGTGAAATAGGCCTCCTTGATCTGCCCCAGGATCTGGGGTTCGCCCACCATCATGGAGTCCAGGCTGGCGGCCACCCGGAAAACGTGTCGCACGGCCTCGTCACCGGTGTTGATGTAGAGGGCCGGGTCGAACTGCTCCACGGGGACCTGGTGAAAATCGCCGATGAAGCGTTTGGCCGCCGCCACCACCTCGTCGCGGCGGTCGGTGACCATCAGGAACTCGATGCGGTTGCAGGTGGAGTAGAGCATCAGCTCGCGGATGGCGGACTCCTTGCGCAGCATGTCCGTGGCGGCCACGGCCTCGTCGCTGGAAAAGGCCAGGCACTCGCGTAGTTCCACCGGTGCGGTTTTATGGTTCAATCCGAGCAGGACGATATCGAGCATTGCTAAAAAGGGGTCAGCTGTCAGGTTAAAGAAGGCGTCAGCTGTCAGGTATCAGCTTTCAGCTGAAAGGCAGCTCCGTATTTTATCAATAAATTTCAATTTTCTACTTGCATTTTCGGGGGTTCCTGCAATCTTTTTTAAAGATGATACCTGATACCTGCGAAGCTACCATCTGGTAAATCCTCCGTGGTGACCGCTCAAAAAGAAGTTGACGCCCAAGAAGGTGAACATCAGGGCGCCGAAGCCGACGATGGCCATGATGGCCGCCCGCCGGCCCCGCCAGCCCACCATGAGCCGCTCGTGCAGCAGGGCGGCATACAGCAGCCAGGTGATGCCGGTCCAGACCTCCTTGGGGTCCCAGCTCCAGAACCGCCCCCACACCATCTTGGCGTACACCAGCCCCACCACCAGTCCCACCGTCAGCAGAGTGAATCCGGTCACGATGCAGCTGTAGCCGGTGGCGTCCAGCAGGTCCAGCGACGGCAGACGCTTGAAGAAGAACCCCATCTTCTTGGTCTTGATGGCGTGCTCCTGCAGCAGGTAAAGTATGCCCGCGCCGGCGGCCAGGGCCAAGGCGGCTTCTCCCAGGAAGATGGCGATCACGTGGAAGGTCAGCCAGAAGCCCTTGAGCACGGGTTCGGCGGCCACCGAAGCGCCCGGCATATGCGAGGCCGCCAGCATGGCGACGGCCGCCAGGGGCGCGGCAAACACCCCCAGCACCTTGAGGCGTTGGCGCACCTGCAACACCACGAAGCAGCCGGCCACGGCCCAGGCGGCCAGCGAGAGGGTCTGCTGCAGGTTGCGGGCCGGAAAGTAGCCACTTCCGGCGAAAGCCGCCACGATCATCACCGTGTGCAGCACCGCACCGGCCGTTATGCATCCCAGGGCCGTACGGTAGAGTGCCCTGTGCTGCACGAAAAGATAGGCGAAATACCCGGCCGAACTCAGCAGATAGCAGATGGTCACGGTGATCAGCAGATAGTGCATGGCGGCTGTCTTCCTATGGCTTCAGGGTATCCAGGCTGAATTGCGGCCCCAGGATCTCCCCCAGCAGCGCGTCGATTTTTTTTTCGTCGCCCTGGCGGATAAGGTCCACCAGGCCCCGGGCGATCAGGGCCTCGAAGAGCGGCTTGTGCGCTTCCGGGGCGTGATCGGCGGCCAGCAGTTTTTTCCGCACGGCCCCCATGAGCTCCAAAAAGCGGGCATACTCCGGCCCGAACTCCGTTTCCAGGCGCTGCCGCAGGTGCTTGGCAAAGGCCGGGCTCTTTCCCGAGGTGGAGACGGCGATCACCAGGTCGCCGCGCTTGACGATGGCCGGCAGGATGAAGCTGCAGGCCTCGGGGCGATCGGCGATGTTGCACAGCATGTTGCGCCGGGCGGCATCCCGGCTGACACGCCGGTTCAGCGCCTCGTCATCGGTGGCGCCGATGACCAGGAACATGCCCTCCAGGTCACGGGAGCGGTACGGGTCGCTTTTAAGGGTCACCCGGTCGGCCGCGGCCAGCTTCACCAGCTCCGGGCTGAATTCGGCGCTGATCACCGTTACCCGGGCCCCGCATTCCAGCAGCGTGCGCACCTTGCGGGTGCCCACCGCACCGCCGCCCACCACCAGGCAGTACCTGCCGTTCACGTCGAGAAAGGCCGGGTAATACTTCATGAGGCGGCCCGGCTCTTGCGGGTGGCATCCTGCGCGTCGTCGCTGCCCGGGGTCACGGTCAGCAGGTCTTTGGCCAGCACCAGGGGGCCCTTGTAGGTGCGGCGGCACTGGCTGCGGATGTCCACCTGGTCGCATTCAGGATAGAAGTGGGTCAGCACCAGCAGCCGCACGCGGGCCCGGTCGGCGATGCTGCCGGCCAGGGACGGCGTCAGGTGCCCCCGGACCTTGAGTTCGTCCGGCAGGGCGCACTCGCAGATCAGGATGTCCGTTTTTTCGGCCAGTGCCACCAAGTCGTCGTTGTCGTCGGTGTCGCCCGAGTAGACCACCGAGCGGCCGTCGCTGTCGGTGATCCGGTAGGCGATGCTTTCCGGGTTGTGTGCCATGGGCATGGAGCTGACCGTGAAATCGTCGAAGCGCCGCCGGTCCGGTTGGACCGTGCTGAGTTCCACAAAGCGGAGCATGCCCTCGGGCAGTTCGAGCCACTCTCCATAAACCGCATGCAACCCGTCGTAGAACTGGCGGAACCCCTGGCCGGCCACGATGGTCAATGGCTGTGTACGGCGGTGGCTGTCCGGATACTTGGTGGCGAAGATCAACGGCACCAGTTCGGCGCTGTGGTCCGGGTGAAAGTGGCTCAGAAGGAGGTAGTCCAGATCGAAGATGGTCACACCGGCTTTGAGCAGGCGGCGCATGGTGCCGGGGCCGCAGTCCAATAGCAGACGACTGTCGCCCGCCCGGATGAGCGCGGCGCAGGAGCTACGTTCCAGGGAGGGCACGCAGGTGCCGGAACCCAGAATGGTCGCTGAAAGGGGAGACGAAGAAGCGTTCATGGCAGTTCCCACCGTGTTTTTCCCGTGGGGCAGCTATTTTTTCACCACCCGGTGTTTGAGCTGGCCCCGAATCCACCTGGCCACCTGGCGTTCATCCTGGGTGTCGATGTCCTGGGCCTTCAGGGCCGACAAGTGAATTTCGGCGCGCGCCATGCTCTTGTGGCCGCCGGCCGAGCCGATGTGGCCGAAACTCTGGCTGGCCACCTTGCCGGCGTTCTTGCCGATGCCGTCGTTGCGGAAGATGATGATCAGCCGACGGTCGTGGAGCCCGGAGACGATGCTCCACTTCACCGAGTTGACGCGCATGAAAAAATCCGCCACCAGCACGCACACGTCCGGCGAGGGCACCGGTCCCAGGTGCACCAGCATGCGCCCCTTGTAGAGGCGCCGGTTTTCCAGGGCGATGCGGAAATAGCGCAGGAAGTCGGCCCGCAGTTCGCTCTGGTTGATCTTGTTGGCCAGATACATGTTGGCGTGCCGGAAGAGAAACTGGAAGGCCAGGATGTCCTCCAGCAGCGCCTGGCGTTTGAAGTTGTCGGTGTCGGTCTGAATGGCGTGAAACAGGCCTGTGGCCAGCTTGACCGAGGGCTTGATCTTGGCCGCGCGCAGGTACTCGGTCAGGATGGTTGCCGTGGCCCCATACTGCGGTCGGATATCGCGGAAGGGCACCTCGACACCCGAGTCCGGATGATGATCGATGATGGCACAGTAGCTGAACGGGGCGAACAGCTCGTTGTGGTTCGGCTGGGAGTCCACCATGACGAAGCGGGTGAAATGCTCGGTTTCCACGTCGGCCAGGTGTTTGAGATCGATCTTCAGAAGGCTCACCATGGCCAGGTTGTCAGGCCGCTTGATCACGTTGATGCTGGCGATGCTGACGGCGGCCACCTTGCGCCACAGCAGGCGTTTGACGGCCATGGCGCTGGCGATGGCATCCGGGTCGGCATTGATCAGGATGAGGACGTTGTCGTTGCCGTTGAACTGTTCGTAAAAGCGCTCCAGGCGCCCACTGGAAATTCGTCTCATGAAACACCTTACTGCCTTGAGTTCACCCGATTTTTACGCTGATTACGTCCAGATTACAATATCTTTTTGCGGCCGCGGCCACGTGCAGCCGCCCGTCTACCTCCAGTTCGTACTGGGCATCCTGGGCGGCACGCAGGCTACGGTCAACAACCTGGTGTTTCTGTACAACTCCGCCCGCGAGCTGCTGGGGGACGACTTCGTGTGGTCGGTATGCGCCGCCGGACGGCACCAGTTCCGCATGTGCAACCTGGCGCTGCTCATGGGCGGCAACGTGCGCGTGGGCCTGGAGGACAATCTCTACCTGGAGAAGGGCGTCATGGCCAAAAGCAGCGGCGAGCAGGTGGAGAAGATCGTACGCATCGCCGGCGAGCACGGCCTGGAGCCCGCCACCCCGGACGAGGCCCGCGGGATCCTGGGGTTAAAGGGCATCGACAAGGTGGGTTTTTGACCCACGCCCATTCACGCGATGCATTTCCCGGGGCGGCCCGTGGCGGGTTCGGTGGAAATTCGCTCATGGCCCCTGGGGCTGCTCCCCCAGGGTCAGCTTCCAGCGAAATTCGGTGATTACCCGGCCGGCGTTCTCTCCGGAGTCGTCATAGGTGTCCCACCGGTGCCGGATGGGGCGGATGTTTCGGCCCTGTCCGGACGCCGAGAGGCGGCCGCCGTGCTTCGCGCGCCAGACCGGGTCCATGGGTTTCTTTCGCTCAGCGGGGACATGGCTGTCGAAGGTCACCTGCAGGCTGCTTTCGGTGTCCTTCTGCCAGCTGTCGTCGTAATCCCGGTAGTGGTAGAATCCGGCTTTGTCCTGGTATCGCTTTGTTCCCGAACCGCTTTTACGCTTGTGGAGGCTGGTTTTGAGCCCCACCAGCGGAAGCTGTACCCATTGGATGTTTCCCTTTTCCGCATCCACGTAGACCCGTACGGACATCTGTCGGGCCTGCAGGCGTTCCCGGGTTTCGTCATCCAGGGCGACGTTGGTGACCCTTTCACTGAAAGATCCCCGGCTTGAGCGGATCAGGCCCATGCTGTCGCGGTGCTCTTCGGTGTGGCTGCTCCGGTAGACCCCGCCGCTCAGACGCACATCGCAGGTTTTCACCCGATATTTCAACACGGTGCACCCCGTGTTCGGGTCGTGGTATTTTCGCGGAGCCTTCAGGGCCGCCTTGAATGTGGCGCGGCCCTGCGCGATGTGATCCGCATCCACCCCGGGGTAGGTGGCGCCGAGTCGATCCAGCGCGCGCTTTGCCGGGCCGGGGATTTCCTCGCGCCACGGCTCTATTTCCATGCGGATGGTGGCGTAGCGGTTCCAGCTGGAGTGGACTTCGCTGAAGCCGGCGGCGCCGTGCCGGAATTGCTGGGAGGTTTTTTCGTCCCCCTGGACCCGAAGCGTCATGACGGCGGTTCCGTGATCGCAGTCCGACTCCATTTCGGGGTAAATGTTGAACAGGAGCGCGCGGAACCCGCTTCCCTCCTGATCCGCTCCCCGGGCGGCCACCAGGTAGATGGTGGAAAAATTCTCCTTCTGGTGATTCAGGCAGAAGATTCGCCGGTCGCGGTCGCTCCAGTCCTCATATTCGCTTCTACCGTCGCGATACACGACGATGGCCTGGAGGCTGACCTTGTCATCCTTTTTGAATTCGGAAAGATCCAGGTGTACGGCCGGGGCATCGGCACCCTGCCTGTCGTTGGTGAGCTCGCAGTACACGGCCGAGAGCGGATCGATCAACACGGCCAGGCCACCGGTACCCGACGGTTCGATTTTGAAGGTTGAAAAATCGTGGATCGGGCTCAGCACCAGGGGGCCGTCGCCGTATGCGTTGTCGACATCGGGAAAGCGCCCCGCTTCCGACTGTTCGTCCAGTACGGCCAGGACATATTTTTTCCAGATGCGGTCAAAGTCGCCGACGGCGGCGCGGGTGGCGTCGACGGCGGATTTCCCCGCCTCCATGTTTTCCCATATTTTCCGGATGATGTTGTTGTCTCCCGGAGAAACCCGGGTCAGGTAGAAGGGGAAGAGGTATCGGCCGTAAACGCCTATGCCCCTGTTGTTGTCGAGCTCCAGCAGCAGGTGAAGGGGGCTGTTAAATGCACCATCTGTATGTTCCTGCTCTGTATTCCAATCCGCGGAGATAAAATCCTCCGCCCAGGTGGCGGTGCCTTCACCGATCCAGTCTTCGTAATCGCTCTGGAAAGCGAACTGAAAGGCGTGGAACATTTCGTGGGCCAGGGTGCCGCCCAGGATCCGTTTGGTCGGGCATGCTTTCTCGGAAATGTTGATATAGGGGATGCCCGCTGCATTGGTGCTGCAAAACCCCAAAGTGTCCGCATCTTCTCCCGTGAACGTATCTAAAATGGTAATCGTCAATCCATGCTCGGCCGCGCCCCTGGTTTTGCGGCCCATGAGATGTTCCTGGCGTTCATAGATCTTTTTTTCCTCCAGCAGTTTCCGGGCCCGGATAACGGACTTTTTCTGCGGCGGGGCGCCGATGATGAGGATGTCGACACCGGTGCCGGTGTGGTAGGTTTCGCTGTACCAGGGAACGGCGGCAAAGGCCGGTTGGGTGAGGCGGAATGCCGACGCCCGGGCCTGTCCGGCTTCAACCAGCTTCCGGTACCAGTGGCTTTCGGGGTTCGTGGGCAGCAGAAAGTAGGGCCGCAAAAGGTTTCGGGTCTGCCGGTCGAGCCTGGGAACGTCGCGCAGGACCCGCTGCAGGTCCGCCGTGGCGCATCTGGTCGGGGTGTGCGGGCGGTAGGGTTGGGGGACTTTTGACGGCGAAATGACCCGCAGCAGCCGGTAGGTGGCCGCCTGGTTGATGTCGATGCGGGATTCCGTCAGGTCCCGCTCCAGGAGCATTTCCGGCGTCGGGGCCTTGACCCGGAAGGCGATGCGCCGCTGCGGTCCGCCCACCACGGCCACGCTGCAGGTGTACGTTATGCCGGGTTCGAACGGCTTTTGGTGGCGCAGGGTCACGCTCCGGTGGTCACTTTCCCAGAACGTCTTCCACCCGCCGGGGTCGGGTGTGATCTCAAAAGAAAAGAAGACCGGCTGAACCGGCTGGTTGAATCGAACGACGATCGGCCAGTGAGGGTCATCGATCAATGCGTCGTTGGACGGGTGGAGAAACATTTTCAGCGTAAAATCGTAAAAGGCCGCCCCGGGTAAAGGCCGGGCGGCGTCCGGCGTCTTATCGGGTCGATCTTCTTTCACGGGCGACGGCTCCGGTGCCTGTGATTGCCCGGCCTGGGCGTAGGGTTTGGTCCCCGGTGGTGCCGCCGCCACCGCCCCGCCTTTGCGAAAGGAAAAGGTCAGCCGGTACCCGGCCGGCGGCGTGAACAGCTGGTCATCGACCGGCCCCTCGCGGATGTCGTCGAGTTCGACAAAAAAGTTCCCCTGCGTGACCCGCAGGGGAAAGCCCAGCGCCGGGGAAACCCAGAAAACGGCGACGTTGCCGGGGGCCGCATACTTCTCGCAGGCCCGGCCGGCGACCGTCTCTTTGCCGGCGGACTTCAGTACGGGTCGGTAGAGCGTGTACCAGGAAGTCCAGTCGGTTCCCGGCATGTACGGCAGTTCCTTGTAGGTCTTGGCCGCCGGGTCGACATCGAAGGTCGTCTTGAGATCGGGGCGGTGAATGCGGATGATTTTCTTTCCGCGCCGCAGGGTTTCCACCCGAACCCAGTTTCCCCGGACGGCGATGGATTCCGGCTTTTCAGGGGCGGCGCCCTTGTCGCCCGCGGGGTGATGGCGGACGCTGGCGTGGAAATCGGCGGCCGGCGCACGGTCCGCGGCGGCCAACAGCCCCACCAGCCAGACCAGGATAAGGATGCCGAGCGTTTTGAAAGGGGGCCTGGCCGGTTTTCTGGCCGACACGATGCCGTGAAACGGTCTCATTGGCGCACCTCCGGTGTCCTGCCCGCAAAGCGTTTCAGTGATCTTCTTTGTACATGCCACCCGGCACCGATAATATTTCAGGCAAAGAGGCGCCGGCTGGGGACGGACCAGATGGAAGGGTCGCCGACCCGTTCCAGGGTGTCGCCGCGATAGACGACCAGCCCGCCCCGCCAGCGGGTTCCCAGGGCGGATGCAATTTCCTTGAGAGCGGTCGTGTCTCTGGGCGCCACCCTCTTGCGGGACTTGATCTCGATGCCGACGATGCCGGACGGGGTTTCCAGGAGCAGGTCGACCTCCCGGCCCGAGCGTGTCCGGTAAAAATAGAGTTCCGCTTCCCTGCCGCTGGTCTTCATCCACTTGATCATTTCCCCGGTCACCATGGTTTCGTAGATTTCCCCGGTCACGGTGGCGTGGATGCCGGACAGTTGGCGCATGAGGCCGATATCCAGCCAGTAGATCTTGGGGCGTTTCACCACGGTGCTGGTGAGGTTGACGTGGTAGGGCGGCAGGAGGATGTTCTGATAGGAAATGCGCAGGTATTCGAGATAGCGCCGCGCGGTGTCGACGCTGATGCCGGTGTCCCTGGCGAGTTCCGAGTAATTCAGCAGCCCGCCGGAGCGCAGAGCGGCCAGCCGCTGAAACTTGCGGAAGGGCATGAGGTCGTCGAGACGGGCCAGATCGGCAACGTCCCGCTCGAGGTAGGTGTAGCCGTAGTCTTTGAGCCACTTGACGCGGGCATCGGGCGGCAACGGCAGCAGCGCGGGCATGCCGCCCCATTGCAGCAGGTGCGCTTCGGCCCTTTGCAGGGGGGCATCCTCTTCGGCCAGGAGCACGGCTGGCAGGCCGCCGAAAATCGCGTCACAGGAGACTTCCGTAAAAAGGGCGTCGACAAGAGGTGGGGCCACATCCGCTGCGCCCCGACCCCGGAGCAGCTCGCTCATCATGAGCGGCCAGAGCTCATAAATGGAAACCCGGCCGGCCAGGGTCTCGCGGATTCTTTTCAGCAGCAGGATCTGGCTGGAGCCGAGCAGCACGCCGAAGGAAAGTTCGCCGGCATCGTAAGCGAACTTGACCTTGTCGAACACCACGGGTTCTTTCTGTGCTTCGGCCAGGAGCGCCGGACCGATATCCCTGGCCCAGTCGGTGGAACGCGTGTTGCGCACCGCTTCGCGGTTTTCAGGAGCATCCAGGTTGACGTAGCGCAGCTGCGGGTAAAAGGCCCTGGCCAGGGTGGTTTTGCCGGTCTGTCGCGCACCGGTCAGCAGGACAAGGGTCCTACGGTCCGTTGGCGGCAAATAAGCGGAAAGGTAACGATATTTCTGTAAAACCTCGCTCATGATCGTAAAATTTACAGGAGAATTTGTGTGGTGTCAAGCCGTTTTGGAAATCGCCCCAGGGCAATCGCAAGCCTCCTGCTTTGGCTGGAAGCCATGCCTGCAGCCTGCCCCACGGGCCGGGCAGGCATCGGCTGCGCTCCGTGAGCCCCGGCGGGGATGCTCCGGCCGCCGGCGCTGAAAGGCGAGGAACGCGCTTCGCTCAGACAGCTCGCCTGCCAACGGCTAGTTGCGATTGCTCTGATCCCGGGGCGCAAGGGCGTTGACAAGAGCGGGCTGTGATTTGTACATGTAGCTGACTGTCACCAAATGGTACCCGGGGAGCTTTCCCCGGGATTCCCTTTTTTGGCAGCCGACAGGCGGCCGCAAGTGTTAATTAATTGAACGGGGCGGGTCCTGGAGGCCGGTCCTCCGGAATCGCCCGGAAGCGAATCATGCCGGAAATACGGCCCACAACCTATGCCATCTGCAACTGCGAGTGCGGAATCCTGGCTGAAATCAGCAACGGTCGGGTCGTGGGGGTGAGGGGTGATCCACGGGACCCCCACAACCGCGGCAGCCTGTGCCCCCGGGGCAAGCTGTCGCCGGCCTGGATCCGCGCTGCCGACCGCCTGACGCGTCCGCTGCTGCGGGCCGGCAAGTCGGAGCGCCTGGAACCCGTGTCCTGGGACGCGGCCCTTGATTTCGTGGCCGAGCGCCTCACGAGCATCCGGCAGCGGTACGGGCCGGCGGCCCTGGGCTTTTACTACGGCTCCAACCCCAATTACCTGTGCCGGGTGTTTTACGATGCGCTGGCCCGCTGGTTCGGCACCCCCAACAGCAT
>CAYUAQ010000048.1:0-28986 GCA_964442705.1 uncultured Desulfobacteraceae bacterium
GACTCGAAATTCATGTGTTTCATCAGCTCACGGGTAGAACAAATTTACCGTGATTCGATGTCGGCAAGGGTTGTAAGGCGGCGGGAAACTGTGGTAGACAGGTGGCCATGTTTTCGCATTTCGATCTGGCGGCGCCGATTTATGACCGTGTTCTGGGGCGCCTGAACATGGAGACCCTTTACCGCCTGCTGAAACTGCCGGTGAAGGGGGTCCTGCTGGATGCCGGCGGCGGTACGGGCAGGGTGTCGTGGCCCATTCGCTCCAAGGCCGGCCAGGTGGTCGTTTCCGACCTCTCATTGGCCATGCTCGAGCGGGCGCTACACAAGGGCGGAGTACAAGCGATCCAGGCCCACGCCGAAAGGCTGCCTTTCCCCGACAACACCTTCGAACGCATCGTGGTGGTCGATGCGCTGCACCATTTCTGCGACCAGGAGCCCGCCATCGCCGACCTGCTGCGGGTGCTGGCCAGGGGCGGACGATTGGTTATCGAGGAGCCGGACATTCACCGGTTGCCCGTGAAGGTCATCGCCATCATGGAAAAGCTGGCGCTCATGTGCAGTCATTTCCTGTCGGTGGAGAGGATCGGCCGCATCATTGAAAAAAACGGCTACACCGCCGAAACCCGAACCGGGCACCCGGCTTCGGCATGGGTCATCGTGGACAAATGAGCCCCGCGGGGAGCTCTCGAATGGAATGGGGATTCCATGGCGGACCGAAATTTCTGGCTCACGCTTTTCAGTGGACCCGGCTGGGAGGCCTTCAATGCCGCCGGCGCGCGCCGGCTGGAGTTGAACGGCAGCGCCGCCGAAAGGGCCGCGCAACTACGTACCGGTGATTACCTGTTGTGCTGCCTGATGGGCGTTTCACGTTTCATCGGGGTGTTGCGCGTGGCTTCCGAAGCCCCGGTCCCGAAAGCCGGTGGAACATGCTGGCTGTTGGTCAAACCCCTCATCCTGCTGACACCGGAGACGGCGCTGCCGGCCTACGAACTCAGGGATCGCCTGAGCTGCTTTCACGCCTCGCTGCACCCCCACGCCTGGATGACGCGTTTCACCACCAACATAGCGCGTTGGAAGGCCTCAGACGGGGAACACGTGGTCTCGGCGCTTTTGAAGCTGCGGCAGCACGCCGTCAGAAGGCCATTGGCATCGGCCAGGATCGCCGATCGGCCCGGCGGGCTGTCCGTCGCCTCCGGCCTAGCGACTGTTCCGGAGTACCACCACGATGACGGCGGCCCCGTCCGGAGACTGGCCGGCACCCCTGTCCCGGCCGGCAATCACGCCCTCGTACAGGCCTTTTTTCTCAAGCTGGGCCACAAGCTGGGTTTCGTCACTTGGGTACCCGTGCGGGACCGCCTGCGCGAAATCGGCGGCCACGCCCTGGGGCACTGGCCGGGGGTGCGTTCGCGCATTAATCTACCGCAGGAGGAACCTGCCCGCCGGACCCTGTCGCTCATGGACGTGCTCTGGATCGGCGGCGGGGACCTTAACTGCGCATTCGCCATCGAACGCGACGGGCTCTTCCTGATGGAGCTGCTGCGCATCGCCGATTTCCTGGCCCTGAAGCCCGAAGGACGCACGGCTTTCTACCTGGTGGCGCCGGATTCGCGCCGAGACGACATCATCCGCGAAATCAACCGGCCGGTCTTCGCGACCATGAAAACCCCGCCTGTGAGCGTGTGCCGCTTCATCTCCCTGGGCACGCTGCACCGCGAGATACCCCGCCTCAAGCGTCAGCTCAAATACCTGACCTCCGCCTACCTGCTGGAAATTTCGGAATCCTGCGAACCCCAGGAAGCGGCGTAACCGGCTATAGCCAAGGTCTGTTGCAGCAGTTAGCAACACATCTCATGCAAGCACAAGAATACCTGATCTCTTCCCGATCGACACCGAAAAAATCATCGGTGGCGCCGGATTGGCTGTGCTGATTTGCGGCATAGTGCCTTTACTAGTGAGCTAGGGATAAAATGCCAGCGATAAGTATAGAAAATTTTACTATTTTTATGGTTTTTTCGTTATAACCTGTTTCGTGAACTACATAAGCCCCCCTGTTCTATATACCGAATATTGTGTGCCACCTTGTGCTTCCACAACATGTTGATTCGCATGATTCTTGCATGTTTTTTTAGCGGCCATATAGGTTCATGATCACGAAAAGGAGGGAGCAAGTATTTTACCGGTGATGGCGAAAACCGCTGGGAAAGGGAAGAACTGTTTGCCCATTCGGAGAAAAATATCTTTTATCTTTTTTTTTTTGGGGGGGATTACCGTATGCTTAAAAAAAAGACATTTTTTTTCAGCGTGTTACTATCCATCTTGTTGATTTGCACTGATGGGATTGATATCCGGGAGTCTTATGCCGGTCATCGCAAGAAACCACAGCCCCTGGTAGAAGGAGATATCTTCATGGGTGGTGCGCCACCCCAGTTCGCTTATTTAGGTGTCGCCAAGGAAGTCAAGAACCATCCGGGCTACTATCTAATCAAGGCCATCGTGAAACGGGCCAGCGGCGACAGGGATGGTTCAATGCCGCTTTTGACAGCCAAAACATACGGTGATTTGATCGCTAGATGGCTGAATGTCAATCCTGAGAGCAAGCGGCTTTTCGACAAAATGTTCCCCTACTCAATCGATAAAAAAAAATTTCAACCGGTGTTGTTGAAATACAAGTATACAATTATTGTTGGGAAAAGAAACTCCAAAGGGGAGTTTGAATTTTTATTTAAGAGCACGGCTCTTCAAGAAAAGAAAGGCAAAAGAAAATTCCGTGAGGTTTTATCCAGGGGACTGAAACCGGGAAATTATTTGGTTGGACTGCATGTCTCCGTGGAGCTTGGTTCCCATCCGATGCTTACCGCATATACCACTGCCGAGTGGGTTATTGATTTTTATAAACTGATAACTATGGGGCCGTTAGCTTTAGCCAAAGATAAAATTGTTAATGAATACACAAAGTGGTTTACTCTTACCGGTCTCAGCAAAGAGATGTTTAAATATGCTTTTAAAAAGAGAATGATGGAACAGTGGGTGGTTTACCCTTTGACGGTCTGGGCGAAAGTACCCAATATGAAGCGGATGCGTCCATCGACTGCCATGCAGGAACTTTTAAAACAGAACCTGAAGTACCAACTGAAAGACACTACGCATTGTCCGCGTAAATGGGTAAACAAAGTATACTCCCATAAGCCAGGGGCAAGAAAGAAGGTAAAGGCGGGAACCGCGGTAACGCTGACAATTTGCCGGGACAAGAAGAAACCCACCCCCACCCCCGACTGTGATAAACAGCGCAAAGAGATTCAGGATAGATGTGCGAACTTCAATATAGAGACGCCCAAAAAATATTGCGAATTTTTTGGTATTTATTTCAATTGTGGAAACGAACCTGTCAGTTGCCACACCAGTCTTTTGGAATACGGCACTAACGGGTGGTGTACCTTGCCTGGATACGTGAAATGCATGTACCCCGCTGTGGATGCGTACTTTAACTGCCTGTATAAATGCAGGGATGAGCAGTTAGGAATCATTAACCATGTTAGGAGAATCAATTTCGGCAGCTACTGCAGCGGAGACTGTTCTGAAAATCCTTACGGGTGCCTTTGCACTTTTCTTAAGGCCGTTCAGCGCTGCCAGAAGGCTGCCTCGAGCGCTAAGTGATTATCATAAAAAAAACAAACCTTCGAGAAAGCATAACGACCATAGAGAAGACCGACCTCCAGGGCGACCTTTTCGATCATGGAATACTGAAATGCTCAGACAGGCCGCATCAGATTTTCGATTTGGACAGAAATTAGCTTTAAAGCGGCCTCTGTGTCTCAGCCCGTAATAGTAGAGCGGTGCGGCGACCGCCATGAAAGCCAGACTGGCGAGCGCAAGGGCCCCAATTTGCTTGACGGCCAGGAGCAGCGCGTCGTCGAAAAGGAAAAAGGGAGAAGAACCGCCATGCTGAAAGACGTTTTCGATGTGCTGGATTATCTGATGGCCGTGTCCCCTTTGACACGCGGGCAGGAATCAGCATTGATGCCGCAATGGCCGGCACTGAGTTTTTCAGACGCTGGCTCACTCCTTGATATCTTGTTCCTGAACTTTCTTGGGGATGCGGGTGGTGGTTTTGATGCTTTTTCGGAGTCTGGTCATGTAAGTGGTCAGCAGGGCCACCTTTTTTTCGAGGGTAAAGATACGGTCGCTCAAGCGGGCGGTGAGCCGGGCCATTTTTTTCTCGTACCGCTGCTGTTCGGCGTTGAGTTCATCGGAGAGTGAGCGGCGGTCGAGCTTGGTGGCCAGCTGGGCTTCCAGTTCCGATTTTACTTTCCGCAGGTTTTCCTCGGCATCCATGGCGCGGCTCTTGGCCTCCATGATGGACACGGTCGCCAGGCGCATGGCTTCCGCCAGGTCCGACAGCTGGCTTCTCATCTCCGCCAGTGACGTCTCGATGTTCGACACCCGCGCGGCCGCCTTCTGGCCCGCCAATTTGAAATCCCCGCCGACGCTTTTCACTTCCGCTTTGAGGGCCCGCAGATCCTTTTTCAGCCGGCCGATCTCGGCGAGCCGCTTCTTCTCCATTGCGGCCATGCTCTGCTTCAGACCGGCCAGGTCTTTCTCGAGGGCCCGGACTTCGGCCACGGCCTTATTAAGATCCGACTGCAGGCTGGTTTTGAGCGCTGCGGTTTTTTTCTCGGCCTCGGCGATCATTTTGGCCATGGCCTCTTCCAGCTTGGCTTGGCGGACCGAAAGGGAAGAAAAACTGGATTCCAGATCGCGGGAGAGATTGAGCACCTCCATGGTGCCGGCGTTTTCGGTCTGGCTGACACGGCGCTTGATGTCCAGGTAGCCGGCCACGACCAGGGCGGCCAGCAGCAACGGCATCAATACCGCCAACAGGGTGATGCGACGGCGCAGACGGTCGTAGGTAGACGGCGGCATCTCGCTGGAAACCAGCAGATCGTCCAGAGGCGGCTCTTCGGGTTCCGGCAGCTTGTCGTCTCCCAGCTTAAACCCGTATGTCTTGTCATCACTCATGAGGCTATTCCCACTCGATGGTGCTGGGCGGTTTGGAGCTGATGTCGTACACGACGCGATTGACGCCGCTGATTTCGTTGATGATGCGGCTGGACAAGGCTGCCAGGAACTTGTGGGGCAACCGGGCCCAGTCGGCCGTCATGGCGTCTTTGCTGGTGACCGCCCGGATGGCGATGATGTTTTCATAGGTGCGGCGGTCACCCATGACACCCACGCTCTTCAAAGGCAGCAGCACGGCAAAAGATTGCCACAATTTTTTATAATAACCGGCCGAACGGATTTCTTCAAGCAGAAGATCGTCGACCTTGCGCAGCACGGCCAACCGTTTGGGCGTGATTTCGCCGATGATGCGGATGGCCAGGCCCGGTCCGGGAAAGGGCTGGCGCCAGACCAGATCCTCGGCCAGGCCCAGCGTTTTGCCCAGTTGGCGCACCTCGTCCTTGAAGAGGTACTTCAGGGGTTCGACGAGCTTGAGCCTCATTTTCCGGGGCAGGCCGCCGACATTGTGGTGCGACTTTATCACGGCCGTGGGCCCCCCGAAGGCGGAGACCGATTCGATAACATCCGGGTAAAGCGTTCCCTGGGCCAGGAATTCAGCCCCCGTGATTTTGGCGGCTTCGGCTTCGAACACCTCCATGAACACCCGGCCGATGATCTTGCGTTTCTTTTCCGGGTTGACGACGCCTTTGAGGGCCTTGAGAAAGCGACCCTGGGCGCGTACGAAGCGGATGTTGATGTCCAGGTGGCGGCTGAGCTTTTCGCGCAGCTGCTTTCCTTCGTTGAGGCGCAGCAGGCCGTTGTCCACGAATATGCAGGTCAGCTTTCTGCCGACGGCGCGGTGCACCAGAACCGCCGTGACCGAAGAGTCCACACCGCCGCTCAGCCCCAGGATGACCTGCTTGTCACCGACCTGCCGGCGAACGTCTTCGATGGCGGTTCGGGCGAAGGATTTCATGGTCCAGGAAGGCTTGCAGCCGCAGATATCGAAGAGGAAACTGCGGATCATAAGCATTCCCTGGGGGGTGTGGTGCACTTCGGGGTGAAACTGAAGGCCGAAGAGCTTTTTGCGGGTGTTGGCCACGGCGGCCATCCTGGTGTTGGCGGTGGAAGCCGTGATGCTGAACCCCTTGGGCAGGTCGGTAATGGAGTCACCGTGGCTCATCCAGACTTCGGTGTGCCTATCCACCCGTTTAAAAAGCCCGGTGTGCCGTTTGACGGTGAGCGACGCGAAGCCGTACTCACGCTTTTCAGCCTGCTGCACCTTGCCGCCCAAGGCGTGGATCATGAACTGCATGCCGTAGCAGATGCCCAGCACCGGGATCCCCAGTTCGAGTATGGCGGGATCCATGCGCGGGCTGGTTTTCTCATAGATGCTGGCCGGCCCACCGGACAGGATGATACCCTCGGGCGCCATGGACCGCACCTGCGCGGCATCGATGCCGGGCGGTTCGATCTGGCAGTACACATGGCATTCCCGTACACGGCGGGCAATCAGTTGGTTGTACTGGGAGCCGAAGTCGATGATCAGAATCATGCCCACTCCTTGCGTTGCGGTTGGCAGGCTGACTGCAACCCGGTGAAACGATTTGCGAAAGCAGACTGAATATGGTAAACACGGCCCCAAATGTCAATGCTTAAGTTTCCCCTCGGGCCGGAGACCGCCCGGATTCACAGTGGATTGTTTCCATGATCATCCAGATATATGAAGTCCAGGACCCCGACGAAGCGCGGGCGCTGATACGCCTGGGCGTCGACCACATCGGCAGCGTGCTGTTTTCGGGCCAATGGGGGCGGCGCCCGGATATCCGCGCGACCATTGCGGCCGTGAAAGCGCAAGGGGCTGTCAGCAGCCTGATTCCCCTTTTCGATGGTGTACCGGAAGTGCTCGCGTCCCTGGCGTATCACCGTCCCGATATCGTGCACTTCTGCGACGACCTCACTGGCCCCTTGGCGAACCGGGCGCATATTCGCCGAAAGATCGCCCTGCAGCGGGCGGTTCGCCGGAGCTGCCCCGCTATCAGCATCATGCGCAGCATCCCCATCGGCCTGCCGGGAAAAGCCGCCGACTGTCCCACGCTGGCGCTGGCGCGGGCTTTCGAGGAGGACAGTGATCTGTTTCTCACCGATACCCTCATAACGGATGACGGCGGCACCGCCGATCAGCCGGTGAGCGGATTCATCGGCATTACCGGCCGGATCTGCGACTGGCGGATGGCGCGGCAACTGGTGACTCAGAGCCGCATCCCGGTGATACTGGCCGGCGGCATCGGTCCGGAAAATGTCTATGCAGCCATCGAAGCGGTCCGACCGCAGGGGGTGGACAGCTGCACGGGCACTAACCAGCGGGACGCCCGCGGTCGGCCGGTACGCTTCCGCAAAGACCTGCGGCGGGTGGCCGGGATGGTGGCTGAAGTGCGGCGGGCTGCAGAGCAAACGAAAAACCCCAATCGTTGACTGGCAATTAAGTTGACTGGCAGTTAAACTGAATACGGGTGCGAGGATATCAGGCCCGGTAATTTTAAAGAAAGAGGAGGAAGTTGAGATCATGTATGAAAGCGGCGACCTGAGAAAAGGTCTTAAAATCGAGATCGACGGCGAACCCTGGGTGATCGTGCAATTCGAATTCGTCAAACCCGGCAAGGGACAGGCGCTGTACAAATGCCGGATGAAAAACATGATCACCGGGGTTCAGGTCGACCGCACCTACCGTTCGGGGGAAAAATTCAACGAGGCCGACCTGATGGAGCAGGAGATGGAGTACCTGTACAACGACGGCGGCAGCTATTGTTTCATGAACACCGAAACCTATGAACAGGAATTCCTCAGCGAGGAGCAGGTGGGGGAGGCCAAGAATTTTCTCAAGGACAACACCCTCTGCACCATGCTGATGTTCAAGGGCAAACCCATCGGCATCACCCTGCCGAACTTCGTGGAACTCAAGATCGTCAGGGCCGACCCCTGGGCGAAGGGGGACACGGCCTCCGGAGACACCAAGCCGGCCACGTTGGAAACCGGCCACCTGCTGCAGGTGCCGCCCTTCGTGGAAGAGGGGGAGGTCATTCGCATCGACACCCGCACCGGGCAGTACGTGGAGCGCGTCAAATCGTGAACTGGCAGCGGGTCTACGACCAGTACCCGGTCAACGGACATCTCATATGGCTGAACAACTGCGGCACCACGCCGGCGGGCACCCACATCGTGGATGCCATGAGCCGTTTCCTGCAGGGTTACGCGCGGCGGGGGACCCTGACCCGCACGGCCCGCTACGGCGATGTTCAGCGGCGCATCAAGGCTATTTTGGCGCCGCTGCTCAACTGCCACCCCGATGAGCTGGGGCTGATCCACCACACCGCCGAGGGCATGAACTTCATCTCCCACGGACTGGATCTGCAAGCCGGCGACGAGATCCTGCTGCTGGAAAACGAGTACCCCAGCAACGTGTACCCCTGGCGGCACTGGACACAGAAGGGGGTGGTTTTGAGAACCGTGCCCATGGCCGCCACGCCGGCGGGCTTTCGGGAAAATTTCTGGAAAGCGATCACGCCCGCCACCCGGGTGGCGGCCCTTTCCGCGGTGCACTGGTGCACCGGCATGCCCCTGCCGCTGGAAGACATCGGCGGGATCTGCCGCCAACACGGCATTGATCTGGTGGTGGACGGCGCTCAGGGAGTCGGCATGCGCCCCGTCGACGTGCAGGCCTGCAATATCACCTACATGGCCTTTCCCACCTGGAAATGGCTGATGGGTCCGCTGGGAATGGGGGTTCTGTACGTCTGCAGGGAACGGCTGGAAAGGCTGCACCCCGTTTTCGTGGGCACCGAGTCGGTGGTGGATGACCAGCGCTATCTTCCCTACCGGGACGAACTCAAGCCCACCGCCGACCGCTTCACCATCTCCACCGCCAACTTCAACGACTGGGTTTATTTTCTGGCTGCCCTGGAGATGCTCGCAGACATCGGATTCCAGGAGGTCAGAGAACGCCTGGCGGAGCTCAGCACGCACCTCTGCAACGGGCTGCGGGGCATCGGATGCCGCCTCCTGTCCGATGCCTTCGCCGATGACCGCTCGGCCATCTGCGTGTTCGAAAGCCCTTCTGAAACGGCCGCCCAACTGCTGGAGCGCTTCCGGTCCGCGGGTATCGTGGCGGCCGAACGACTGGGGCGCGTGCGCCTCTCTGCCCACATCTACAATTCATTCGAGCAACTGGACCGCGCCGTGCAGGTGGTGCGGGAAGCGATCCCCTGAGGCTTCAGCCGCCATTTTCACCGGTTCTCAGCAGACAGCATTGACAGGATTTCGAAGGCGCTTTTTTAACGCCACAAAGGCCGAGGTCGACACGCGACCGACCTGCGGCGCGAGGGGAATCGTGACGGCGGCCCCTTCAGACACTTTTGCGGTTCCGGCCGCAGAGGATTTCGCGGTCCAGGAAAGGAATCTTGCGCACCAGCTCAGCGATGTCGGCGTCTTCGTCCAGCCATTGCTTCAGGTTTTCCAGCATGACCGCGGCATACGGGCTCTGGCGGCCGTCGGTCAGGAAGTAGTTGACCCACAGGCCGTCCTTGACGAAATCCACCAGCCCGGCCTCTTCCAGAATCTTCAGGTGCTTGGACACGCTGGGCTGGGAAATGCCCAAGGCCCCCTGCAGTTCGCACACGCACATGGTTTTGTGCTGCAGCAGTTTCAGGATCTTGACCCGGTTGGGGTCGGCCAGCGCCTTCATCACCTTGATAAGATTTTTCATGGGTTCATTCCTGTTCGATGGCCTGAAAGGTGCGGATGAAGCGGCGGTCGATGTAGTCCTTGATCAGGAAGGCCGGGCGGCCGCCGAACATGAGCATTTTTTTGCGGAAGATGCCCGTGCCGTCGCCCAGATTGAAGATCAGCAGGTAGTCACCACCGGGGTCGAAAGGCTGCAGGGACTCGCCCTGCAGGGATGCCATCAGGTTGTGGTACAGGATGGGGTTTTCGCGCACGGCGTACACACCCACCTTGTCCAGGGGTTGGGGCTGGAAATAGATGCAGTCGCCGCCGCCGAAAATCTCCGGGTGGGCCGGCGACTGCAGGAAACGGTTGACCAGCAGCCCCCCGTCGGGCCCGGTGGGCAGGCCTGAATCTTTGAAAATGCGGGAGGGGCGCACACCGGCGGCCAGAAAAACCAGATCGCAGAGCCAGGTTTCACCGGATTCCAGCACGACGCGACCCGATGGCACCTGCCGCACGTAGCTTTTCTCCAGTATTCGAATGCCTCGCCGCCTGAAGGAGCGACGCACCAGGCGGGCGATGCCCGCGGGAAAACGGGACATGACGCCGTGGCCGGCGAAAAGGGCGATATCGACGGGATGCGTGCCGCGCGTTTTGACCAGCCGCCAGACGTTGCCGGCGATTTCCACCGCCGAGGCGCCGCCGCCCACCACGGCCACCCGGAAGGGTGCTGCGGCGGAAAGCTCCAGGATGCGCCGCTGGGCGTCCAGCAGCTTTTCGATGGGTTTGACCGCGAACACTTCGCCGCTGTCGGACGTCTGCACATCGCACGGTACAAAACTGCCGGCGTTGAAGGAGATGACGTCGTAAGGCAGGGTTTTGCCGGAGGCCAGGTGCATGATGCGCTTGTCGGCATCCACCCCTACGCCCTTGTCCAGGATGAAGGAGCCGCCCTGCTTTTCCACCACGCGACGGGTGGCGAAGCGAATCTCCTCGGGGGCGTAGGTCCCTCCCAGCATACCGGGCCCCATGCCCGAGTAGTAGTGATGCGCCGAGGGGCCTACCACGGTCACCCGGAAGCCCTTTTCCACAAAACGATGCAGATTGGCCAGGGTCACCATGTGGGCGTGGCCGCCACCGATGAGAACCAGATGTTTGTCCATGGGTCGCCTTTCTGCGTGGCCGTTACAGCTGCGCCATGAGTTTGCCCAGCTGGGCCATGTGAACCCGTTCCTCCTCGGCGATGCGCCACAGCACCCTGCGGCTGTCCTCGTTTTCGCTGCGCGCCGAAGCGCGTTCGTAGAGATCGAAAGCCTGGGCCTCGATGGACATGGCCAGAGAAACGACGTCGGCCGGAGATTCCAGGTCGGGGTCGAACATGCGGATGTACTCCTCGGTGGTCAACCCGCCCTCCATGGCCGGCGCCGCCTTGCGCGGCCCGAAGGTTTCCACGGTCCAGTCTTGGCCGGACAGGGCGTTGTATTCTTTCAGGATGCGCTGCTGGTGGAGAATCTCGATGTCGGAGAGTTTGCGGAAAAGGTCCTTTACGGCCTGGTTGCGCACCCGTTCGATCATGGACAGGTAGAATTCGCGCAGGCCCTCCTCCAGCGAAAAGGCCGTCAGCAGGGTGTCCAGGGGGCTTTCATCACCGGAAAACAGCTGGAGGCCCTGTTCCACATCACCGACGGCCACCGGCTGATCCCATTTCCTGATGCCGCCGGCCATGTTGATGATATGCTTGAATCCCTTGCCCGCCAGCATCTGCGCAGCAACACGGCTGCGGCCGCCCACCCGTCAGTACACGATGGTGGGCTTGTGGGGATCGATTTCATCCAATCGTTCGGACAGCTCGGGCAGGGGCAGGAGTTTCGCTCCGGGCAGGTGCTCCTGCTCGTACTCTTCGGGCTGTCGGACATCCAGAATGGTGACCTCATCGGCGGCGTGCTGCTGCATGAACTCGCGGACTTCGCGCGGGTTCATCGATTTCACGGGGGTAAAAAACTGTTTCCAACGCATGGACATCTCCTGTGGCAGTCAAGGTGATTTTCTGGCCGTCGACCTGTCGTCACGGGATACCGGGGCACATCCACTATGCCAAAAGGAGCGTGGTGCGTCAAGAAGAGAGGGAAAAAGCCGCCGGCGGCATGAGCGGTCAGTGGAAAGGCTTACAGCCGGTGCCCGACCTTCCTGGACCTGCTTCTCACCATACGCAGCAGGATGATGAACATGGCGCTGGCGGCCATCAGACCCGCATCCTGAAACCCCTGAAACACGATGGAGCTCAACACGTCGGACCAGCCGGCAAAACCGTTGCTCCAGTGGGTCTCAAGGGGCCACAGAAAGGAGACCGGCGCTGTGGTGAACAGAAAATCGGCTACCACGTGGGAGAGCACAATGGCGAAGGCGCTGATAAAGGAAATCCTGGGAATACGGGACCAGAACTTCCAGCTGTTCGCTGCCAGCAAAGCGGCCAGAACCGAAAAAACCAGGCTGTGGGTGGGGCCGCGGTGAAAGGCATCACCATTACCGGTCAGCACCAGCCCGAAGAGAACGTCGATGTCGGGCAGGTTTGATAAAACCGTAATGAAGGCCAGCGTCTGCAAGCGGCGCCACCCTGACGCCCGGGTGTGGGTGATTTCGTATGTGGCCAATCCGATGGCGGTATGTCCCAAAGGCAGCGGCATTAAAAATTCTCCGGTTGATATGTCGCAATACAGGTTTCTTTCAGGACGTCTGCAGGGGTTCCATCGGCACGTTCTGTCCGCCGGATGAACCGGCCCGAGTCACCCGGAGCAAATGCAGAATGTATGCCAGTTTTATAAAAATTACCAAACAAAAATAAAAACAAGGCGTTGGACCCTGTTTGATATGGAGTGAAACAGGCTGAACTGTGAGAAAAATTTCTTAACTACAGGAAAAAGAATTCCTGTATAGAGAAAACCGGCCGGCATAAATCCTCTCCACAAACCTGCCATTTTTTGGTATCATGGAAACATGGCGCACAAGGGGATGCAAATAGGCAGCCTGAAGCCGGCCGTGTCGAAGCACTGGCACCTGGTGATCGGCGGCCTTATGTGGAGCACCGTGGGGCTGATGCTCTGCCGCCTGGCGCTGCACTGGCTGGCGGGCATCGGCGGCCGCCACGCCCTGTGGCTGGGCCTGCTGGGGGCGGCGGCCGCCGTGACGGTCTACCGCCTCGGGTTCGTCAAGATCGCGCGCCGCAACATCGCCCGCGTGTGCGCCTTCTCGGAGAAGCGCTGCCTTTTCGCTTTCCAGGCCTGGAAGAGCTACCTGATCATCGTGGTGATGATCGCGCTGGGGGTCTTCCTGCGCCACTCCACCATGCCCCGCTACGCGCTGGCCCTGATCTACGAAACCATCGGCGGCGCACTGTTTCTCTCCAGCCTGCACTACTACGGCGGGTGCTGGAAAGTGACCCACGGCGAGGAGGGCTGAAGTGCGGCCGCAAAGGAGTGCCAAATGACTGAACCGCGGCAGACGCCGTACACCTGCCACGTTTTCGTGTGCACCAACGACCGCGGCGGCGCGCGCAAATCCTGCGCCGACGGCGGCAGCCCCGTCATCCGGGCGACCCTGAAGAAGGAGATCGCCGACCGCGGCTGGAAACCCCGGGTGCGCCTGTCCCAGTCCGGCTGCCTGGGCCTGTGCGCCCAGGGGCCCAATGTGGTGATCTACCCGCAGCAGATCTGGTTTTCGGAAGTCACCGGCGGGGACATCCCGGCCATTCTGCAGAAAATCGAAGAAATGCTCGCATCCGGCCGGGAGTGAAGCCCCGATCCGATGACATGCTGTCGCCCTGCGACGGCCCGATTTCCTCCCTGGCGGTGGTTTTCGCCCACCTGGGAAAAAAGCGGCAGAACGGCAACCGCATTTACAGCATCGCGGCCGCCGTCCTCGAACCGGGCAAATCCCCGCGGCAGTTTGCCACCCACGTGCGTTACGGGGCCTTCGGTGCCCGCGAGCGCCACCGGTCGGGGCTTTCGCGCCAGGAACTGGCCCAGGCCCCCGAGTCGGCCGAAGCCCGCGCGGCCGTGGCCGGGTTTTTAAGCGGCCGCCCCTTTCTGCTGACCCTCGCCCCCCGTCGGCACCATCCCGAACTGCAGGCCTTCTGCCGGGCGGAGCGCTGCGTGGACCTGGGTTTCGCCGCCGAGTTCTTCCTGCCGCAGCTCGACGCCCACACCCCCAAGCGCCTGTGGGAGCATATCGTGGGCAAACCCCGCCGCCGGGTCAGTTTCTCCGCCGCCGAAATGGTGGAACTGGGCACCGCCCTGGTCCGGCACATCGCCGGTCAGTGCCTTTCGGACCGGCAGTGCCGCAGCGCGCCGGTGCTGCGCTATTTCCTCGACAAGAGCCGCACCCTCTTCGGGGAGGTGTTCGTGCACACCGCCCGGCGCTACCGGGCGTATTTCGGCGGGCTGTTCGACCCCTGCACCCGGCCCGACACCGGCAACTGGCAGGCGTTCCTGCCGCTGGCCGAATTCGCTTCGCGGTCCAAGCCCCCGCCGCCCGCCGAGTGCCGCGCGGTGCCCGTCGAGACGGTCGAAGAGCGCTTCCGGTCTTTGGCCGATGCCGAGGCCGGCTTCCAGTTTCGGCCCTCCCAGGCCGAGTTCGCGGCCGCCGTGGCCACGGCCTTCAACCAGGGGCAGATCCTGTGTCTGGAGGCCGGCACGGGGACCGGCAAGACCCAGGGCTACCTGATTCCCTCGCTGGAGTTTCTGCGCCGCAACCCCGATGCGCGCGTGGTCATATCCACCTACACCAAGAGCCTCCAGGAGCAGATCTTCCAGCGCGAGATCACCTTCAGCCGCGAGAAGTTCCGCATCTACGCGGACATCCCCTACGCCCTGCTCAAGGGAAAATCCAGCTACGCGTGCGCCGAAAAGCTGGACTACACCTACGAGGAGAGCGGCGGCCGGCAGCTGCTGGCGTGGCTCTACCTGCTCAACACCGTGCTGCACTTTCCCGAAACCGACCTGGACGCCGTCGGGGCCCGCATCCGGGAGGTGCTGGACAAAGACGGCCACCTGTCCCAGACGCTGGCGCTGGTGTCGGCCCGCACGGGTTGCACCGTAAAGCACCGGCGATGCCCGGCCCAGGTGGCCACCGCCCGGGCCCAGAACGCCCGCCTGGTGATCACCAACCACCACAAGCTGGCCCTGATGGACCAGGACACCATGCTGAACGGCCTGTTTCCCTACTGCATCATCGACGAGGCCAACCACTTCGAAGCCGCCGTGCGCGGGGCCTTCCGCACCGAGGCCGACTCGGCCCAGGCCGTGCGGGCCGCAAGCTACCTGGAGCGATCCATCTACCGTTTCCAGCGGCACGCGGCCGGTGAGGCGGCCGAGGCCGTCGAAACGGCCCTGCAGGGGCTGGCGGCCGTGCGCAGCGGCATTGCCGGGCTGCGCGACGCGCTGACGGCGGTCATGCGCGGCGCGCGGCGCATGGAAGAAGTGGCGGTGCCGGCCGAGCACCCCCGCTACCGGGGGGGGCAGCTGAAGCGGCACACCACGCAGATCGGGGCCGCCGCCGGCAGCGTGCGCGACGCCATGGAGGACCTGCTAACCGAGGAACGCCGCCGGCAGCTGAAGATCGTGCACCGCACGGCCGGCAAGATCCGCTCGGAGCTGCGCCTGCTGACCGAGTACGCCGAGAACCTGGTGCTCATCGGGCGGCGCGCCGACCTGCAGGGCAGCGTGCTGACCTGCTTTCTGCGGCGCACGCACTTCACCCTGAGCGCGGCACCGGTGGAGGTGGGGGAGCTCATCGGCGAAAACATCCACCGGCTGCGGCGCAGCATCGTCTACACGGCGGCCACCCTGCGCTACAAGGGGCGCTTCGACGCCTTTGCCGAGATCGTTGGGCTCGACCGGGAAGCGGCCGGGGACGACGAAGACGGCACCTCTCACCCGGTGGTCTTCAAGACCATCGCCTCGCCCTTCGATGATCGCAACCGGCAGATCGTGGTTCCCGACGGCGCCCTGAACGGCAAGTACAGCAACAAGGCGGCCTGGCTCGAGTGGGTGGTGGACATCCTCCCGGGACTGATCCGCGAAAACCGGGGGCGCACGCTGGTGCTGTTCTCCAGCTACAGCGACCTGCAGCACGTGGCCGGCCGCATCGAGAGCCGCGTGCTGGCCGACGGGTTCCCGCTGCTGGTTCAGCGTCCGGGCATGCCCACGGTGGGCCTGTGCGAGGAGTTCCGCTCGGTGCGCGAGAGCGTGCTCCTGGGCGTGGACACCTTCTGGTACGGCGTGGACTTCAAGGGCGACACCCTGACCCAGGTCATCATCACCCGCATCCCGTACCCCTCGCCCCGCGACCCGGTGCAGCAGGCACGGCGGGGGCTGCTGGAACCCGATCGCTACTGGCGGCGCTACCACTACGACAAGCAGATCAAGCTGCAGCAGGGCATCGGCCGCCTGATCCGCAGCGACCGCGACCGCGGCCGGGTGGTCATCCTGGACGCCCGCTATCGTCCCGAGTGAACACCCCGGCTTGCTACCCGGGTCAATCGCAGGCGGCTTGTCTCTTGAAAAAGGGGAGGGAGGCTATCCCCGCAGCCCGCCCCTCCCCTACGAGTGGACCCGGATCACAAAGGAAGCACCGATCAAAGGTGCCGAAAGTTACTTGCAATAGCGCTGGCTCGGCCCCAGATGCTACTGGCATAGCGACCGGCAATGTGCTAAGGGGTGAAAGAGAGACGCACCGGATTCCCCCCGGACCGGCAGCGCTGGAATACCGTGGAACATCAATGAGATCCAATTCATCCTACACAAGCGGAGAGTGCCATGAGTGAAGCCACTTACGAGTATCGCGGACTGGAGAAGGAAATCGCCCCGGCCGAGGGGCGGCTGGGCGTGCTGCTGCCGGGAATGGGCGCCGTCAGTTCCACCCTCATCGCCGGTGTCCTGCTGGTTAATGCCGGAAGATCCAAGCCCTTAGGCTCGGTGACCCAGATGTCGCGCATCCGGCTGGGGAAGCGGGACGCCCCCCGTTACCCGCTGATCCGCGAGTTCGTGCCCCTGGCGAACCTCGAGGACCTGGTCTTCGGCGGGTGGGACATCTACGAAGACAACTGCTACCAGGCGGCCCTGACCAGCGGAGTCATCCCGGAGACGGAGCTGGCCGCCGTGCGGACCGACCTGGAGGCCATCCAGCCGTGGCCGGCCGTGTTCGACCACGGCTTCGTGAAAAAGCTCGACGGCCCCAACGTGAAGAAGGCGGCCACCAAGATGGAGCTGGCCGAGATGGTGATGCGCGACATCGAGAACTTTCGTGAAAAGCACGGGCTGCAGCGCCTGGTGATGTGCTGGTGCGGGTCCACCGAGAGCTACCAGGAGGTCATGGACCACGAGGCCTTCCAGACCCTCGAGGGGCTGGAGGCCGCGCTGAAGGAGAACCTCTCCATCATACCCCCCTCCATGATCTACGCCTACGCCGCCATCCGCATGGGCGTGCCCTACGCCAACGGGTCGCCCAACCTCTCGGCGGACATCCCGGCGCTGACCGAACTGGCCGCCCGCCACAACGTGCCCATCGCCGGCAAGGACTTCAAGACCGGGCAGACGCTCATCAAGACCATCATCGCGCCGGGGCTCAAGGCGCGCATGCTGGGCCTGGACGGCTGGTTTTCGAGCAACATCCTGGGAAACCGCGACGGCGAGGTGCTGGACGACCCGGATTCCTTCCGCTCCAAGGAGGTCACCAAGGGGTCGGTGCTGACCAGCATCCTGCAGGACGACCTCTACCCGGACCTCTACGGCGACTACTACCACAAGATCCGCATCGAGTACTACCCGCCAAGAGGGGACGCCAAGGAGGGCTGGGACAACATCGACATCCGCGGCTGGCTGGGGCAGCCCATGCAGCTCAAGATCAACTTCCTGTGCCGCGACTCCATCCTGGCGGCGCCCGTGGCGCTGGACGTCGTGCTCTTCCTGGACCTGGCCGCGCGCGCCGGCATGGGCGGCATCCAGGAGTGGCTCTCGTTCTACTTCAAGGCCCCCATGTGCCGACCGGACCTTACGCCGGTCAACGACCTGTTCGCCCAGGACAAGAAACTGCGCAACACCCTGCGCATCATCCGCGGCGAGGAAGTCATCGACCACTCCGGGCTGGACTACTACGAGTCGGCGTAATCGGTAAAGGCCGGGAGATCGTGAAAAGGGAGACTCCGCCGGGCGGATCGATCGCCCTGCGGGGTCTTCGTGGTTTGCGAGATTGACTTTTTCGGAGGGGCCCAGACGGCTATCAGCCCTTCAGCGCCCCGATGATGGCGCGCAGGAAGGCGGGCAGGTCGTCGGGGGTGCGGCTGGTGATCAGGTTGGTGTCCACCACGACTTCCTCGTCCACCCAGTCGGCCCCGGCGTTGACCACGTCGTCTTTGATGGCGAAAAACGAGGTCATTTTTCTGCCCCTGAGCACATCGGCCGAGGCCAGCATCCAGCCGGCGTGGCAGATGGCGGCCACCACCTTGCCGGCGTCGAACATCTCGCGCACCAGCTTCACCATGGACGCGTGGCGGCGCATCATGTCCGGGGCGTAGCCGCCGGGGATGACGATGCCGTCGTAGTCCGCGGCCGAGACCTTGTCGGCCTCGGTGTCCGGCTTGACCGTGGTGCCGTCCTTGCCGTTGTAGATCATGGCGCTGCCAGATCCCACCACCGTGACCTGGGCCCCGGCTTCCTGCAGCCGGTAGTAGGGGTACCAGAACTCGTGAATGTTGAACATCTCCTCGACCAGTATGAGCACTTTTTTGCCTTGCAGTTCCATGACAGACTCCTTTTTTTTTAGTGTTTGTCCAGCATCTTCTGGCGGTAATCCTCGCGTGCCGCCCGCTGCTCCAGGGTGCGCAGACGCTGTTCGATTTGCGAGAGTTTGGCCGTGATCAGGTCCAGGCTCTTGACCACGGGGTCTCCGGATGCTGTGCCGGCGGCCTTCAGTGCCTTGACCTCGCGGCGAAGTTCGACCAGCGGGTCTTCGGCGGTGGTTCCGGTCACCCGCCTCGCCGAAGCGGCGTGGGCGCTGGCGGGCGACAGGGTGCCCTGCAGCGCCGCGGCCCGCCGGCCCCGGGATTTTCCCCGGACGTGAAAGCCGATGAAAACGGCCAGGACGATGACAAACAGTATAAGCACCGGACGGGTCATGGGCAACCTCCTTGGGTTGGGGATGGGCGGCGCGCCGGGTCGCGCGGGCTGTCAGGACAGCTCGGCTTCGGCCCAGCGGGCCAGTTTCTCACGGAATATCTTCGAGTTGTGGCGGATGTCAACCGGAAAGTCCGGGTGAAACAGCACCACCTGGATGGGCGCCGTCAAGGGGTGTTCGGCGGCCAGGGCCAGCAGTTCGTCGCGCAGTTCGTTCTTGTCCACGGTTTCCTCGGTGCGGGCGATCTCGATGCAGATGACGGGTTTCTGGCGGCCGCGGGGCCCCACGCCCACCAGGGCGCTGCGGAAGACCGCGGGGTGGGCGTTGAAGATCGACTCGCAGGGAATCGTGTAGAGGGTCTCCGTGGCCGTGGTGACGCGGTGGGACTTGCGCCCGCAGAACCAGATGCGGCCCTTCTTGTCCTGCCAGCCCAGGTCTCCCATGCGGTGCCAGAAGCCGTCGTCGTCCGCGATCTTGGCCAGGGCGTCGGCCTTGGCGTTGCGGAAGTAGTGGCGCGTGACCAGGTCGCCGCGCACGGCGATCTCGCCGATCTCTCCGGGGGGCAATACCAGCGATTCCGACAAGTGTTCGATGGGGGTGTCGGTGATGGTGATGATGCGCACGTCGAGGCCCTCCAGGGGACGGCCCACGCACATGCCGTAGCCCTGCCGGCTCAGGCGGCGGGTTTCGCCCAGGATCTCGTCGCTGCCGATGGAGGTCACCGGCACGGCCTCGGTGGCGCCGTAGGGCGTGTGAATCTGGGCGCCCTCGGTCAGCAACCCGGCGAAGCGCTCGATGTTGTCCGGGTATACCGGCGCCCCGGCCGAGACCACCCGTTTGAGGGGCGGCAGGCGGATGCCCTGGGCCCGGCCGTAGCGGCCCACGCGGTTTAACAGGGCCGGGGAGGCGAACATGTTGGTGACCCCCTGGTTTTCGATGGCCTCGATGATCTTGCGGGCGTCGACCTTGGCGGGGCGCGTGAAGTCCATGTCCGGAATCACGGCGGTCATGCCTAGGGCCGGGTCGAAGAGCGCGAAGAGCGGAAAGGTGGGCAGGTCGATCTCGCCGGGGCGAATGTCGAAGGCGCGGCGGATCTCCTCGATCTGGGCGCGGAAGTTTGCGTGGGTGTAAATCACGCCCTTGGCCGGCCCCGTGCTGCCGGTGGTGAAGAGGATGGCGGCTGTGTCGTCGGAATGTGTTTCGACCATGGGGAACGGTTCGTCCGCCGGACGGTAGAGCGCGTCCAGGGTGTGCCCGCCCCAGAACCAGCGACGGCCGGCCGTGATCCAGATGGAGATACCGGCGAAGAACCTGGGATAGCGCTTGCGCAGCAGGTGGGCTTTGGGGATGCCGATGAAGGCGCCGGCGCGGCTGGACTGCAGGCAGTTGAGCATGCCCTGGACGCCCATGCCCGGGTCGACCACCACCGGCACGGCCCCGGCCTTGAAGAGGGCGAAGGTCAGGATGAAAAAGTCGCTTCCCGGGGTCACCATCAGGATGGTGCGCTTGCCGGGGGTGATGCCGACGGCCTTCAGGCCGCGGGCCAGGTCGTCGGACTCGCGGTCCAGCTGTGCGAAGGTCAGCTGGCCGTAGGTCACGCGGCCCAGGGCGTCCCGGCCGCAGGGGGTGACCACGGCGCGGGTGTAGGGGTGTTCGGCGGCGCGCTGGCGCAGCAGTTGGGCGATGTTGAAATGATCCGTCATGAGAACCTGCCGTATGTTATCTCGGGGGTCTGAAAAAAGAAGATCATCCAGATCCGTTGGTTGAAAGAAAGTCATGGACGCGTGCGGCCACCCGGCTGCCGGCGTCTTCCAGCAGGTAGTGGCCGGCGTCTTCGAAGCGGTGCACCTCGGCGTGCGGCAGGCGTCGGCCCCACTCGGCCAGGTAGTCGCGGTCGAAAACGAAATCGCGCATGCCCCAGCAGATCAGGGCCGGCAGCGATGCGAAACGCGTCATGCGCCGGTCCACGCTGCGCACCGGTTCGAAACTGGGGTCGCCGGGCGCCAGCGGTATGTCGCGCACGAACCACAGCGTCGCCAGACGGTGGCGGGGGCGGCCGTAGGGCGCGATCATCCCGCGCCTGACATCCCGCGGCAAGGGGCGGGCCGGCGCCATGTAAAGCGCCGGTCGCGCGAACAGGTTGAGGCCCAGCACCATGCCGGCCGCCAGCGGGCCGCCGCGGCGGATGACCTGCAGCCGCAGGGGCAGTTTTTTCCCGGCCGGCGGCAGGAAGGCCGCCGTGTTGGTGATCACCAGGCCGGCGACACGCTCGGGGTGCTCGACGGCCCAGGCCATGCCGATCATGCCCCCCCAGTCGTGCAGCACCAGGAAGACCTTTTCGTCGATGTCCAGGTGCGCCATCAGCGTCGCGAAGTCGTCCACCCGGCGCCGCAGCCGGAAGGGGTAACGTCCGGCCGGGGGCTTGGCCGACAGGCCGCAGCCGATGTGGTCCGGCACGATGGTGCGGAAGCGGTCCCGCAGGCGCAGCACCAGGTTGCGGTAGTAAAAGGACCAGGTCGGGTTGCCGTGCAGCATGACTACCGGCGGCCCCTGGCCCTCGTCCAGGTAGTGCATGCGCCAGCCGTTGACCGTGGTAAAACGGGATTCGAAAGGGTACAGGTGCCGGAAAGGCGCCGTATCGATGCCGTCAACGAGAGTCATGGCGTTGCCGCTGGGCCCCACTCGATTCCCAGCATGAGGCAGTTGAGGCCGCTGCCGATCCCCAGAAACCCCACCCGGTCGCCGGGACCGAGAAAGCCCCGCTCGTGGGCGATGGCGGCCGTGATGGGCAGCGAGACTGTGCCGATGTTGCCCAGGAAGGTGAAGGTGGTGAAATCCCGGCTGGCCGGGATGCCCAGCTCATCCAGGATGGTGCGCTGGTGGGTGGAGCCGACCTGGTGGCAGATGACCTTGTCGGGGCCGTGTGCACGCCATCCCAATTCCTGCCGGAAGGCCTCGTAGGTTTTGACGCCCAGGGCTACACCGTTGGTCAGTACAGCCACCGAGTCGGTTTCCATGACCTGCTCTCCAGGGGCGGAGAGCGGCGGGCCCGAACCCCAGCGGCACAGGCCGTACCAGGTAGGGTCGCTGCGCACCACGCCGCCGGCCATACGGTGACCGCGGCCGGCGGCTTCGGGGCCGGTCAGGATGACGGCCACGGCGCCGGAACCGCCGGTCAGGGTGGCGATGGTTTTCTTGAACAGCTCCATGTCCGGGTTTTCCACCAGGCGGCGCACCGAAACGTCGATGATGTCACGCGACGACTCGCAGGAGACCACCATACCCGCGCGGATGTAGCCCAGTTCGATGGCCGAGGCGACCTGCAACATGCCGTTGAGCACCCCCAGGCAGGCGTTGGAAATGTCGAAAATCTGGTTGTCGGGCGGAAGCCCCAGACGGTGAGCGATCTCGCAGGCCGTGGCCGGCTCCAGCCAGTCCCGGCAGACGCCGCCGTAGACCAGCATGCCGATGTCATCGGCATGGACGCAGGACGTCGCCAAGGCCTTGCGGCCGGCGCGCACAGCACCCTCGGTCATGGTGAAGCCGGGATCCCACAACCGGCGCTCCTGCACGCCGGTGAGGGCCTCCAACTGCCCCTTCTGAAAGTGCAATTTGCGGTAGAGGGGTTCCAGAAGGTCCTCCAGATCTTCGCTCAGCAGGACGTTGGGAGGCAGCTCGTAACCTAAACTATCGATATATACTTTTGTGAATAGCATCCTGTTTTAATGGCATATTATTTATGTTTGTGTAAGCAGCGCAATGCCGAAATCCTGCATTTCGTAGATGTAAAGACCGTCGACCTTCAGAAAGCCGGAAGCCAGCAGCATGGGAATAGGCGCTTCGGAAACGTCCGTGATCACAGCTTCTACGGCCACGCGTCGCGCTAGCGGGGTTACCTGGCCGCGGTATATCCACCGGTGACGCCGGCCGGTTACCAGGGAAAAACGGCTGTCGGCGGCGCGCTGCGGCCAGCGTTGCAGGGCGGCATATTTCAGCAGCAGTATGAAGGCCTCGACGCCCAGAGACCCCGGCCACACGGGGTCCTGGTAGAAGTGGGCTTTGAAAAACCACTCATCCGGCTTCACGTCCTTGACCCCCCTGACGTATCCCAATCCGCGGGGGCCGCCGGCCGGCAGAAAGCAGTCAATACGGTCCAGCATACTGAGGGCCTTGGACGGCAGCTTCAGGTCGGGAGGGTCGCCTTGCCAGGCAACGGCTTCTCGGGGGATCAAGGGGTCGTCAGCGGGAAAATCGGCGGTGTGAGCCGGGTCGCAGGCGCCCGGTGCCGGCCTCCAGGCGCGCTCGGCCGCGTCGGCGATGCCCTTCTGGCGGGCAAGCACCTGGGGCGTGAAAAAGCCGAAATAGGTGGTGCCGCTGTAAACAGGCTTTTCTTTTAACAGCACTTCGAAATCGAAATGCTCGATGATCATGGCGGCCGCTTCGGACACATTGGTCATGCGTGCCCGCATGCGTATCAGATCGTCACCGGCCGGCACGTCGTCGTGGATGGTGGCCGTGCCGCCCAGGTTGCGGAACTGCAGCTTGTGATCGCTGCGCAGCGCCGATCCCAGGTAGGCCGCCAGCCAGCCGCAGGGCTGCAGGGCACATTCCAGCAGTACGCTGTAGGGCATGCAGCCGGTGCGCTCGGCGCTGAAATACCAGTTGTCGGCAGACAGGTCGTGTTCGCATTCGATCCAGCCACCGGGTTTGAGCTCCATAGGGCGCGGTTCGGCAGAGGTGATGCGGTCCACGAAAAGAAACGGCGGCGAGGGCAGACGCGCCAGGAAACGTTCCTCGTCGAAGACCCGGTAAGCCTCTCCAAAACAGCGTGAGGGTCGGCCGCAGGCGAACTCCTCGATCTGTCGGCGGTCGCAGACCAGCCGCGGCGCACCGCCCCACAGGGCCTCGATTTCGGCGCGGCTGACGCCGGACATCTTGAGAGACATGTCCTCGAAACGCACGATGTAGCGGCCGTCGGCGAACATGTGAGCGTCGGCCACGGCGTAAGGTTCGGGAGCATATCCCAGCTCTTTTATCTCCACCTCGTAGATGACCTTGCGGGTGTCGGGCGTGACCGGCCCGCGGCACTTCAGGCGGCTGCGGATGCCGGGCACCGGCTCGTAGCAGGCATCCGCCTTGCCGCTGATCCAGCCCATGCGCTGCAGCAGGACCCGCAGGCTGTGGGCGCAGCACTCGTACATGAGGGTGCCGGGCATGACGCGGTCGTCCACGAAATGGCAGGTCAGGAACCAGTCGTCGGGGTGGATATCGGCCTCGGCGCGGATACGTCCCAGTCCGTAACGGCCGCCGCGGGGATTCATCTCCACGACGCGGTCGATGAGCTTCATACGGCCGCCCGGAAGGCAAAGGGAGGGGCAGAGTCGCCGGCCGGAAAAAACGCTGCCGAAGGCGGTTTCCAGGTCCCCGTTTCGCAGTGCCGTCAGTTGCGCGTCGTCACAGGCCGCGGTTTCTGAAAAAGGCGCCGGTATCTGCCAGCCGGGCGGGCAGTGTCCGGCAAGGGCCTGCTTTTCCTCACCGGTGGTCACGATGCCGCCCGATGCCTCGATTTCGCCGGCGGTGAAAAAACCGGCGCAGCCGTTGCGCATGTTGATCAAAGGCTGGCCATCGATGGTGCCGTCGAAGCGGAAGAAAAACAGCCAGGTTTCGCCCTGCTGCACGAAACGGTCGATGTGGATTTCGTAGCGGATGGTCTCTCCGGGGCGCGGCAGGCCGCGGTGGAAGGTGACTTCGGCATCCAGCAGGCGGTAGGCGCGCTGGCCCTTGACGGCCAGGTCGATGCCCAGGTAGGCGCACAGGAACAGGTCGGCCTGCCCGGCCTCCACCGAGATGCACACCGGGGCCCGGCCGCCGTCCAGGTACCAGGCGCCGGCCTGTACGTCGTGCTCGGTCACCACGGTGCCGGAGGTCAGCGATCCCTTGCGGCCCTCCACCGTGAGAATGCGGTCCACCAGCATGAGGGGGTCGTCGGGCAGGCGCACGCGCACGCCGTAGCCGTCCACCGGAGCGAATTCGGGCCCCAGCACCCGCGCCACGCTGCCCACGGCGAACTCCATGCACATCTCGCGGGAAAAGGCCGGTGCCGGCCGGCTTTTCACCGGCTGGCCGTCGGCGGAAGACCCCATCCGCAGAAGGCGGGTGTACAGCTGCGACTGCAGGCCCAGGCCTTCGCTGTAGGTTCGGAGGTTCTCGCGGGAAAGCGCCAGGAAACGGCGGTGGGTCTCGGCCGTGGCGCGGCTGGCGCCGACCAGTTTTTCCACCAGCGGATCGTTTGCGGCCGGCGCGCGTACGTTGCGGCCGGAAATCGCCTGGGGCTCCGGTGCTGGCGGCGGCCCTTTCTTTTGCAGGGGATCGCGCAGTTCGTCAGTGACCGTGATCCGTCGGCCCACTGTCACCGTGACGGCCGGCGCATCCGTTGCCGGCTTGGTCGCTGCCGGTGCGGCATAGAGCGCGTCCAGACGCACCGGCAGGCGCCAGGCCGCCATCCGGGCCGCCAGATGCAGCACGGCTTCGTGTTCATCGCGGCCAGAGGTGCTGGCCGAAGCCGCTCGGTGGGGTTTGTCGGCCAGGATGGCGTCGATCATGCGAGTGCACGAGTTCTGGGGACCCATTTCCACGAAAAAGCGTACCCCGTCTTCGTAGGCCCGACGGATGAGCCGGGGAAAATCGAAGCCGTGCAGAGCTTGGTCCACGATGGCATCGGCGGCCGACTCCCGCGTGGGGACGTAGACACCGCCCGTGGCACAGCTGTAAAAATCGATTCCCGGGACGGGGCGGGTTTCCAGCAGGTGCAATTGGCGGTAGGCGCTGCGCACCGGCTCCACGGCGTCGCAGTGCACGCTGGTGACGCCCCTGAGGGGGATGGCGTCGCATCCCAGGGCAGAGATGAAGTCCCCCACCTGGCCGGATTCGCCGCCGATGACGCACTGGCGGTCGGTGTTGACGATCAGCAGGCGGGCGTGAGGATAATCGCGCAGGTGCGCCCGCACCTGCGGCGCGGGGCAGTTGACCAGGACCGCGGCCCACCTGAAAGCAGCCTCGGGGGGCACGTCCCAAGCCTGGCGGGCCGCCAGGCAGGGGCCGGCCAGTTGGCGGGTGAAAAGATCCCCCGCCAGGGCACGGTCCATCATCTCGTCGCGCTGGCGCCAGGCGCCCAATGCGAAAAGGGCTGCGGTTTCTCCCAGGCTGTAGCCGATGGCGGCGTGCGGCTCGATGCCCAGGCGGCGCACGACGACGGTCATGGCCATGCCGAAGATGATCTGGGTGCAGATGACGTTGAGCGGCTCGTCGAGGGCCTCGGCGGTCTCCCTTTCCCACCCCGGCCGCCAGTCGCGGCGCCGGGGAAGCGTCTGTACCGGTCGCATCTGGCGCGAAAAGTCGTGGCTTTGGCGCTCCAGTTGGCGGAACACATCAGGCCAGCAGGCCCCCAGGCGGCCCATCATGCCCAGGTACTGGTTGCCGGATCCCGGGTAGACGAAGGCCACGCGGCCATCGGGGAGAGGGGCTTGGGGGGTGACGTAAAGCCCCTGCACAGGCCGACCGTTGCCGACAGATTCAAAAGCCTTCAGGTGCTCCCGCAGCTGGGCGTAATCGGCGGCCACCACTGCAGCGGCCACGGGGTGTGCCGGGTTGGGGGTAAAATCGGCGAACCACCGGGTGGCGGCCTCCTCCAGCGAAAGTCCGTCCGCTGCCCAACGCACGGTCTTTTCTTGCAGCCTCGCTACCCCCCGGGCCAAGCCATCCCGGCCGGGCGCCTCCACCAGAAAGAGCGCGGATCCGCGGACACCGGTCGGGCTCTCGACGGCCAGGCGCTCAGGCGAGGAAGCCTCGCGGCGGTCGGTAGCCCCCCCCTCGGCTGAGTCCGGCGCTTCCAGCAGCACGTGGGCGCAGTGACCGTCGGGGGTGATGGCGGACGTCAGGGCGCGACGCGGTCCACGGCCCTGGCCCACCTCCCAGTACTGGGCGCTGAGCGGCACATGAAAAAAATCCGAGGTCCACATCCCGTCGGCAGCGGACGTGTACCCGGGCAGCGGCGGCAGCAGCCTGCGGTGCAGGCACAGGCAGGCCTTGACAACCGAGGCCAGGCCGGCTGCGGACCCGGTGTGACCGATGAGGGCCTTGACCGATCCCAGGGCCACGGAACAGGGCTTCGCGGAGGGGCCGAGAAAGCGCTGCAGGGCCTCGCCCTCCAGGCGGTCCTGCCGCGGGTCGCCGCTGCCGTGGGCCTCCACCAGGCCGATATCGACGGGCGTGTCGTCGAAGGGCCGGAAAGTGTTCTTCAGGGACCGGTGATAGGTCTGCGCGGCTGTTTCCGATAGCAGCCTTGCGGCCGACCCGATTCCGCGCACCACGGCGTAAATGCGGTCGCCGTCGGCCCGGGCGTCGGACAGGCGCTTCAGGACCAGCGCGGCGGCGCCTTCACCGGGCAGGGTGCCGTCGGCCCGGGCGTCGAAAGGACGGACGTCCCTGCCGGGGCTGAGGTGTAGGAGAGTATCTTGCAGCAGCACGTTGCGGATGTCGCCGGCCATATCCACCGCCCCGACAAGGGCCGCATCCAGTTCGCCCCGCTGCAGGGCGCCCACGGCGATCTCCAGGGCCTTCAAACCCGAGGCTTCCTCTGCAGAGACCACGTAGCTGGGTCCTCCCAGGCCGAGGTGCTTGGCCACGCGGCTGGCCACCACCGAGCCCAGGGCGCCCAGGGTGCGGGTGGCGTTGAGTGCCGGCGCCAGCCGCTCTCGCAGCCTGTCCAACCATGGTTTTATATCATCATCAGAAAGGCTTAAGTAGTTTTTCCTAAGCCATTGCCTGACCCGTTTCTCAAGGTTCCAACGCGGATGAAAGTCCGTGGCCTGCATGTCAAAGGAGATGCCGATGACGGTGCCCATGTTCGTACGGCGCCCCCGCAAGGGCAGGCCGGCGTCCCGCATGGCGGCAGCACAGGTGCGGATCGTGAGCAGCTGCTGGGGCAGGATCTCGGGAATTTCCCGGGGGGGCGTGCCGAACCCGGAGAGGTCCAGATCGAAGCGTTGCACCCATGCGCCGTAGCGAGCGCGTTGGCCAAGGATGGTCCCAGCGGCCTCCCCCAGGCCCAGCCAGCGGTTTCGGGGTCTGGGAAGAAAGGCCGGCCTCCCGGTAAAAAGCGCCTCTTCAAAGGCCTTCAGCGAGGCCAGGGGTCCGAAGTGGACCCCCATGCCCACCACGGCCACCGGCTCGGCGTGGCGTCCCCTGAAACGCCCGGGGGTGGGGTGGCTGGGAATTTCGACTCCGCCGGCCGATGATGTTTTTTCTTTATCAGAGGTCCACGCTTCCAGCAGCAGGTGCGCGTTGATGCCGCCGAAGCCGAAGGCGCTGACCGCCGCCCGGCGCGGCGTACCTGAGGAACGGGAATGCCAGGGCATCGCCTCGGTCTGGACCCGGAAGGGGCTGTTCGGCAGGGGGCTGTCCGCCGGTGCCTGCCTGAAGTGTAGCGAGGGGGGCAGGGTTTTGTGCCGCATGGCCAGCAGCGTTTTGATCAGGCCGGCGGCGCCGGCGGCCGTCAGCAGGTGGCCGATCATGGTCTTGACCGAACCGATGGCGCACCGGCCTTTTTCCCAGGAGAGACCCTGCCACAGCTGCACGTAGCTTTCGATTTCCACGGCGTCGCCCACCGGGGTGCCGGCGCCGTGGCACTCGATGAGATCCACGTCGTCGGGCGACCAGCCCGCCAGGCGGTAGGCCTGCCGCATGGCGCGCAGCTGGCCTTCGCCCGCCGGGGACAGCAGGCTGCCCCGGATGTCGTTGGAAAGCCCGATGCCGCGGATGACGCCGAAGACGCTGTCGCCCCCGCGCAGCGCGTCTTGCAGGCGTTTGAGCACCACCAGGCCGCAGCCTTCGCCCACCACCAATCCGTCGGCGCGGGCGTCAAAAGCCCTGCAGCGGCCTGTGCGTGAGAGGGCCTGCAGCTGGCTGAAGCCCACCTGGGTGTACAGACAGTCAGGCCGTGACACGCCGCCGGCCACCATGGCGTCGGCACGGCCCTCGGACAGGGCGTCGCAGGCCAGTTTGACGGCATACAGCGAAGAGGCGCAGGCCGCATCCAGGGTCA
>CAYUAQ010000049.1:0-25803 GCA_964442705.1 uncultured Desulfobacteraceae bacterium
GACGCGCTCCTGGACCGCCGGCATGCGGGTCATGCCGCCCACCAGGATCACCTCGTTGATATCGGTGGCGCTCAGACCGGCGTCTTTGAGCGCGGTGCGGCACGGCCCCTCCAGTTTGTCCAGCAGGTCGGCCACCAGTGCTTCCAGCTTGGCCCGCGTGATCTTGATGTTCATGTGTTTGGGGCCGCTGGCATCGGCCGTGATGAAGGGCAGGTTGACGTCGGTTTCCAGCGACGAAGACAGCTCCATCTTGGCCTTTTCAGCCGCTTCCTTGAGGCGCTGGAGCGCCATTTTGTCGTTGCGGATGTCGATGCCCTGGTCTTTGCGAAATTCATCCGCCAGGTAGTCGATGATGCGCAGGTCGAAGTCTTCTCCGCCCAGGTGGGTGTCCCCGTTGGTGGCCTTGACTTCAAACACGCCCTCGCCGATTTCCAGCACCGACACGTCGAAGGTGCCGCCGCCCAGGTCGAAAACCACGACCTTCTCTTCGCCCTTCTTGTCCAGTCCATAGGCCAGGGACGCGGCGGTGGGCTCGTTGATGATCCGCAGCACGTTCAGGCCGGCGATCTTGCCGGCATCTTTGGTGGCCTGCCGCTGGCTGTCGTCGAAGTACGCCGGTACCGTGATGACGGCATCGTTGACGGTCTCCCCTAGATACTCTTCGGCCGTCTTCTTGATGTTGGACAGGATGAAGGAAGAGATCTCGGCCGGGCTGTACTGTTTGCCGCGCAGCACGATGCGCACGTCGTCGTTGGGCGCCGGCTCTAGTTTGTAGGGCAGCACTTTGATGTCTTTCTGTACTTCCGATGAAGAGAACCTGCGGCCGATGAGCCGCTTGACGCCGAACACGGTGTGCTCGGGGTTGGTGATGGCCTGCCGTTTGGCGATCTGGCCCACCAGTCGTTCGCCGTTTTCGGCGATGGCCACGATGGAGGGCGTGGTCCGTCCTCCCTCGGGGTTGGTGATGACTTTGGCTTCACCGCCCTCCATCACCGCCACACATGAATTTGTGGTACCGAGATCGATTCCAATAACTTTACTCATCTGTTTGCCTCCTTGAAGAAATATATTCTGATAGCTGAAAACGGGTTGTTTCTGATAGCAGCAGGATGTTTTTTAATTGGGCGGGTTGTCCTGCTCCGCCCCGGATTTGGACACCACCACCATGGCTGGCCTGAGCAGGCGATCGTGCATGGTGTAGCCCCGCTGAAGCTCCTCGACCACCGTGTTCTCCGGCTTGTCATTGTGTTCGCGCTGCATCACGGCCTGGTGAATTCCGGGATCGAATGGCTTGCCCAGGGAATCGATGGGTTTCACCACAAATTTTTCCAGTACCTTCATGATTCCCCTCAGGGTCATGGCCACCCCTTCGGTCAGTTGGTCATTGGCCGCGCCATCGGCTTCACAGGCCTCCAACGCTCTCTCCAGGTTGTCCACCACGGGCAGCAGTTCCTTGATCAGCGATTCGTTGGCGTATTTCCTGAAATCGGCTATTTCCCGGGCCATTCGTTTTTTGTAGTTCTCAAACTCGGCCGACACGCGCACGTAGCGATCGTAGTTTTCCCTGGCCTCTTTCTCCAGGGCTTCGCACCGGTCCTCGAGTTCCTTCAGCGCTTTATCATCCCTTCTGCCGGTGTTTTCGCTGTGGCCGCCGGCGGCCTGCCGGGCACTTTTCCGCTGCCCGGAGGTGACTTCCAATTTCTGTTTTTCTCTTTTTTTGGTGTTCTGTTGCGCAGTCATCTGCCGTTATCGTCTCCTGAACTGTTTTTTTCTGATCATCTCCTCCGGAAACACCTGACTCACCCTCTTCCGGAGGCAGCCTCTTGAGATCCCCAGGACCCCGGTTTCAAATCCCCAGGGGGCTAGAAACCGGTTTAATATTACTGAATTGAGTTTTGACAGAAAATAATACTATATCTAACGATGTCAAGGCGATAAAAGCAGGTGAGAAGAATGATGACGCGCCGGGGAAATTCGATGGCGCCTAGACCTTGCGGGGTGGACATCGGGCCGTAAAAACAGCCGGGCCGGCGTTGGTTGTGCACCCCGTATCGGAAAGCCGGCACCGGCAGGTCATCTTGCTGACCGGGATCGATCCATGACACAGCCGGGCTCACTTATCGCTGCTTCCTTCCGGACCTGACGAGGTTCGTGATCGTCTGTTGCATGGCGGCCGGTCAGAATGACCCGCACAATGGCCGGGGGAATCCTCTACGGGGCATTCAGCCCCGCGTAAAGCGGATTTCGGGTACAGGGCACCGCTAGCTCCCCGCCTAGCACAACCAACACCGCCATTATAAGGGCTAAATAAAGTTTTTCAACCCCAAAAGAACTTTTGCATAGGGGGATGTCTGTAGGGTATAATCCGGACATCATGACTCCCGATGATTTTGTCAACACAGTGAGGCGGACCATCGCGGCTCACCGCATGTTTTCGGCCGGTGAGCGGGTGCTGGCGGCGGTTTCCGGCGGTGCCGATTCGGTGGCTCTGCTGCAGGTTCTGAGACTGCTGGCCCCTGAACTGGATCTGCATCTGGCGGCGGCGCACCTGAACCATGGATTGCGCCCCGAGGCCGGTCGGGATGCCGATTTCGTTCGTCGCTTGGCAGCTGATTTGGGCATCGTTTGCTATATCGGCAGCAGAGACGTGCAGGCGCTCCATCGGCAGGAGAGCCTTTCTCTGGAAGAAGCCGGGCGGCGGGCGCGATACGCTTTTCTAGAGGATGTGGCCCGGCGGTACGGCTTTACCAGAATCGCCTTGGGGCACCAAATGGATGACAATGCCGAGCTGGTGCTGATGGTTCTCCTACGGGGAAGCGGCCCCCTGGGTCTGTCTGGGATTCCACCGGTGCGTGAAGGACGGTTCGTGCGGCCGTTGATTCGGGTCACACGACCCGAAATCCGCGCTTTCCTGGATGCTCTAGGGTGCGATTTTGTAACCGACGACAGCAATCTGGACAGCCGCTTCGTGCGCAACCGCATCCGTCATCGCTTGCTGCCGTTGCTGAAAACAGCCTTTAATCCACGTGTGGTGGAGGCCCTCAACCGTACCCTGCAGATACTGGCCGACGAGGATGATTGGGCCCGCCGGCGCGCCGCCGCCCTTTTTAAAAAGGTAGCCGTGGACACCGGTGACGATGGCGTGATACTGGCGGCTGAACCCTTGCGGTGTCTGCATGTGGCTGCCCGCCGTCGCGTGGTGCGCATGGCCATCGCAAAGGTCAGGGGGCATTTGCGGCGCATTGATTTTGCCCATGTCCGCAAGGTGCTTGAGTTCATCGAACACAGTCCTGCCGGCGCCCGGCTGCATCTGCCCGCAGGGCTGACCGTCGAACAACGTGGCGAAACGCTGGTGTTCACATGGTGTGCGTCCGGCGGGGGGCGCCCCCGGCAAGAGATGGGGGGTGTGCCGGATTTCAGCTACCGGCTGGAAGGGTTTGGCCGGCTGCGTATCCCGGAGACGGGCGCCATGCTGTGCTTCTCGCCGCTGGCCGTCGAAGAGGTTCCCGCCGGATATGGAACTGGACAGTGTGTGGCTTTTTTTGATATGGATAGGGTAAAATTCCCGCTGACCATACGCAATATTCGGGCCGGCGATCGGTTTGTTCCCCTGGGCATGCACGGCAGCAAAAAAGTGGCCCGCTATTTCATCGACTGCAAGATCCCGGCAGGGCGCCGCCGCAGAATCCCCCTGGTGATAAGTGGCGGCCGTATCGTATGGGTAGCCGGCCACCGCATCGATGAGCGCGCCCGGCTTGGCCCCCGCAGCCGGGGAGCGGTCCGGGGAGAACTCGTGCTTGCCTGAGAGGCGATGATGCTTATTTTATATAATTGACCATTTGCTGATGCCGGAGGGAACAGCGTGCAGCTTCATTTTTTTCAACCCCTTACTTTACAATTGTTTTGTTTCAAGGAGGAAGTCCCTGTTGAATCCCTTTTATAAAAACATGGCACTGTGGCTCGTGATCACGCTGATGATGATCATGCTCTACAATCTTTTCAATCAGCAGAATATGTCCGAGACCACCGTCAGCTATACCGATTTCCTGGCCATGGTGAACGAGGAGCGTGTTGCCGAAGTTGTCATCCAGGGCCAGGAGCTGTACGTCACCGATGTCAACCGCAACCGGTTCAAGATTTATGCCCCCCGCGACCCCGAGCTGATCAAGATCCTGAGGGAACAGGGCGTCACCATCAAGGCCAAACCACCGGCGGAATCCCCCTGGTACATGTCGCTGCTGGTGTCCTGGTTTCCCATGATCGTCCTGATCGGCATCTGGATCTTTTTCATGCGCCAGATGCAGTCCGGGGGCGGTAAGGCCCTCTCATTTGGAAAGAGCCGTGCCCGCCTGCTTTCGGATCAGCAGGAAAAGGTGACCTTTGACGATGTGGCCGGCATCGACGAAGCCAAGGAAGAGCTTGGGGAGATCGTCGAGTTCCTGCGCGAACCCAAGAAGTTCACCCGGCTGGGTGGCCGCATTCCCAAGGGCGTGCTGCTGATGGGATCGCCCGGAACCGGCAAGACGTTGCTGGCGCGGGCCATCGCCGGGGAGGCCGGAGTGCCGTTTTTCAGCATCAGCGGTTCGGATTTCGTCGAAATGTTCGTGGGTGTGGGTGCTTCGCGGGTGCGGGATCTTTTCGTGCAGGGCAAGAAAAACGCCCCCTGCATCATCTTTATCGACGAGATCGATGCCGTGGGCCGCCATCGGGGTGCCGGACTGGGCGGCGGCCACGACGAGCGCGAACAGACCTTGAACCAGCTGCTGGTGGAAATGGACGGGTTCGAATCCAACGAGGGCGTGATCCTGATTTCGGCCACCAACCGGCCGGACGTGCTCGATCCGGCCCTGCTGCGTCCCGGGCGCTTCGACCGCCAGGTGGTGGTACCGCTGCCCGATATCCGGGGGCGCGAGAAGATCCTGCAGGTGCACATGAAGCGTACGCCCATCGCCGACGATGTGGATCCAACGGTGCTGGCCAAGGGGACCCCCGGTTTTTCAGGCGCCGACCTGGAGAATCTGGTCAACGAGGCCGCCCTGCTGGCGGCCAAGCGCGACAAGGAAAAGGTCGACATGAGCGACTTCGAGGATGCCAAGGACAAGGTCTACATGGGGCTGGAACGTAAGTCCAAGGTCATCCGTGAAGAGGATCGCAAGACCACGGCCTACCACGAAGGCGGCCATGCCCTGGTGGCGCGTTTTCTGCCCGGCACCGATACCGTCAACAAGATCACCATCATTCCCCGCGGCCGGGCAGCCGGTATTACCTGGTTTCTCCCGGAAGAACGGGATTTCAAGTACAAGGATCAGCTGCAGAGCGAACTGTCTGTAGCGTTCGGCGGACGGGTGGCCGAAGAGATCATTTTCGGGCGCATCAGCACCGGCGCGGCCAACGACATCAAGCAGGCCACCGAACTGGCCCGCAAAATGGTGCGATCGTGGGGCATGAGTGAGAAACTGGGCCCACTGTCCTACGATGCCGGAGAAGAGCAGATTTTCCTGGGCCGCGAAATCGCCCAGCACCGGGACTATTCCGAGGCAACGGCGCAGCGCATCGACGCTGAGGTTACCGACCTGGTGACGACGGCGTACAACCGTGCCAAGGCCGTGCTGCAGGACAACATGGATATTCTGCACAAGCTGGCCGAACTGCTGCTGGAGAAAGAAACCGTCCTGGGCAAGGAACTCGACGATCTGATCCGGTCCATGCGTCCGGATTTCGAATTCCCCAGCGGTGGGGATACCGAAGAATCGACGCAGACCTGGGGGGAGCGGGATGCGCAGGCCCGAGACCGCCGGGAGGCCGGCGGGGATTCCCCGGCTGGCCGGAACGCTTCGGGCGAGGTCCGTGATGAAACGGCACCGGAGGCGGAAGCCGGCCCGCGGAATGCCCCAGAACGCTCCGATGAGGAATCCGGCCAGGACCGCTAGTATGAAATCCTACACGCTGAAATGGAGACGATATCGGCTGCCGCTGGGGCGGCGTACCTGCCTCATGGGCATCCTGAACGTGACCCCGGACTCCTTTTCAGATGGCGGCCGCTATCTGGATCCCGAGGCGGCTTTGCGCCAGGGGGAAGCATTGGTGCAGGCCGGTGCCGACATTCTCGACGTGGGTGGTGAATCCACTCGTCCGTTCGCCCCGCCGGTGCCTGCGGAAGAAGAAGTGCGACGTGTGGTGCCGGTCATCGAAGCCCTGGCCGGTCGCCTGCCGGTGCCCATTTCCATCGACACCACCAAGGCTGCAGTCGCCCATCGGTCCCTGGAAGCGGGCGCGGCCATCATCAACGACATCAGTGCCCTGCAGGCCGACCCCCAGATGGGGGCCGTGGCCGCCGATCACGGTGTTCCCGTGGTGCTGATGCACATGCGCGGCACGCCCCGTACCATGCAGATAGACCCGGTTTACCAGGACCTGATCGGAGAGATCAGAGAATTTCTGGAAGAGGCCGTCAGACGGGCGGAACGCGCCGGCATCCCAAGGACAAGCGTCATCGTCGACCCCGGTATCGGGTTCGGCAAAACCGTGGATCACAACCTCGAACTGATTGCACGTCTGGAGGAATTTGCCGCGCTGGATGTTCCCCTGCTGGTGGGGCCCTCCCGCAAGGCTTTTATCCGCAAGGTGCTTAGCGACCGGCCCGGTGAAGCCCTGCCGCCGGATGATCCGGCCGTGGAAACCGGCACCCAGGCGGTGGTGGCCGCTTGTGCCTTGAAAGGGGTCCATATTCTACGGGTGCACGATGTGGCTTCGGCGCGGCTGACGCTGAAGATGGCCGACGCTCTCAGAGAAGTGGCAGCGCGCTGAAACCCGTTGCCGAGACAGCACCGCAGGATGCCTTCCTGCCGCACCTCACGGGGGTGCAAGGACTGCAGGTGGCGGCTTGTTATGATATACTTATCTGTTTTCTCAGGATCCTTGCGCAGAGGATACGCGGTCCTGGCGTCAGGGGGTGTGGTACTCATGGCCGCCCTGGTGGCGTGGTCTGCTCCCCCCCTGCAGGAGATGGAGATGCTGATTCCGGTCGAGTGCGGTCAGCCGCCGGACGGCTTGGCCATCGCATCTGCGCCGCTTCACGATTTGAATGTCCGGGTGCGCGGGCCGAGGGATCTCCTCAGCGCCCTGGCCGCTTCCCCCCCGCCCGTCTACAGACAGCTGCTCGACGGCCTGAACGCCGGCCTTCACCCCCTGACCGTTGAAAAGAACCGCATTGCCCTGCCCCCCGGCATCACAGTGGTAGAGGTCAAGCCCCACCTTCTAATCGTCAACCTGGAAAAAAAAATCTACAAGCAGGTGCCGGTGGTGGTTTCTCTCAGGGGCCGGCCGGCCACCGGTTTTACGGTCGGTGATGCCGTGCCGGACCCCCCCGCGGTAACGCTGCAGGGCCCCCGATCGCTTCTGGAGCCGCTGACAAAGGTCTTTACCAAACCGGTGGAGTTGACGGATATGTCCGACGCCTTTGAACGCGAAGTTGCGCTGGACCTGCCCGCCAACGTGGAGCCACTTGAGTCCGATGGCATCATTGTCGCCCGGATCAGTGTCGTTAGCAGAATCGTGACGCAGGTTTTCGAAAATGTGCCTGTCGGTGCCCGGGGCTCCCGCATGCCATGGACCATCACACCGACGGGGGTGAGCTTGCAGATCAAGGGCCCGGAAGACATGCTGGAGGCGTTGCGCAGGGACATGGATTCCAGGGTGTACCTGGACCTGGCGGAATTGAAACCCGGCGTCTATGTCCGCCGGGCGGTGATTGACCTGCCACCGGGCGTCCAGCTGATCAGCGCCGAGCCCGGATTGTTTACCGTTACGTTAAAAGAAAAATAGGCCGCTTCGGCAAAGGAAAGGGAAACATGCTGCTGGTAATCGACGTCGGCAACACCAATATCGTCATGGGGGTCTACGATGAAGAGGTGCTGATCCATGACTGGCGCATTCACACCCAGCGCAACACCACGGCCGACGAGTTCAGTGTTCTGGCCGGCAGCCTTCTGGCGGCCAGTGGCATCGATTTGAAAGCCATTGAAAAGACCGTCATTTCCTGTGTGGTACCGCCCGTGGTTTCCAGTCTGGATACCTTCTGTCGAAAATATCTGGGACACGCCCCCTTCTGGGTGGATCCGCGTTCTTTTAGCGGTATTGTGATTGACACCGACAATCCCGCCGAAGTGGGGGCCGACCGCATCGTCAATGCCGTGGGCGCTTTTCGCAAATATCGGCGCAGTCTGGTCGTCATCGATTTCGGTACGGCCACTACTTTCGATGCCATCTCTTCCGAGGGTGCTTATATGGGCGGGGCCATCAGCCCGGGAATCATGATCGCCGCCGAGGCGCTTTTCATCAAGGCTTCCAAGCTTCCTCGGGTGGAGATTTTCAAGCCGCCGCCGACAGTGGTGGGCAGAGACACCCACGCCAGCATACAGTCGGGCATCATCTTCGGGTACGCCGGTCTGGTTGACGGTATGGTGAAACGCATGCAGGCCGAAATGGGGGGCAGCCCCGGTGTCATTGCCACCGGCGGGCTGGCCGGACTGATGCAGCAGGTTTCGGAGACCATAGAAACGGTCGAGCCCAACCTCACCCTGGAGGGGTTGCGGATAATCGCCGCAGAGATGGTCGATTGAAAAACGCCGGCCGATGCGCCGTCATTCCATGCCCATCTGCTGCCGCAGTTTCTCGATGTCGGCGGCCAGCCGCTGTCTTTCATCATCGGACAGGCCGGGATCGTTGAGCCGTTGTTCCAGGCTCAGCAGCAGCATCTCTTCACGGTACTGTGCGCAGGTGTACCTGCCGCCGGTGCTCACGTTTTTTGCTTCCCCCTCGCCGGTCAGATTTTTCCCAGTTTCTTCATGGATGCCGTGTAGACATCGTAGAAGCGTTCGTTGTCGGCCATGCTGCGTGACAGAATGTCCTGCAGGTTTTCGGTGTGCCGGGTGTTGACGATTACATTAACGCTTTTGCTCATGGCCGTCAACTGGTCCAGCGTGCGGAAACGTTTGGTGATCATGACGACAAACATGTGGCGCCGCATGCTCATCTCCGCGTGGCGCAGGTAGATAAGGACCCCGTTGGCATCGGGGTCTTTGGTGTCGAAGCTCTCATTGACGACGATCAGGTCGAAGAGATGGTAGCGCATGCGTTTGAGGGCATTGCGCGTGTCTTCGGCTTCCACGGTGAAGTAGTCCATGGATTCCAGCAGGGATTTGAGTTTGTCCCTGGCGGCGGTGTGGGGTTCACAGATCAGCGCGGTTTTCCCGCCCAGGCGTGCCATTTCAAACGACTCCCGCATGAGATCTTCGGAAGAGGCCGGTTCGGCAGTCAGCGCTTCCTGCATGAGCTCTTCGGCCGACAGCACCGTGTCTGCCGGCCGGTTTTCGGCGTCATCGGATCGGCTTGATGCCTGCAAATCTTCAGATCCGATATGGATTCTGGTTTTGCACTTCGGACAGCGCAGAGATGCGGATTTGCCCGACGGCAGCTTGAGGTCCGGAATACGCAATTTGCTGTTGCAGCTGGTGCAGACGATTTCCATGGCTTGTTTTTCCCTCCCGGTGCAGGAATCGTGTTTGTGTCCCTTTGCGTGTCGTGCCCTATCGGTTCATGGGTGTTGCCTGGCCGCCCTGCCCTCAGATATGGTTCCTGTCGTATTCGCGGTCGATGGCCAGATCTTCGATGTCGGAGGTCGACTCGCCCCGTGCGCTTTTTACCATATCGATGCCCCGGCCCACGATGGCCTTGCGGGAGGCATAGGCCATAGCCGTTTTCTCGGTAATCAGCCCGCGTTCGAAGAGACCGACGATGTAATCGTCGAATGTCGTCATGCCGAAAGGCCGCCCGGCCTGCATGATTTCATAGAAGGTTTTGCCCTCGGATTCACCGTGCAGGATGGAGTCGCGGACACGAATGTTGGAGCGCAGGACTTCGAAAGCGGCCACACGTCCGCCGCCGACCTTGGGCAGCAGCCGCTGGCCCACGATCCAGCGAACGGAGTCAGCCAGTCGTATGCGCACCTGCCGTTCTTCCTCGGTGGTAAACATGCCCAGGATTCGGTTGATGGTCTGGCCGGCATCGGAGGTATGCAGGGTGCTGAATACCAGATGGCCGGTTTCCGAGGCCGTAAGGCCGATTTCAACGGTTTCGCGGTCGCGCATTTCGCCCACCAGGATGACCTTGGGGGCCTGGCGCAGGGCGGCCCGCAGGCCGTTGGCGTAGGAGTCGAAGTCGATGCCCAGTTCCCGCTGGTTGAAAGTGGATTTCTTATGGGGGTGCTGGTATTCCACCGGATCTTCCAGGGTGACCACATGAACCGATTTGGTCTCATTGATCTCATCCAGGATGGCCGCCAGCGACGTCGTTTTACCCGAACCGGTGGCACCGGTGACCAGCACGATACCGTTTTTTTCCTCGGCGATCTCGTAAAAGCTTTCGGGAAGCCCCCGGTCCTTGATGGTGGGGATCTTGGATTCCAGTTTGCGCAGCACGATGGAGTAGCGGCCGCTCTGGGAGAAGATGTTTACCCGGAAACGGGCTTTGCCCGGCAGCGTGTAAGACAGGTCGCAGGATCCATGGCTGAGCAAAGAGTCGGTCAACCGCCGGTCCCCGTTGAGCAGGTTCAGGGCAATGCGTTCGGTCTGAAAGGGGGTCAGTTCCGGGAATTCGGGCTGCATGGCAACGGGCTGGAGGACTCCCGCGCTTTCCACCTGCAGGGATTTTCCCACCGTGAAGTTGAGGTCTGACACGTTTTCGTAGGCATCCAGCATGTTGGTCAGAATCTGATCGACTTCCTGTTTTTTCATGACGACATCTCTTCTGTTTTAGTAAACAAAGCGGTGTTACACTTCTGTAAAATCCGCCGGCGGCGCGGTCAGCAGCGGCCTGAAACGGGCCTTTTCGTTGGCCCGGGTGTAGGCGTCATCGGGACTGATCTTGCCCTGCTTGCACAGATCCATGATGGCATCGTCCAGAAGCTGCATGCCGTATTTTTTGCCGGTCTGTATCATGGAGTTGATCTGATGGGTCTTGCCTTCCCGGACCAGGTTGCGCACGGCCGGCGTTCCGATGAGGATTTCGAAGGCGGCCACCCGCCCGCGTTTGTCGATGCGTTTCATCAGGGTCTGGCCGATGACGGCCCGGATACCGTCGGCCAGGGTGGATCGGATCTGGGCCTGTTCGTGGGAAGGAAACACCTCGATGATGCGGTCCAGGGTTTTGGCGGCGCTGGTGGTGTGCACCGTGCTGAACACCAGGTGCCCGGTGGAGGCCGCCTCAATGGCCAGGGAGATGGTTTCCAGATCGCGCATCTCTCCTACCAGAATGATGTCGGGATCTTCGCGCAGGGCACCGCGCAAGGCGGCCGAGAACGATTTGGTATGCACCAAGACCTCGCGGTGGTTGACGATACATCCCTTGCTCCGGTGCACGAATTCAATGGGGTCTTCGATGGTGATGATGTGGTCCTTGCGGCGGCGGTTGGCCACGTCGATGATGGCGGCCAGAGTGGTCGATTTGCCGCTGCCGGTGGGGCCGGTGACCAGCACCAGTCCTCGGGGAAGCATGGCCAGTTTGGTCATCACCGGGGGGAGTCCCAGTTGCTCGGGAGTCTGGATTTCGCTGGGGATTTCCCGGAAAACGGCCGCGACACCGTTGCGCTGCATGAAGAAGTTGGCGCGGTACCTGGCCACATTGGGAATTTCGTAACCGAAATCCAAGTCCCCGTTTTCTTCGAAGAGCTTGATTTTTTCCTCCGGTGCGATTTCGTAGAGCATCTCCCGCAGGTCGTCACTGTCCAGAACCTTGTATTTTACGCGTTCCATCTCACCGTTGATGCGCAGGGCCGGCGGCTGCCCGGCCACCAGGTGCAGGTCGGAGGCCCCCTGGTCGTGCATCAGTTTGAAAAAAGCATCTATTTTGGCCATTCGAAACTCCCGTTGGAAAGCATGAACGATACGTGTTCGCCGGCCTGTTCGCGTTGCAGACAGGCAGCTGCCGGGCCCTACGTCCGCAGTACCACAGGCGGTTCAGGATCAGATCCCTCACAAGTTCATTTTCGGGTGGAAGGTGTCAATCTTTAGAAGAAATAAAGAAATGAACCTCGGCCCCATTTGCAGGGCAGAGGGGGGTCAGGGGGCTTTTTTGAGGAACTTCAATTTGGAGAAATCTTCATCAGCCGCCGTCATCTCTTCCTTGGAGACATCCAGCAGCTTGCTGTGGGACTCAAGGATGGCCCGGATCTGGGATTCGATCTGGACGCGTTGCCGTTTCAGGCCGGCGATGTCTTCATGCAGCTGGGCCAGCCGGTTGTGTGCCCGGTTGAGGATCCGCTCGGCACGTACTTCGGCCTCGGATACAAGCAGTTCGGCCGAACGCTGGGCGTTTTCCTTCATTTTTTCAATGCTGCCGTGGGATTCGTGCAGGGCCTGGGTCACCGCCGCTTCACGTTCCCGGCGTTCTACGATTTCGGCTTTGAGTTTGCGAACCTGGTTTTCGAGGGCCGCATTTCTGGCTGCCAAGGTGTTGACCACCTCGGCAATTTCATCCAGGAACTCATCCACCTCCCTGACGTCGAACCCCCGGAAGCGCAGTCTGAACTGGCGCTCACGAATATCCAGGGCCGAGATTTCCCCGGCTGTGCCAGGACCGGGTGACCATTCGTACTTGAGGGTATCTTTGGGTTGTTCCGTCATGACCAAACCTCCCTGAATTCGCATGCGATTGCGGGTCAAAACATCGATTGCGAAAGGCTCAGCAAACTGTTGACGATGAAGGTGCGGCAGAAAATAATCGCCAGAATGACCAGGATGGGCGAAAAATCGAGGCCACCAAAGCTCACCGGCAGCACTTTGCGAATGCGGTACATCACTGGTTCCGTCACCGAGGTGATGAATCGTACGATGGGGTTGTACGGGTCCGGGCTGACCCAGGAGAGGACCGCTCTGGCAATGACGATCCACATGTAGAGAACCAGAGCCACGTCGAGGACCTTGGCAACCGCCAGGAGAAAATATCCAAAAATATACATGTCGCCAGACGCCTTTCCGGAGTCGGATGCATCGCACCTGCGTTGAAACACGGTTTATTTTTTTTAAAAGTAATGGTATTCCCCGGCAGAAGTCAAGATTTTTCACAGCGGGCGAAGTGCCTGACCTCTCTGACTGCGGTGCTGCCGGCCAAGGCGGACGGGCGGCACACAGGCCCCTGATGGGGCTCAATTCTTCTTGACTTGCCGCAGGTGAATACCTAAGTTTTGTTTTATTGATTTGGAACTGCCGGGGGCCCTCGGCTTCCAATCCGGGGCGTCAGTGGCCACGGGGGCGGGGCGTATTGCGGACAACGCGGCGGGCATAACCTTGCCGGGCCGAGTTTGCCCTCGACCCCTGCAGTGGGGATTCGACCAGAAGGGGAGTGCGTAGACAAAAGATGTTAAATGGCAGAAGGATTGCCGTTATCGGCACCGGGAACATGGGAGAGGCGCTTATCAGCGGGTTGGTTGGCTCGGGGGGTGCCCTGCCTCAGGATATCATCTGTACGGACGTGCGGCAGGAGAAATTAGACCAGGTCCACCAGAAATTTGGGGTCCGTACATCCACGGACAACCGCCGGGCGGTGGCCGCATCGGAGATCGTCATATATGCGACCAAACCTCAGATTCTGGCGTCGGTACTGCGGCAGACCGCAGACTGTCTGGATATGAGCAAGCTGGTCATCTCCATTGCCGCCGGCGTGCCCCTGGCCGCCATCGAGGCCTGCCTCAACAGGGAACTGCGGCTGATACGGGTCATGCCAAACATCGCGGCATCGGTCAAGCAGGGCGCCACCGCCATCGCCTCCGGGGGACACGTTCTGGAGGGTGACGTGCAGATCGCCAAGGCCATTTTCGACTCGGTGGGCAAGAGTATCTTCATCGAAGAAAACGTGCTCATGGATGCCATTACAGGCCTCAGCGGTTCCGGACCGGCCTACATTTTTCTGATCATCGACGCGTTGGCCGATGCCGGTGTTAAAATGGGTCTGTCTCGCAATGATGCTCTTTTCCTTTCGGCGCAGACCGTTCTGGGTGCCGCCGAACTGCTGATGAAAACCGGAGAACACCCGGGGCAGCTCAAGGACCGGGTCACTTCTCCCGGCGGCACGGCCATTGCCGGGTTGCACACGCTGGAAAAAGGGGGATTGCGTACGACGCTGATCAATGCCGTGGAGGCGGCCACCCAGCGGTCAAGAGAACTGGGTGAGATGATGATTCGAAGCTTTTCCGAGGAAGAATAAAATGACATTCAAATCTATATTACAGACGTTTTACAGGCCTGGGGCCGCTTTCATGGTCGCTTTGGCGTTTCTGACCGGACTTTTTTGCATGCAGGCCGGTGAAGGCCGTGCCCAGGAGGCGGTCAAGACGGTAGCCACGGCCACTACCATCAAATGGTACCCGTACCAGGATTCCCTGCGGGTGGGGAAAGAGGAGGGCAAGAAGATTTTTCTCAGCTTCTATGCCGACTGGTGCACCTACTGCGTCAAGATGGAGAAGGAAACCTTCAGGGATCCGGAGGTGGTGGCCTACCTCAATCAATATTTCATTTCCACCAAGGTCAATTCCGATCGTCAACAGAATCTGGCCCGCAAATACAACGTCCAGGGATTGCCTTCGACCTGGTTTCTGGCCGAAGACGGCGAGGCCATAGGCAACCTGCCCGGGTATATACCGCCCAAAATGCTGCTGAAGATCTTGGGTTTCGTCGGCACCGACAGTTACAAGACGATGACCTTCCAGCAGTACCTGCAGAAAATGTAGGGACATGCCGGCCTGCCCTGTGCCTGGGGTTCCCCGCCTTTTCGAAACGTTTTTCGCAAGTCTCACATTTGTGGACAAACGCTATTCGCCGGTCTGGTCGGTCCTGCGCTGAAGAAGCCGCCGTTTGATCAGGCGCCAGGCCAGCAGGACCACGAAGGTCCCGCTTATGGTGCACAGCGTCGCGGGCACCCACAGATAGGTGCTGAAGGCGGCCTCTGCACGCGCCACCGAGACGCCTACCAGGGCAAAACCGAAGATTGCCAGCATAAGCGTCATCAGCGTCCAGCAGACGGCGGTGGTGGCATACCACGGTGTGATCTGGCGGTGATGAAATGGATAGGTGTCGCTGTTTTTCATTTTCTTGAAAAGGGTATCAGGTGTCAGGTATCAGCGGACAGCTTACGTCCATATCTTAACCGGATCACGGGAAAAATCAAGTCATGCGAGAGCCCAGGTTTTTTTTGGCAGGTATCCTGTCGGCAAAATTCATTTGGACAGCGGGCCTGCTGGCCGTAATAGTGGGCTGGGGATGTGCCAGCGCGCCCAAAACACTGTGGATGAAAGACATGCAGCGCTCATTTTCCGCAGGCCAGATCATCTCCGGCCGTACGGGCCGGGCCGTTTCTTTCGATGAAATGATGATGGACCTCGAAAGCGTGCAGGTGGTTTACGTGGGAGAACGGCACACCGACCCGCTGCACCACAGAATCCAGCTGGAAATACTGCGTCGTCTGGCCAAAGTTCATCCGCGCATGTCCGTGGGCATGGAAATGTTCGACCACACCTACCAGCCGGTTCTGGACCGCTGGTCACGGGGAGAGCTCAACTGGCAGGCATTTCTGGAACAGACCCACTGGTATGCCAACTGGCGGTACAAGGCTTCTCTGTACGAGGACATTCTTAAGTTCATCAAACAGCATCACATCCCATTAATCGGGCTGAACATTCCCTTTTCTATTCCTCCGAAAATTTCCATAGGAGGCGTAGCGAGCCTGAATGCTTACGAAAAGAAACAGCTGCCGGCCGCCATAGACCTGACCGACAGTGCCCACCGGGAGTACGTGAAAAAGGTCTTCGAGGGGCATCACATCCCGGGGCGCAACAATTTCGAAAACTTCTATGAAGCCCAGTGCGCATGGGAAGACGGCATGGCCGCAGCCGTCGCCGGACACCTGGCCGGCGGCCCCATGGTGGCGTTGATGGGCGACGGCCATATCATCTACAAATTCGGGGTTCCCGAAAGGGCCTTCAAGCGCACCGGTGCCTCTTACCGCACAGTGTACCTGGCCCCGGCCGGAAGCAGCGCGGAACTGGCCTACGGTGATTACATCTGGGTGACATCCGATGAAGCCGTGGATGAAACCCTGGGGATTTCAGAAACAGGAAGCGAAAAAAAATCCTCCTGAAACAGCCCCTGGTGGCCCGCAGCTAAAGTTTTCCCCACTGCCTGCCGATAAGACGGTAAACTGTAACGTCGTCCGGTGATGTGGCCCCAGGGCCACCGCACCACCGGAGATGGTCATTTTCAAGGGGGATCAGTACGGTGAACAAGTTTACCATCGCAGGCATTGCGGCCTTTCTGGGCGGGGGGGTGCTGCTGGGATTTCAGGCCATTTCAACCCTCATGGAAACCGAAGGGGCGGCTTGGAAACAGATATCCCTGCTGGATGTTTTCGACGCCTCCTGGTTTGGCTGGATCGAAACCCTCAGCTGGACCATGCTGCGGCAAACGGCCGATTACCTGGTCAGCATGCCCCTTTTTCTGCTCCTGTTCGGTATCGGGACGTTTGCTTTTCTGCTGAATGCTATTTTCGGGCGATAGCCTTCTCTCTGAGCTATTGAGACTCCCCTCCGTAGATCACCAGGGTCTGCCCCGGCACGATTACCTTCCTGGAGTCCAGCCCGTTCCATCGCAGTAGATCGGACAGTTTGACATTGAAACGGCTGGCGATGACCGAGAGGCTGTCCCCGCTTTTTACCCGGTAAACATGGGGAATCCCCTCTTCGGGAACCTGTCGGGCGGCCTGTCGAAGCCTTTCGGCGAATGTCCCGGCGCTTTCCCCGGGAACCATCAGGCGGTGCTGCCCCCTGGCCAGGAAAGCTCCTCGGATTTGGGGGTTGAGATCCTTCATGCGCTTGTAGTCAGTGCCCGCGGCCTCAGCTACCACGCTCATGTGAATGTCCCTGGGGCAGTCGACTTCCACCGGTTTGGCCCTAAAAGGGGGATAGATGTCCTCGGGCGACAGGTGAAAGCCGAATCTCTCGGGTGTCATCAGGATCAGCTTGGCGGCCAGGATCTTGAATATGAAGCGCTGGGTCTCCAGGGGAAGGTAGAGCCGGTAGAAGGTTGTCTGTCCCTGGGAATCGATGGCGGCCGCCAGTCCCTTTTCGCCCATGTTGTAGGCGGCGCAGGCCAGGGTCCAGGAACCGAACTGGCCATGTAAGGCCTTCAGGTATTTGAGGGCCGCCCGTGAGGAGGCGGGGAAGTTGCGGCGTTCGTCGACGCGGCTGTTGATGGCGAGGCCGTATTTGCGTCCGGTAAAGGCCATCATCTGCCAGAATCCCACCGCCCCCTTGCTGGAAACGGCATGGGGTCTCAAGGCGCTTTCGACCACGACCACATATTTCAGGTCCATGGGTAGGCCCTCCCGGTGCAGCATGGCGGACAGCGGATCCAGGTAACGCCGGGACCGCTTCAGCCACAGGATCACCTGGGGCCGGTTCCAGAGGGCCAGCAGGAGTTCCTTTTCCAGCCGCTCGCGTACTTCCTGGCTGGTCAGGGGAACCGCTTCACCGCAGAATGACAGCGGACCGTCCACCCGTATGCTGTCGATCAGGGACGGAATTCTTTCACCCTTCCAGCCGTTCTTTGCCTGGACGGCACCGCTGCTGCCGGCCTCGCTCGAAGCGGCGGACAATGCCATCAGCAGCAACACGATCAGATAGCGAGTCATTTATTCTCCAATGTTTTCCCGGGGCCAGCGGTAGACCAGGGGTGACGAGCGCACCGGCCAGGTGCCTCGTTTCTCCGTGCGGCCGCCGTTAAAGACCAGGTAGCTGTACCGGCCGTAGTGGGTGATCTTGCGGGCCGCCGTTCTGGCCGCGGCGGTTGCTTGCGGGCAGAAGAGGGCCATGACCCTGCCCCTCGCACCAGTTCCCCTGACGGTAGTCCACGAGAACACCGTTGCCCCACCAGCTGTGGGCGATTTCATGGGGGAGGCTGGTGCGCAGGATGAACGGCAGGCGCAGCACGGTACCGCCCATGAGGGTGTAGGAGGGGAACCCGTAACCGGTGGGGAAGAAGTTTTCCACCACCGCGAATTTTTCGAAGGGGTACGGGCCGAACAAGTCCTGGTAGAGTGCCAGGTAACCGCCGGTGGTGTCCAGGTATTTTTCGGCCGGGGATGCCGAGCCGGCCAAAAAGTAGGTCATCACCCGGATGCCGGCGGTCTCTCTCCAGCGTACTTCATAGGGCCCGGCCGACAGTGCCAGCCCCTCCACGGGACGAGTGACCAGCCAGTGCGAAACCGTACGGTCCCCCCGGGTGGCGTGCGCTACCAGACGCCCGGCGGTAACCGCCAGGATGCCGCGGGGGGCATCCACCGCCAGCCGGTAGATGGCACGGGCGCCTTCGACCCGGGGATACCAGCCCGCGCCGGGCAGGAGAAAGGTGCCTTTTTCGGAGATGCTGGCCGTGACGCCGTAGCCGGGATTGTCACTGTTGGCCGGCGCCAAGGGTACGGGGTCATTGAAAACGCAGCGGTATCCGATCTCCAGCACCCCGGCGCCGGTGGCTGCGCGGGCATGCAGCACCAGCCGGCCGTCACGGAAGGTGAAGGCCACCGCGCGGCCGTCCAGGGTTGCCGAAATCTGGCGGGCCTGCGGGGCCAGGCGCATCGCCGGCCACGGCCCGCCTTGCCCTTCCGCGGTGATGCGGTCAACGGCCTTCAACTCGTGGGTCGCCGGTGCCAGTGACAGGTGCAGGTCGTGGCGCACGTTCAGCCTTGCGGCCCCGGCCCCGGAGGTCGCCCACAGGTACAGGAGCACGGAAGTCCAGAAGATCCAGACGGCACGCCACGTGTGTGACCGGTTCGATATCATCGTAACGGGTTATCCAGAAAATTGGCGGCAGGAAGGTGCATTTCACCTTAAGAACTGTTGCCCCGTTTGTCAAACTGTTCCTCGGGGTCCGAGCGGCAGACAATTCCATGCGCGGCTTTCGTGTTGAGGGCGCCCGGGAGCTGTGGTATACATGCAGACAGAAACGCCAACACCCAGTTGTTATTTTCCGAAGGGGGGATTTCCATGCAGCCATTTGATCCGGAACAGGCGCTGGTCGAAGTGCGCCGAGAGTTCGGCGAACACGGGGGCGTGACGCCTTCTATATCGCGTTCGGCAACTTTTACGGTCATCGATCCGGCCGTCATGCCGGAGATTTTCCAGGGGCTGCGGGGGCCTGACAAGGGCGGCTGCTTTCTCTACAGCCGGCATTTCAATCCCACCGTGGACGTGCTGGCCCGTTATCTGGCCGCCATGGAAGGCACCGAGTTCGCCCTGTGCACGGCCAGCGGTATGTCGGCCATCGCCTGCACACTGTTGCAGCTGTGCAAAGGCGGCGACCATATCGTTTCCAGTGATACCGTTTACGGCGGGACTCACGCCCTGCTCGACGATCTGCTGCCCGAGATGGATATTACCACCACCTTCGTGGATCCATCCGACACAGCGGCTTTCGAGGCGGCCATCACGCCGGCCACTCGGGTGATTTACACCGAAACCATCGGCAATCCGACCCTCAAAACGGCCGACATAGCGGCCCTGTCCCGACTGGCCCGCCGCCGGGGCCTCAAGCTGGTGGTGGACAACACCTTCACGCCCATGATGATCTCACCGGTCCTTCTGGGCGCCGACGTCGTGGTTTACTCCATGACCAAGTTCATCAACGGGGCCAGCGACCTCATCGCCGGGGCGGTGTGCGCCGATCGTGAGTTCATCTACCGGCTGATGGACCTGCACACCGGCCGGGTCATGCTCCTGGGGCCGACCATCGATCCGCGGACGGCCTTCGACATCATTCAGCGCCTGCCCCACCTCGGCATGCGCATGCGGGAGCACGGCCGCCGCGCACAGGCCATCGCCGAACACCTGGCGCATCTGGCGGCACCGGTGACCTATCCCGGCCTGCCGGCCTTTGCCCAGCATGACCTGGTGACTTCCATGATAAACCGGGGGTACGGTTACGGCGGCATGCTGACCCTGGACTGCGGCACCCGGGACAGGGCCGAAAAACTCATGGCCATTTTGCAGAACGAGGAGCGTTTCGGATTGATTGCCGTGTCGCTGGGTTATTTCGACACCTTGATGTCCTGCTCCGGATCCTCCACTTCGTCGGAGATCGCACCCGAAAAGCAGGCCGAAATGGGCCTCTCACCGGGGTTGCTGCGCCTTGCCGTGGGATACACGGGCAGTCTCGACGCCCGGCTGGGCCAGATCGAGCGGGCCGTCAGGGCGACCGGCCTGGTCTAACCCGCATCGGAGTCGCTGAAGCGGGCGCCCTGGCAGGTGCCGCGTCGCATGAGTTCGGCTTTTATGCGATCGAGGGTTTCCTGTTTGCGCAGGGACCAGGCCGGCGCCACCAGTTCTTCACGGTGGGGGTCACCGGTCAGGCGCTGAATGATCATGTCCGGGGGCAGACGTTCCAGGAAGTCGCAGACCAGCCGCACGTATTCATCCTGTTGCAGGCAGCGATATTTTCCCCCGGCATGAAGACGGGCCAGGGGCGTACCCCGCACGACATAGAGAAGATGAATCTTGATGCCGTCGATACCCATGCCGGACACGGCGCGGGCGGTATCCAGCATATGGCGGCGGCCCTCCCCGGGAAGCCCCAGGATGACATGGGCGCACATCCGGATGCCGCGACCACGGGTGGCCGCCACCGCCCGCTGGAAAGCCGCGAAGTCATGGCCGCGGTTGATGCGCCGCAGCGTCCTATCGTGGATGGACTGCAGACCGTATTCGATCCATATGAGGCGGTCGCGGGCGTACCCTTCCAGCAGATCCAGCACCGCCTCGTCGACGCAGTCGGGGCGGGTGCCGATGGAGAGCCCCACCACGTCACGGTCGGCAAGGGCGGCATCGTAGAGTTTGCGGAGTGTTGGCAGGGGGGCATAGGTATTGGTAAAGGACTGAAAGTAGACTAGAAATTTCTCGGCTTGGTAGCGTCTGGCAAGATACTGTTTGCCCTGCCTGATCTGTTCGGTGATGGTCAGCCCCCTGGCGCCGGCACCGGTGCCCGACCCCCGGGCATTGCAGTAGATGCAGCCGCCCGTGGCAAGGGTGCCATCCCGGTTGGGGCAGGTAAGGCCGGCATCCACGGATATCTTCTGGACCCGGCATCCGAAGAGGCGGCGGAAGTAGGTGTTCAGATCGCGGTACAGGGCCGGCATGAAATTATCCGGAGTTTCGGTTGAGGGTTTTCGGTTCCCGGTCGATTTCCGTCAGTTTTAACTGAAAACCGCCAACCGTCAACCGAAAACCATGTTTTAGCCATGAGCGTTTACCCAAAGAAATATGACATCATCGTGGTCGGAGCCGGCCATGCCGGATGTGAGGCCTCGCTGGCCGCCGCCCGCATGGGCTGCGACGTCCTGCTGCTGGCCATCGATCTGGACAAGGTGGCTGCCATGCCGTGCAGCCCTTCCATCGGCGGCATGGCCAAGGGGCAGCTGGTCCGGGAAATCGATGCCCTGGGTGGCCAGATGGCCCGGGTGTGCGACCGCAGTGTCATCTCCTACCGTCTGCTCAACACCCGGAAAGGGCCGGCGGTGCATTCCTCCAGGACCCAGAACGACAAGAACCGTTACCACGTGGTGATGAAACAGGCCTTGGAACGCCAGCCCGGCCTGGATTTGAAACAGGCCCTGGTGGAACGACTGGTGATCGAAAACGGACGTGTCGCCGGCGTGGAGGACCACACCGGTTTCGGATACCAGTGCCGGACAGTGGTGCTGGCGACGGGCACTTTCTTGAGGGGGCTGATTCACATCGGCGCCACGGCTTTCAAAGCCGGCCGGGCCGGAGAGTTCGCCTCCTACGGCCTGGCCGATCAGCTGAAAAACCTGGGATTCGAGGTAGGGCGGATGAAAACCGGTACGCCGCCGCGCCTGAAGAAATCGAGCATCGATTTCAGCCGTTTCGAGGTGCAGCCGCCGGAAGCCGAGCCGCGTCCCTTTTCTTTTTTTACAGAGAAAATCGATACACCTCAGCTGCCGTGCTACATCGGCCACACCACGGCCGAGAGTCACCGCATTGTCCGGGAGAACCTGGGGCGCTCGGCGCTCTACGGTGGTTACATCCAGGGGGTTTCGGCGCGCTACTGCCCCTCTTTTGAAGATAAGATCGTCAAGTTCCCCGATCGTCCACGGCACCAGATCATCCTCGAGCCCGAAGGACTGGAGAGCGACGAGATTTACGCCAGCGGAATGGGCAACAGCCTGCCGCTGGAGGTCCAGGTCCGCTTCGTACGTTCCATCCCCGGGCTGGAAGAGGCCGAGATCATGCGGCCGGCCTATGCCATCGAGTATGATTACCTCAACCCCCGTCAGCTGAAGCCCACCCTGGAAACCAGGCGCGTGGCGGGACTGTTTCTGGCCGGACAGATCAACGGCACCTCCGGTTACGAAGAAGCCGCCGCCCAGGGGCTGTGGGCCGGCATCAATGCCGCCTGCCGGACCCAGCGGCGCGCTCCGTTTGCCCTGGACCGATCCGAGGCCTACATGGGGGTTCTGGTCGACGATCTGGTCACGCGCGGCACCGGGGAGCCATACCGCATGTTCACCTCCCGGGCTGAATACCGGCTGATGCTGCGGGAAGACAATGCCGACCTGCGGCTCATGACCATCGGCCACCGGCTCGGCCTGGTCGATGATGGCAGTGCCGAAGGCGTCGTGGAAAGAAAGGCGCGCATTGAGCGGGAGATCGATCGGATCAGGGCCACCGTGATCCCGCCCGGTGAGGTGGTTAACCGCTATCTGTCCCGGCGGGGATCCCCCCCCCTGAGCAGCGGTATCCGTCTCGACCAGTTGTTGAAGCGGGGGGAACTGGATTACGGGGTGGTGGCGGCCCTGGCTCCCCCTGCAGAACCCCTGGATGAGCGGGTGATCCGCCAGGTCGAAATCGAGATCAAGTACGAGGGCTACATCCGGCGGCAGCTGCGCGATATCGAGCGTTTCCGGCAGGTGGAAAAGGTAAAGATTCCCGACGGCTTCGATTTCAGCGCGGTGCACGGCCTGTCCAACGAGCTGAAAGAAAAACTGTCCCGCCTGCAGCCCGCCTCCCTGGGGCAGGTCTCCAGGATCGAGGGTATAACCCCGGCCGCGCTGTCTGTGCTGCGCATCGCCCTGAAGACGCTCGAGGGGCGCTCATGAACATTTGCAGCCGTCGGGACCTTGACACGTGCGGGGTTGACGCTTATCTTTAGGTGTCCAAATTCATTAGTGTTTTTAAATATTTGAACAAACCTGTGGCGAAAGGGAGGATGCAGGGCATCCGGCCGCAGGCGAATGGTTACTGCTGGAAAAATAATCACGAAAAGAGGTAATGCAGGAAATGTCTGAAACCGACTACTACGCATTGCTGGGTGTCAGCAAGAACGCCAGCGACGCCGAGATAAAGAAAGCGTACCGTAAACTGGCCATGAAATATCACCCCGACCACACCAAAGGGGACAAGGCGGCCGAGGAGAAGTTCAAGAAGATCAGCGAAGCCTACGCGGTACTCAGTGACAAGGAAAAACGCAAACAGTACGACACCTTCGGTGCCGACGGTTTTCAGCAGCGCTATTCCCAGGAAGACATTTTCCGGGGGTTTGACTTCAGCGATCTTTTCAAGGAGTTCGGTTTCGGCGGGGGAAATTTTTTCGGCGGCAAAAGCGGCAGAAGAGGCTCAGTGCGATTCTCCTTCGGCGGCGGCAACCCCTTTGGTGATTACAGCCAGCAGCAGACGGCGTCAGCCAAGGGATCTGACCTGGTGTACGAACTTCCCCTGACCCTGCGCGAAGTCGCCACCGGCACCCGCAAAAACATCCGTTTCCAGCACGAGGGGCGCTCCGAAAACCTGACGGTGACCATTCCCAAGGGTATGATCAGCGGGAAGAAACTGCGACTGGCCGGCAAGGGGGAGCCCAGTCCCATGGGAGGACCCGCGGGCGACCTCTACATTCAGGCTAAAGTTATGCCGGACCCTCTCTTTAAAGCCGATGGATACGACGTGAGCATTGATCGCGAAATCCGGTTGACGGAAGCGTTGCTGGGAACCACCATATCCGTGCCCACCCTGGAGGGCCAGTCCCTCAACCTGAAGATCCCTCCCGGTACCAACCACAAGACCAGGATGCGCTTGGCCGGCCGCGGCCTTCCCCACATGAGGGGCAGCGGCAGGGGTGACCTTTACGTGCGTGTGCTGGTGCGCCTGCCCAAACACCTGACACCCGGTCAGAAGGAACTGGTCAAGAAACTGGCGGCAGAAGGATTATAAAAACTTGAAATTACACCGAAGAGGGTGTATTAAAGATCCAAAATAGGCCATTTGGTTCAAAATGGCCTATTTAAAAAGGACTTTTTCATCCGTCAGCGGGAACCATCCATGATTGAAGAACCCGTAAAAAGTCTGGTTTTCACGTTTTGGCAGTCCTTTTCCGGAGCGGCCCGGGGTTTCGCTGAATCCCAAGAACTTGCCGCAAGCCCCTCAGACAGCTTGGGATTTAACGCGCAACCCCTCACTGCTCTTTTCCGAAAAAGCCTGCAGTTCGCTGGAAAAAACTTTTTACGAGTCTGCCATGATTCACAGGAAAACCGGTTGTCGGGACTGCGTGCTTAGATGGCATTCTTCCCTTCTGTTTTCGCCGAGCTGCTTTTTTGGTAACCGGTTACCTGTTACGCGGTCGATTCCCGCTGCATTATCTGCTTCCAGCCGGATTCAAAAACACGCGGTCCGTCAGGGGACCTCGCCGGAGTGGCGGTTGACGGCAAATATGGCCGGACAGTCGTTGGATGGCACTTAATTTGCTTACTGCCTGCATTGATGCACAGAAACTTTTGAAAGTGTTCCGTTGAAATACAAAAATGCGGGGGCGTTCATGATCATTACCTGTGAAAACTGCGGTACCAGTTTCAAGTTGGATGAGAGCCTGCTCAACCCGGCGGGTTCCAAGGTTCGATGCTCCAACTGTAAAACTGTTTTCCTGGCTTATCCATCTTCTTCTTCCTCCCAGCCTGCCGAAACAGCCGGCACCCGGGAAGAAGCCGGTGGCCCTGGCTACGAAGGCGGTGACGAATTGGAAAGCACCGTAGCCGAAGGTGGCTCCGAACAGCAATACGAGGAGGCCACGGGCGGGGATGTGGCCGAGTCGGCTGGAGCCTTGGCGGCCGCTGACGATGTCCTGCCGGAGAAGCTGCTTGATATGGATGAGGAAGCCATTGCCCGGATGCTGGAGCTGGACGAAACGCCCCGTGAACCGACGGAGACCGAAACACCGGCACCATCCGGCCTCGACGGTAAAGAGATGCTCGACTTGCCGCTGGATATGGATTTGGACTTCGAAGGTGATGCCGCCAGTGTGACCAGCGGCGTAGAAGAGATCGACCTTTCCGAGCTGGAGCAGGTGCTGGAAGAGGGCGAGGCTTCAGACGCAGCCGCTGCGGTCGGTGGGGAGACGGAACCGGAGCTGAAGCTGGCCATAGACGATGAAGAGGCGGAAGTGCCGGCCGAGAGCGGGGAGAGCGATGCGGAAGAGATCGACCTTTCCGAACTGGAGCAGGTGCTGGAAGAGGGCGAGGCTTCAGACGCAGCCGCTGCGGTCGGTGGGGAGACGGAACCGGAGCTGAAGCTGGCCATAGACGATGAAGAGGCGGAAGTGCCGGCCGAGAGTGGGGAGAGCGATGCGGAAGAGATCGACCTTTCCGAGCTGGAGCAGGTGCTGGAAGAGGGCGAGGCTTCAGACGCAGCCGCTGCGGTCGGTG
>CAYUAQ010000049.1:25903-27849 GCA_964442705.1 uncultured Desulfobacteraceae bacterium
GGCCATAGACGATGAAGAGGCGGAAGTGCCGGCCGAGAGCGGGGAGAGCGATGCGCAAGAGATCGACCTTTCCGAACTGGAGCAGGCCCTCGGGGAAGATGAGGGCGTGGTTGCCGTGGATGGGGATGCGCCGGGAGCGGTATCCGAGTTGAATCTGGACGGGGACGAGGAATCGGAGAGGGATGCCGCGGCTGAGGATATCGCGGGTGAAGAGATTGACCTTTCCGAGCTGGAGCAGGCACTGGAAGGCCTCGAAGAAGGACCCCGGGGAGAGCCCGGCCTTGGTGACTTGGAAGATTTGCCGGGTGAAGCCAGTCCGGACCTGGAGACGGCGCTGTCCGGTGAACCGGATCCGGTGCCGGCTGCCGAGATGACGGCGGATGCGCACGAAGAGATCGACCTTTCCGAACTGGAGGAGGCACTGGAAGAAACCGAGAGATTCCCTGTCTCGGCGGAAAATGCGGGAGACGACGAGACCGAGTCCCTGTCATTGGATCTGGCGTCGGACGTGGGGGATAGCCGTGGTGTGGAAATGACCGCTGAAAATTCAGTTGCGGACGAGGAGCGGGTTGATCTGGATGAAATCGAAAAGGCCCTCAACCTCGACGAAGAGGGAGATGCCCTTGAAGACTTGCCCCCCGAACTCGCGGAGGAATCCGGAGATGTAACCGAAGCCGATTCAGCGGCCCTCGATGAAACAGAAAGCCAGGAGGAGATCGATCTTTCGGACATCGAAGAGTTGCTGGAATCTGATGAGGGCTTTGCGGCCGTGAAGCCTGATTTCGCCAAAGAATCCGATGACAGCGAAGAGGGCATCGATATATCCGAAATCGAGGAAGTCCTCGCCGTTTCCCCGGAGCCCGACGAAGAGCGCATCGCCGATGATGCCGTGGAAGACCTCGACCTCGAGTTTGATATCGAGGAGGATGCGGTGCCAGAAGAAACGGCTCAGGAAAGTTTTTTTTCTGAAGATTCTTCTGATTTCGAGTTTGAGGAAGAAGATATTGAAATCGCCGAAGAGCCTGCGGAGCAGGGCGTGTCGGCGGAAGAGCCGACCCTGGAAATGGCGCCTGCAGGCCCCCAAGAAAGCGCAACCCCGGAAACGGAGGACGAAGAGGCGATGGAGATGGACACCGGATTTGCAGATGCCGGGACTTCAGATGCCTTTGCGAGGGAAGCACCTGTTGCCGCTGCGGCTGCCGCCGGAACGGCGGTTGCTTCGGCAGCGGCCGTGCGCACCGCCAGAAGGGGCGGCGGCGGTCGGCCCCTGCTGGTGATATTCGTTATCGGGTTACTGCTCATCGGCGGATATGTGGCCTACTCGTTCTATCCGGGAAAAAACATTGCCGGCATTCCCAAGCTGGGGGAACTCAACATTCCCTACGTCAGCCAGCTGTTTCAGTCCAGTCGGCAACCGGATGCGGGCAACCTGAAGATCAAGACTTCTGATGTTATCAGCAGATTCGTAGACAATGCCAAGGCCGGCCGGTTGTTTGTGATCAGCGGCCAAGTCGTCAACCAGTATCCGCAGCAGCGCAGCGCCATAAAGATCATGGGCAGGCTCTACGTCAAAGGAAAGAAACTGGTCCAGTCACAGACCGTCATGGGCGGTGCCGTCATTTCGGATCTGGAGCTTTCCCGCCTGGATACGGCTCAGATCCAAAAACGGTTGTCCGGTGCAGGGGAGCCCCTCAGACCCGGCCAGAGCCAACCCTTCATGATCGTTTTTTCCCATCTGCCGGATAATCTTGAAGAGTTCACCATCGAGGTGGTGAGTTCCCAAAAGTGAGGTGAATGGGCACATAATTTCGACTTGACTAAGCCGCCATCAGCTGTTAGGGAGACCGGTGTCTCGAGGGGCGCCATAATGGCGATGTAGCTCAGTCGGTTAGAGCATGCGGCTCATATCCGCAGTGTCCGGGGTTCGAATCCCTGCATCGCCACCA
>CAYUAQ010000050.1:0-27707 GCA_964442705.1 uncultured Desulfobacteraceae bacterium
GTGCTAAACAGTAGCATACTCCAGCACACCGGTGGGCCGGACGGGGTCACTTGAGATCACTTTAGATCACGGCAAAAACAGAAAAGCCCAACCGTAAGTGGTTGAGCTTGCTCGAAAAAGTGGCGGAGAGAGAGGGATTCGAACCCTCGGTGGAACTTTCGCCCCACACTCGCTTAGCAGGCGAGCGCCTTCAGCCAGCTCGGCCATCTCTCCTCGGGGTCTGTGGCGGAGGGAGTAGGATTCGAACCCACGGAGGTGTTACCCTCAACGGTTTTCAAGACCGCCGCTTTCGACCACTCAGCCATCCCTCCACTTTCTGGGCCAATTACAATAACATTGGCAGCTGCCATGGTCAATGTTTTTTATTTGGCGAGGCGCCATCCCTTGGCCCTGAAAAAGATTTAAAATGTTGACATGCCTTTGGTTTTATGGTTTCCAAGGCAGGAACTTCTCCGGCCTTTCAGCCCCTTTAACTTTATTCCAACCGGTCGGATACTGGAGGGAAACATGAAACAGAAATTTCTGATAAAAAACGATCTGCAGAACGGAAAATTCGTCATCAGCGAATACGGAGAATTGGACAAGGATATTTATTCGCTGCTGTGCGAGGAGACATTCGATCACGACACCATTGTTCAGGCCGCGGCCCGGGGCAAGGCTGAACTGACCGCCACCCTGAGGACCAAGAACATGTACCCGCCCGGCATTTACGCCGAGAAGATAGCCGAAAGCGTCATGGAGCTTCTGGAATCCCGGGATGAGGAATCCATCGAAGTGTTTTTCAATGATATCGAAACACTGGCGCCTGAAGAGCCCGAAGAGCCCGAAGAAGTCGAGGAGACTATCATCGAAGAAGATACCGAGGGCATCGACGGAATGCTGGCGGAAGATTCCGGCGACGATATCAAGGAAGACCTGAAGATTAAAACATCCAGAAGCGGATTGAAAATCGCGGATGAAGAATCTGTTGATCCGCCGGATGAATCCTGACTGCCTTTATTTCATCTTGTTTCCCCGGGCCGATACTTACCTGCCGCACATCATTTGACAGCGTGGTTGCCGATTTGCGGCGGCGCCGGCCGCCTATTCCCCGGCTCTCCCGCTGTTGAAGCGATCTGGTTTCTCAATGGATACAACCCCAATGCCCCCGCCATTGCGCGCCAGTTCCCCACATCACCCGCTTGTGCACCGGTGCCGGACGTTGGCGCCATGGCTGTGGCCCCTGGTGGCCCTGTGGGTGCTGACGCTGCCGGCCGTCGCCTTGGCAGGCGGTCTTTTTTCGACCGGTGGGGGCGCTCCGGCCGAACCCGTCAAGATCAGGATCGCCTGGTCGGTGGACGTTGCCCGGCCGGATGAGATGATCGCCCTGGCGGTTGTTTTCGACATCGCGCCGGGATTTCACATCAACGCCGACCAGCCCCAGCTCAAACCCGCCGGAGATTTCAACCCGGTGGCTACCGCCGTGACCGTGGTGGATGCCGACGAGGACCTGGCGGTGGAACGTCCCCAGTACCCTCCGGCCGAACCCGTCAAAGCCGACTATGTGGCCGAGCCGGTCATGTCCTTTGCCGGGCGCGCGGTGATCTATCTGCCGGTGAAAGTCGCACCCCGGTCGGCACCGGGGCCCAAGAAAGTAACCCTGAAAGTCACCTACCAGACCTGCGATGCGCGCACCTGCCGCTTCCCGCGTGATGTGACCCTGACGGCCGCCATCGACGTGGTGGCGGCAGACCAGTCGGGTAACCGCATCAACAGCGATCTTTTTGCCGATTATTTTCGGGGGGTGTCGGCCACGGCCGCCGAGGGCGTGCGGTTTGACCTTTTCGGCTGGGATTTTTCGGTGAATACCACCGGGTCCGCCGGTGTCGGCTTGGTGCTGATGCTACTGGTGGCGGCGCTGGGTGGCCTGCTGCTCAATTTCACCCCCTGCGTACTGCCCATGATCCCCATCAAGATCATGAGCCTGTCCCAGTCGGCCGACAACCGCCGCCGGTGCTTCATCCTGGGGCTGTCCATGTCACTGGGGGTCGTCTTTTTCTGGCTGGCGCTGGGCAGCGTCATCGCCTTCGTGGCCGGCTTCACGGCCACCAGCCAGCTTTTCAACTACCCGGCGTTCACACTGGCGGTGGGCGCCATCATTGCCCTCATGGCGGCCGGCATGGGGGGCTGGTTCTCGATCAGCCCACCGCAGTTTGTTTACCGCTTCAACCCCAGCCAGGAGAGCCTGCCGGGCTCCTTTGCTCTGGGGATATTGACGGCCATCCTGTCGACACCCTGCACGGCGCCTTTCATGGGGGCGGCAGCGGCCTGGGCCGCTTCGCGCCACTGGGGCATCACCCTGGCCGTCTTTGCCGCCATCGGCAGCGGCATGGCGCTGCCCTATCTGCTGCTGTCGGCATTTCCGGCGCTGGTTTCCAAGGTGCCGCGCAGTGGACCGGGCAGCGAACTGGTCAAGCAGGTGATGGCTTTCTTCATGCTGGCGGCGGCGGCCTATTTCATCGGCACCGGCATGGCCTCCCTGCTGGCCGAGCCGCCGGCACCGCCCAGCCGGCTCTATTGGTGGGTGGTCATGGGGTTCTGCGCCGCCGCCGGTGCCTGGTTGGCCGGGCGTACCTGGAAAGTGACGGCCGGGACCGGCCGGCGCCTTTTCTTTACCGCCGTGGGACTGGTCGTTGTGGCGGGCTCGCTTTATGGCGGGGTTCAGCTTACCGACCGGGGACCCATTGACTGGGTGTACTACACGCCGGCGCGCCTGGAAAAGGCTTTTGCAGCCCGCAAGGTGGTGGTGCTCGATTTTACCGCCGAGTGGTGCCTCAACTGCAAGGCGCTGGAGCAAGGGGTGCTGCATGACCCGCGCATCGTCGAACGCCTCAAGGATAGTGCCATCGTGGCCATGAAGGTGGATATCACCGGCAAGAACCCCGTGGGCCGGGCCATGCTGAAAAAGACCGGCCGTCTCACCATCCCGCTGCTGGTCATTTACAACCGCCGGGGAAAACCGGTTTTCAGCGCCGACTTCTACACCGTCGAGCAGGTCCTGTCCGCCCTGGACAAAGCCCTCCAGAACCCGTAGCCCCCTCTCCTGCGGATGGGCATCCAGTACATCGGATGCCCGTCTCACGGCCCGATTTCCCCAGCGGATGTTCAAACAGAGGCGCAAAGTGTTTAAGCTGATTAAACACCTGTTTAAACACTCCCCCTAAAACAGGTGGGCGGCGGGGCCGCGCGTCCCTGCCTGTTCCCTCAAAATCCAGCCAACCCCTCTTTTTTTACGTGCTGCTCTTTCTGGGCGGCGGCTAAAATTCGAAAAACGGAATGTGTTGTTTTTTCCGTTCGGTAGGACCGCGTTTGTCCGTGAACCTTTTCCCCGGTCACGGGCCCTGCCGGTGGGCGGTATGTTTTTCAAGATGCCACTGAAAGAAAAATGCGCCCGACGTGGCATGGTAGTTGCGTAGCTCATGGCGAATTCAAATCCGGGATTAAGATGATGGCCTCTGTAAGGAAGATAAATTTGATCGGTGTCGGATGGCCGGTGTGCCTGCTGGAGTGTCAGAATGCGCTCAATGCGCTGGACACCGGAGAGGAACTGGAGGTCAAGGTGCAGGACCCGGAGGTGCTGCAGGAGCTCGTCATGATCGCGGAGCGCAGCGGCAGACACCGGGTGTCGCACCATCATGAAGGCACTTGCTACCGGATTCACATCTGGAGAAAACAGCCCCGGGAGTAGTTCATGGACCCCGGGCTGCCCTTTTTGTGAGGAGGAAAACCATGCATCTCAGTCGTCGCGGTTTTTTCAAGGTCATGGGAGCCGGCGGTGCTGCCATGACGGTCAACGCCGGTCCGGCCCGAGCGGCCCGTTCCCATACCCGCTCAGGGGATGAGGATTACGGCTGCCTGGTGGACACCACGCAGTGCGTGGGGTGCCGCAAATGCGAACAGGCCTGCAACGAACGCCATGGGCTGCCCAAGCCGCAGGAGTCCTTCGATGAAAAGACGGTGCTCGAAAACGAGCGCCGCATGGATGAGACCTCCTACACGGTGGTGAACAAGTATTACCCCAAGAATATCGGCAGCCTCACCTGGCGCAACCGGCCCACTTTTGTCAAGTTCCAGTGCATGCACTGCATCGACCCCTCCTGCGTGTCGGCCTGCATCGTGGGGGCGCTGACCAAGCAGGAAAACGGCGCCGTCATATACGATGTCAGCAAGTGCATCGGTTGCCGCTACTGCATGGTGGCTTGTCCCTTCCAGGTACCCGCCTACGAGTACATGGACGCCTTCACGCCGGAGGTGAGAAAGTGCACCTTCTGTTATCAGTACGTGAAAAAGGGGGGACTGCCGGCCTGCGCCCAGGTCTGCCCGCGGGAGGTCATGACCTTCGGCAAGCGCAAAGACCTGCTGCGCCTGGCCCGCTGGAAGATGAAAAACAAACCGGGCCGTTACGTGGACCACATCTTCGGCGAACACGAAGTGGGCGGCACGTCCTGGCTCTATCTGGCGTCGGAACCCTTCGACACCATCGGTTTTCCGAAAATCGGGGTCAAGGCGCCGCCCCGCCTTACCGAGAGCATCCAGCACGGACTGTTTCAGTATTTCGCCGCCCCCATCCTTTTATTCACGACCCTGGGCGGTATCATGGGGATTACCGGATTCTTGAAAGAGGCGCGGGATACCGGCGATGAGGATGTCGGCAAGAAGGGAGATACGCCATGAACATGCATGAAACCGCGGCACCGGTCGAAGAAAAGTTCCTGACCCCGGGCGTGATGGTCATGCTGGGGCTTATGGCCATCGGCGGCGGCTTTCTGGTCGCGCGCTTTCTTTTCGGTATCGGCAAGGTGGCCAACCTGAACAACCAGGTGCCCTGGGGCATCTGGATCGGCATCGATGTGGCTTCGGGCGTGGCCCTGGCCGCCGGCGGGTTTACCACCGGCGCCATCGCCTATGTTTTCAACCGGCGCCAGTTTCACGCCGTCATTCGGCCCGCGCTCCTCACGGCCATGCTGGGCTACACCTTCGTGGTGCTGGGCCTGCTGGTGGACATCGGCCGCTACTGGAACATCACCAGTCCCATCTTCAACCACAACGGCAACTCGGTGCTCTTTGAAGTGGCCATGTGCGTGATGATCTACCTGCACGTGCTGTACATCGAGTTTCTGCCCATCGTCGTCGAACGCTTCAAGGGCCGCGTGAATCTGCCCGGCATCCTGTCCGGGCTCAACGGCGTGGTGGAGAAGATCCTCGACATCGCCGACAAGGTGCTGGGCAAGGTGATGTTCCTGTTCATCATTGCCGGCATCGTGCTCTCCTGCCTGCACCAGTCCAGCCTGGGCACGCTGATGCTCATCGCTCCCTATAAGGTCCACCCCCTGTGGTACACGCCGGTGCTGCCGCTGCTGTTTCTGCTGTCGGCCTTTGCGGCCGGCTACCCCATGGTGACCTTCGAGTCCATTATCGTGGCCAAGTCCTTTGACCGCGAGCCGGAAATGGAGGTGCTCACCCCCCTGGCCAGGTACATGCCGGTGCTGATGGGCCTCTACCTGGCGGTCAAGATCGGCGACATGCTGGTGCGCGGCACCTACGTCTATCTGCTGGACGGCACCTACCAGACCAACGCCTTCCTGGTGGAGGTGATCATCGGTGTCATACTGCCCTTCACGCTGCTGCTGTTCCGGCGGGTGCGCCGGTCTCCGGGCTGGCTCTTTTTTGCCGCCACCATTTTCGTGCTGGGCATCCTGATGAACCGCATCGACGTCTTCGTGGTGAGCTACACGCCGCCCTACGCCAAGCAGCCGTACTTTCCGGCCCTGGGCGAAATGTTCATCACGGTGGGGCTGATCGCGGCGCTCATGTTCCTGTACCGGGTTTTTGTCTTCATCTTCCCGGTGCTGGGCGCCAGGCCCAAGAAGATGTCGCCCACGGTCCTGGTGCTGATCGGACTGGCCGCGGCGGCCTGGCCGATTTCGGCCGCGCGGGCCGCCGAAGCCGACCCGGCTGCCAAGCGGTTCCTGCCCCTGGCCGAACACATCACGCCCTCCATCGCCGACGCCCCCAAGGTCAGGGTTCTGGACAGTCCCATCGTCAACAAGTACAGCGACCAGTACGAGCCGGTGCGCTTCATGCACGCCAAACACGCCAATGTGCTCGAGGACTGCACCATCTGTCATCACCGCATGCCCAGGGAGACCGGCGACACCTACGGGAAGCCGGCCAGCATGGCCGAACTGGTGAAGGCCGAAGAAGTGCCGGTGAGTTGCTCCAAATGCCACGGCGCGCCTTTCAATCCCAAGGATTTGGGAACCCCGGGCCTGAAGGGCGCCTACCACCGGCTCTGTATGGACTGTCACCAGCAGGCCGAGCAGACCCCCCACGTGCGCGGCCCCGTCATTCACAGCGCCATGGTGCGCGGCCCCGTGGCGCGGCCCCTGGAGACCCAGGCGCCCACGGACTGCCTGGCCTGCCACCCGCGCAAGGTTCCGGATCACCATCAGCTGGTCAAGCTGGACGGCAAGGTAGACGCCCTGGCCGTGACCCGCAACTGCCTCTCGTGCCATGAAAAAGAGGGCGAGGCCATTTTGAAAACGGCCCACTGGAAGTGGCACGGCCCCTCGCCCTACACCGTGGGAAACGAAAAGCGCATCGACATCGGCAAGAGCCACAACACCATCAACAACTTCTGCATCAACATCAACGGCAACTGGCCGCGCTGCACGAGCTGCCACATCGGCTACGGCTGGAAGGACCAGAGCTTCGATTTCACCGACATGACCAAGATCGACTGCCTGGTGTGCCACGACACCACCGGCACCTACAAGAAGGCGCCGCCGGGCGCCGGTTTTCCCGCCAAGGGCGTCGACCTGGTGAAAGTCGCCAAGAACGTGGGCCGTCCCAGCCGCCAGACCTGCGGCATGAACTGCCATTTCGTGGGCGGCGGCGGCGATGCCATCAAGCACGGCGACATGAGTTCGACCCTGTCGGAGCCCGAGAGAAACTACGATGTGCACATGGGTGTAGGACCGGACGGCATGAACTTCCGCTGCCAGGAGTGCCACAAGACCCGCAACCACATGATCTCGGGCCGAGCCATCTCGGTGGCGGCGGTAGAAGGCGATATCTCCTGCGAATACTGCCACACCGACCGCCCCCACATCGGCAGCGAACTCATCGATCACCACCTCAACAAGCACACCAAGCACGTGGCCTGTCAGACCTGCCACATTCCCATTTACGCCAAGGGAAAGCCGACCAAGATCTACTGGGACTGGTCCCAGGCCGGCAAGAACATCAAGCCGTCCAAGGACAAGTACGGCATGCCCACCTTCATCAAGAAAAAGGGCACCTTCAAGTGGGCCGAAGCCGTCAAGCCCGCCTACCGGTGGTACAACGGCACGGTGAAACGCTACCTGCTGGGAGACCCCATCAACACGCAGGGAGTGACCAACCTGGCTGAACCGGTGGGCAGCATCGACGATCCGGCGGCGCGCATCTATCCCTTCAAGGTCCACCGCGGCAAACAGCCGGCCGACAGTGTCCACAACTACCTGCTGGTCCCGCAGTTGTGGGGGGGCTTCTGGAAGGACTGGGACTGGAACAAGGCCTTTGAAAACGGGATGAAGTATGCCGGACTGGAGTACAGCGGGAAGTACAAGTTCGTGGAAACCGTCATGTACTGGGGACTCACCCACGAGGTCATGCCCAAGGAAAACGCGCTCTCCTGCGCCGAGTGCCACCGCTCGCTGAGCAGCGAACCGTACTGCGGCCGATGCCATCACCAGCGGCCGGATGTCAGTTTCAAACACATGGCCCACAAGGGGGTCAGCTTCAAATCACTTTCCTACCTGGGCAGGGATGTCAAGCCGTTGATCGGCCAGAGCAACTACATCGACTTCAAGGCCCTGGGATACGCGGGCGACCCCATCGAGAGCGGGGGGCGCTTCGACAAACTTCCCCTGCAGAAAATCAGGGCGAAAAGGGATTAGCCATGCCAACAGGAACAAAATCCGGGATTTCACGCCGGGGCTTTCTGAAAGCCGGCGGGGCCGTGACGGCCGCGGCGGCACTGGGCGGACGGGGTCGCGTACTGCACGCCCTGGTGACCAGCGGCGCAGACCAGTCCCCGTCACCGGCAGGGAAAGTTTTCTCGGCCTGCGACATGTGTTTCAACAAGTGCGGTCTGGTGGCCCGTGTGCGCAAGGGGGTGGTTGAAAAACTCGATCCCAACCCCAACTTCATAAAGTCCCGCAGCATGCTGTGCGCCCGCGGCAACGCCGGCATCCGGCAGCTCTACGACCCCGACCGGCTGAAATACCCGCTGCTGCGCAAGGGCGCCCGCGGTGAGGGCAGGTGGCAGCGGCTGACCTGGGATCAGGCCCTGGACCTGGCGGCCGAAAAGTTCAAGGAGATCGGCGAAAAGTACACCCGCTGCGGGTTTCTGTTCATGTCCGGAACGGACCTGCACTCCACCTTCGTGCACCGCTTCGCAGAAGTGTACGGCTCCTACAACGTCATCTCCCACGAGTCCAACTGCCTGCTCAGCCGCAACCGGGCCTTCCTGGACACCTTCGGGGTGGTCCCGGTTCCCGACACGCTCAACTGCAAGTACATCATCATGGCCGGCGCCAACCGCTTCGAGTCGCTGGTGACGCCGGACAGCATCGACATGATGACGGCCATGAAGCGGGGCACCAAGATCGTTGTTCTCGACCCCCGTTTCACCAAGACCGCCGCCCTGGCCCAGGAGTACCACCCCATCCGGCCGGGGACCGACATGGCCTTTTTCCTGGCCGTGGCCCATGTGCTGATCACCGAAGAGCTCTACGACAAGCAGTTCGTAGCCGAAAAGACTTACGGTCTGGAGCAGTTGCGGGAGCACATCCAACCCTACACTCCCGAATGGGCGGCCGGCGAGTGCCAGATCGCGGCCGAGGACATCACCCGTATCGCCCGCGAACTGGCCGGCGCGGCCCCGGCCGCCATGGTGTATCCGGGGCGGCGCAGCTCCGATTACGAGGATTCCACCCAGATCCGCCGCTCTTTCGCCATCGTCAACGCCCTGCTGGGCAACTGGGACCGCAAGGGCGGGCTCACCCAGCCCGAAAAGGTGGTCACCAGGGGAATCCCCTATGACCCGCCTTTCTACGACGACAACCCCGATGACCGCGTGGATGCCGAACGGGCCAAAATGATGTTTTCCGAGGAAGGCTCCTTCAAGTGCACGCGCGATGCCGTCATCGCCGGCGAGCCATATCCGATCAAAGGCTGGTTCACCTACAAGACCAATCCCATGCAGACCGGCGCCAACCGCGGCAAGACCATCGAAATGATCAACAAGCTGGATTTCATGATCACGGTGGACATCTGCATGAGCGACACCGCCTGGATGGCGGACCTGGTGCTGCCGTCGCCCAGCTACCTGGAAAGGGAGGACCCCGTGTCGGCCTTCCAGGGGTCTTCGGCCTGCTCCGGGGTGGTGATCCGCAACCCGGTGGTGCCACCGCTGTTCGAGGCCCGGCCGCTCTTTGACATCATGAAGGCCCTGGCGCAGCGCCTGGACCTGGGGGAGTACTTTGATTTCAACATGCAGGATTTCCGCCGCATTCAGCTGGAGGGACTGCCGGAAGTGAGAAAATCTCTGGAGAAGTACGGGGTCTACAACGTGGTGGGGCCCACCTACAACCTTCACGAGGGCATGAAGTTCAAGACCCTGTCCCGGAAGATCGAACTGTACAACAAGCGCTACGCCAAGATCGGCATCGATCCCATGCCGGTCTACCGCCCCCCGGCGGAAATTCCCGCCGGCCAATTCCGGATCGTCATCGGGCGCAATGCTTACATCACCCAGAGTTCCAGCACCAACAACATCCTGCTCTACGAACTGGAGCCGGAAAACAAGCTCTGGCTGCACCCCAAACCGGCCGCCAGGCTCGGCATCCGCAACGGGGACATGGTGGAGGTCAAGAGCAAGGCCGGCAGCGGGCGGCTCAAGGCCTGGGTAACCCGGGCCATCCGCCCGGACACCGTTTACATGGACAGCGGGTTCGGTCCCCTGTCAAAAGATCTCACCAATATTTACGGCAAAGGGGCCAGTGTCGCCGCCATCCTGGAGGACCGGGTCGACGAGATCTCCGGCAACATGGCCATGCACGAGACCTTCGTGTCCGTGAGGAAGGTCGCCTGACAGGGGGCTGCGAAGCGGCAGAGGGCTCCGTGCGCCGCCGCTTCAGCCATGCCGGCAGGGACAGCAAAACAGGTTCGTCACACGGCCAAGAGGACACCCATCATGACCGAACGCAAAACCGAACGCAAAGTCAAAAAATACGCCATCGTAATCGACGCTTCCAGGTGCTTTGACTGCAAGGCCTGTATGATCGCCTGCAAAGTCGAAAATGACGTCCCGGAGGGCTTCTGGCGCAACTGGATAAAGCGCACCGGCGGCGACAGCGGCCTCATGACCCATTTCCAGCCCGGCCAGTGCATGCAGTGCGACGAGCCCTCCTGCGTGGCGGCCTGCCCCGTGGGGGCCACCTACAAGCAGAGCGACGGGCTGGTGGTCATCGATCCGGCCAGGTGCATCGGCTGCGGCAACTGTGTGAGTGCCTGCCCGTACGGGGCCCGTTACCGCAACCCGGAAACCCGCACGGCCGACAAATGCGATTTCTGCGAACACCGCTTGAAAGTCGGCGAGCTGCCGGCCTGCATCGAAACCTGCCCCACCAAGGCGCGCACCTTCGGGGACCTGAACGACCCGCAGAGCCCCGTGAGCAAACTGGTGAAAAGCGAAAAGCTGGTGCGCATCGTCAACCCGCTGGTCAACACCCGGCCGAATATCTATTACTTCGACGACACGGCGCTCGTCGACTGGCCGGTGGAGCCCACCTTGCCGGGCGGGCGGCACATGAGCCGTGAATTCTGGAAGGATTTTGGATAGCACGTCCCTGGTTTTATGAAATAGCGATTGTCAGTTGTGCCGCTTTGTGGTACAAGTGGAGCTCATGATTTACATACCGCCATCACGTTTTTTTAAAATTAACGTTTGATTACAAATAGTTAAAATAGCAGATACAGAAGACGGTCGGCTTTTCCCAGGGGTTCAACCAAACAACCGCAAAGGAGGTAATGCATGAAGCAAGCGAGAAGATTTCTCTTTCCACTTGCTGCAATGGCGCTGGCAGCCGCGCTGATGGTGGGATGCGCTGTCCAGCAGAGTCCCCGGCAGGTCATGCTGTCGTCGGACTGGGTATTTCACGACATCGTGGATGCCAAATTCGTCCAGCAGTACGCCAGGGTGCCCCAGCCCGAGGGCGTCATGATCATAGACTCACGGCCGTACCGGCCCAAGTACGTCAAGGGGCACATCCCCACGGCGGTGAGCATCCCCAACACCGAGTTCGATGAACTCAAGGGCAAACTGCCCCAGGACAAAAACACCCTGCTGATTTTTTACTGCGGCGGGTACAAGTGCAAGCTGAGCCACAAATCCGCCCGCAAAGCCGAAAAGCTGGGCTATAAAAACGTGAAAGTTTTTGCCGCCGGGTTTCCGGCCTGGGTCCAAACCCCCGGCACCTATGCCGCCGTGAGCGCCGAGTACGTGGCCAAGCAGCTGGAAATCAACGAGATGGTCCTGGTCGACTCGAGGCCTAAGAAACCCAAGTACGACAAGGGCTACATACCGTCGGCCATCAGCATCCCGGACAGCCAGTTTGACAAGCTCAAGGGCAAGCTGCCGGCCGACAGGGACACCCTGCTGGTGTTTTACTGTGGCGGGCACACCTGAAAGCTGAGCCACAAAGCCGCCCGGCGGGCGGTGAAACTCGGCTACACCAATGTCAAGGTTTTCGCAGGCGGCTACCCGGCCTGGAAAAAATATGCCGGACACACCAACATGGCCGTTGCCCGGGAGGTCAAAAAGGGCGACACCGAGGGCAGCATCGACATTGCCGCCTTCACCAAGATCATCGAAGAGGAGCCGCACCGCATCATCCTCATCGACGTGCGTGACGCCGACGAGTACGCCAAGGGCCATTTCAAAAGCGCCGTCAACATACCGGTGGATGACCTGGAAAAGAAGCTCAAGAGCCTGCCGCTGGACAAAACCATCGTGTTCGTCTGCTCGACCGGCGCCAGGAGCGGGGAGTCTTACTACATGGCCCAGGACCTCAGGCCGCAGATGAAAAATGTCTACTATCTTGAGGCCGAGGTCACCTACAAGAAAGACGGGTCCTACAAAATCAAGAAAACCAAATAAAATAGTTTACAGTTACCAGTTGACAGCGAAGGAAGGGAATCAATTTTAAAAATGACAGTCTTCCCTCAACCGGAAACTGGAAACCGGTAACTTTTTTCCATCTGTCTTTCCGGCTGCCGCAACCCATCGCGGCTACCGGCTTGCGGGTATCGCCCGCGTCAGCTGACGGCTGACAGCTTTTTCAAGAACATGCACCAGCAGGGTGGCGGCCAGGGGGTAGAAGCAGCACTCGGTTTCACCGGCCAGACGCCGGTTGAATCTGGTCAGCCACGGCAGCATCACGGCCGAGGAGAACTCGGCGGCTTCGCGCAGCAGGCCGTGGTCGCCTTCGCGCCACCCCTTTTCCAGCAGGAAGTAGAGGTACTCCAATTCGATGGCCAGGTGATCAGGCGGTTCGCGCAGGTCGGCGGACACGTTCAAGCCGCGGCGCTCCAACCGCGCCCGCATGTCCAGGGCGGCAGGGCCCATGAGCGTCGCGTTCTGCCCCTCGTAACAGGACTGGTAGAGCGGCGCGGAGATGCCCCCGTGGTGGCTGACGAACAGGCGCACGTAGGCCTGTTCCAGGTGTTCGCAGAGACTGTCGGGGTCGTTGAAAGCGCCCACCGCCGTCTGGAGACGCCCGAGGTCAGCGGCGGCCGGGTGTCCGGATTTCCCGAAGAGGGTTTCAAACGGGGCGAGAGCCGCCCCCTCCAGCAATTCCCGGCAAAACGGCACATCCGGCCCCCAGAAAACCCGGCACAGGGTGCTGATGGCGGCGAGCGTGTTTTGGCGCCGCCGGTTCGACGCTGCCGAGATCTTATCGGACATAGGGCACCTGCGTGCAGAGGGTTGCGTAAAACCGGTCCGTGGGGGTCGAAAATAACGATGTCAAATACACGCCGAGGCCTCACTTTCCATTGGGGCGATCTTCTTTGCCCGCAGCGGGGCGCTTTCCTGAAATTTCAGCAGGTGTTCCGGCCCGGCAGGCGCCGGCCGTCTCACCGGCCAGCCGGTCGACTTCCGCTCCCCTGATGACGCGTATGCGGATATTGAGGTCCTGTCTGAATTTGCCGAGTCTCCGGCGGATGGCCCGGTGGATGCGGTCGCAGCAGGCCTGTGCCTCGGATATCGTCGTTTGGGGCATGAGGATGGCGAGGGTCTGTAAATCCCACTGGCCCACCGTGTCCGACGGCCGGATGGCCCCTTCCAGGCACGTCTCCACCTGAAAGAAGCATTCATTGATGAAGGTGTGGTCCTGGCCAGGGCCCCCCGGGACGGCCTCACCGCCGCCCCGGCCGCTCCCCGGGCCGATGGTCATCAGACCGACACACAGTGATTCGCCGCTTTTGTGCGAACGCTGGCGCTCCTTGTTGAGCAGGTCCAGGAAGAGCCCCCTGGGGTAGACAGGGCACATCTGTCCGGCCACGCCCTCGTCGGTGAGGCAGGCGGTCAGGTGGTCCACGCGCTGGCACAGGATCCCCATGAGATTGCGGAAAAACTTGTGCGCCGTGGGGGGATGGAGCCAGTTGAGGCGCTCGATCATCTTCCAGTTGATCTGCAGCAGTTCCCCCGGCCGGGTGGTCACCACCGTTGCCGACCGCGGCATGGACCGCAGCAGCCCCATCTCGCCGACCACGTCGCCGGCGCTGAGCGTATTGATGCGCTTGTGGCTTCCGTAGTTGGGGTCGGAGGGGTCCTCGCTCAAGGGGCTGAGAACGTCCATCTCGCCGGAGATGATGGCGTACATGCAGTCGCTGGGGTCGCCCTTTCGAAACAGGGCTTTACCGGCCTCGAAGGGTTCCAGCCGTTTGGCCATCAGCACGGACTGCACCTGGGCCCGGGACATGCCCTTGAACAGGGGGACCTTCTCGCCCGGTTCCTGGCCCAGGCGGTTGCGGATCAGGTCCCAGAGCGTGATCAGTTCCACGTGCAGCATCAGCGAGGGCAGCAGGATGAGGTCGCCCGCCAGCGCCGCAACCATGGTCACCACCAGCAGAAATCCGAGGATGGCCGTGGGTTTGAAGCTGGACAGGGTCAGGATGAAAAAACCGATGCAGATGCACACGGTGGTGTACACGATGGGGCGGCCGATGCTAGCGATGGTGGCGCGCAAGGCGCGCCGTGTGTCCAGGTCACGCTGAAACTCACGGTTGAAGTGCACCAGGTAGTGGATGGTGTCGTCCACGGCCAGCCCGATGGCGATGCTGGCGATCAGGGCGGTGAACATGGAAAGGTCGATGCCCAGCCAGCCCATGAGCCCGAAGCTGATGACGATGGGGAAGAGGTTGGGCACGATGGCGATCAAACCGACCTTCCAGGACAGGAAGAGCAGAAACATGACGCCGAAGACCAGCACCATGGTCAGCGAAAGGCTTTTAAGCTGGCCGCTGGTGAGGTGATGGCTGCTCTCCGATATCACCATGCCGAAGCCGGTGACGTCCCAGTCCAGGTCCCTGGAAAAGTGCGCGGCCACGTGGGCCAGGATGCGGTCACGGTTTTCCAAAAACCGGCGCGAGCTGGCGATGTGGGTCAGCAGCACGATGTTGGCCCGGTTGTAGGCCGGCCCCATGAAGCGCGTGAACATGTCTTCGCCCAGCAGCGTCTTGTAGTTGTTCATGATCATGCCCACCTCGAAGCGCTCCCGGGGCAGGGTGTAGTATTCCGGCTTGTAGCCGTTGATCACGTAGTTGACCAGCTTCATGTAGTCGGCAAAAGACAGGGTCTTGTCCACGCCGGGCAGGGTTTCCAGAAACTGTTGCAGCCGTGCGATGTCGGCCACGTGGCGGGGGTCTTCGAAGTAGTCTTCCTCGGGGCTCTGCATGGAGACGTTGACGGGAAAGGATCCGGAAAGGTCCCGGTAGATGTCGTGAAAATGCCGGCTGATGGGGGTGTCGGCCTTGAAAAAGGCCACCGGGTTGGTCTGGACCTGCAGGCGCAGCATGCCCGCGGCGCAGAAAGCCACGATCAGCCCCATGAGCGGCAGGCTGATTTTCTGATGGTTCAGGTTGATGTCGGCGATGCGGTCCAGCAGGCGGTCCAGCCGACCGGGCTTGACCGCAGCCGGTGCGGCCGCCGGCCTGGCAGGGGCCGGCAGCAGGCTGAGGGCGGCCGGCAGAAAGGTCAACACGATGATCAGCAGGCTGAGCATGCCGAAACAGGAAAACAGGGCGAATTCCCGAATGGCGGTGATGCGGTTGACCAGCAGGGACGCCAGCCCGATGACGGTGGTGGTCACGGCCAGCACCACGGGCAGGGTGACACGGCCGAAGGTCTGCCGGGCCGCCTCGACGGGCGAAGCCGTGCGGCCGGCGGCCTGCAGGTATGCGGAAACGATGTGCAGGCAGTAGGCCGTTCCCACGGCGATCAGAAATACCGGCACGATCATGAGCAGCATGGAGATGGGAAACCCCAGCAGGGCCATCAGGCCGAAGGTCCAGATCAGGGTCAGGGTGATGCAGGCCAGGGGCAGCAGCACCCCGCTGAGGCGGCGGAAGATCAGCAGCAGCATGCCGGCCACCATCACGAAGGTCAGCGGCGGCAGGCGCAGGAAATCCTGCCGGGTGTAGCGCGCCAGGGCGCGGGACACCAGGGGCATGCCGATCTGGTAGAGCCGCAGGTGGGGATCGGCCGTGGTGATGATGGCGTCGACCGCGTCGATGATCTGTTCGCGGTCGGCCCCGTCTTTGATCACCAGGGTCAGGGCGGTGGTGCGGCGATCGTCGGAGATCAGGTTGCGCTTGAACAGCGCCGCCGGTGCGATCATGGCGGCAAAGCGCCGCATGGACCACTGGTTGCGGGGATCTATATCCGCCTTGATGCCGGGCAGGCTGACGACCCGCCGCACGCCCTCGATTTGGGAGGCGCGCCGGGCCAGGATGCGTATCTTCTCGAAAGTGGCCGGGGCCAGCACATCACCGCCGGCCCGGATGACCACCCGGATGATCTCGTCACAGCCGAACACGGCCTTGAAGGCCTCGTATCGTCGGTTGGCCGGCAGGTCTTCGATGACCAGGTCGTAAATGGAGGTGCGGAAGGACAACCGGGGGATCTGGGCCGCAAACACGATGCTGAGCGCCGCCACCGCCGCAAGGACTGCCAGCGGCCGTTTAAAGATCCACTCCAGCATGTCGTGCAGAGGGACTTTTTTCGGCAAAACAGCACCCGTCCAGGCAGATAGAGAAATTGGGGTTACACCATGCCAATATACTACTGCTAACGTGGGCGATACCCGCAACCCAGTAACCGCAATGGGTTGCGACAGCCAGTGGAAGAAAAGTTACCAGTTTTCCGTTGAAGGAAGACGGTCACTTTTAAAATTGAACCCCCTCCCTCGCTGTCAACTGGTAACTTGCAACTGTCAACTATTTTATATCGTTGCACATCGCCTGATAAATTTTTGTGGTGGCAACCCTACTAGCATGAATTCTAACTTTATTATGCGCCGGCCCCAATGTCAAATGTAAACCTGTCCGCAATTTGACACAGTGCGCCGATTTGTGTACACTAAAAACTATAATAATACATCCATCCGAAACCGCCGGGCGGTGAAAGAGCATGGCACCCGAAGACCCCAGCCTCGAAAAGTACCGCTCTCTGGTCGAGATGACCAGTGACTGGGTGTGGGAAGTCGACGCCGACGGCACCTACACTTACAGCAGCCCCAAGGTCAGGGACATCCTGGGGTACTCCCCTGAGGAAGTGGTCGGCAAGCAACCGTTCGACTTCATGGACCCGGACGAGGCCGCTCGCATCTACCGGAAATTTCAACGATTCTGTGATCGCAAAGCCCCTTTTTCAGGATTGGAAAACATCTGCCGGCACCGGGCCGGACACAGGGTCTTTCTGGAGACCAGCGCGGTGCCGATATTCGATTCCAGAGGCCGTTTGGCGGGTTACCGGGGCATTGACCGTGATATCGAGAAGCGCAAGGCCGCCCAGCAAGCGCTGGAAGATGCGATTCGGGAACGGACCGCCCAGCTGTTGAAAGCCAACGAGCAACTGGCGGCCGAGATTCGCCGCCGCAAACAAATCGTCGACAAGCTCAGGGAAAGCGAGAGCCGCTACCGTCTGCTGGTGGAAACCATGAACGAAGGGCTGGGCATCCAGGACAGGAAAGGCAACATCATCTACGTCAACCCCCGTATGCTGGAAATGCTGGGCTACGCCGCGGAAGAAGTGCTGGGACGTCCGGTGACGGATTTCATGGACCCGGGTAGCCGGCTCGTCTACCGCCGGAAGATGAACGCGCGCAAAGGCGGGGATACCCGACCCTATGAGATCAACTGGCGGGAAAGTAGCGGAAAGCGCGTGGAAACCATCCTGTCCCCCAATGTGTTCTACGATCAGAAGGGGAGCTTTAGAGGTTTCTTTGCCATTGTCACCGATATTCGCAAGCTCAAGGCCGCAGAGCGCCAGATAAAGAAAAGGGAGCGTGAACTGCGGGCCAAGGCCCGCAGCTTGAAAGAGGTCAACACCGCCCTGAAGGTGCTCCTGGCGCAGCGCAAAGCAGACGAAGAGGAATTTCAGGAAAGGGTTTTGTTTAACCTCACAAACCTCGTTCTGCCCTATCTTGAAAAGATCCGTAAAAAAACGGTCAGCCGGGAATTGCGGGCTCTGGTGGATGCGGCAACCGCTAACCTTGAGAATATTGCTTCTCCCTTTGCGCAAAATTTGACCTTCCGGCAGTTCAACCTGACCCCCACCGAACTCCAGATAGCCGATCTGGTCAAGCACGGCCAAACCACCAAGGAGATCGCCGCTTATCTGGGGCTGTCCTACCGCACCGTGGAAACCCATCGGCTCAATATCCGTAAGAAACTGGGTCTCCGCAGGAAAAAAACCAACCTGAGAAGCTTCCTGCTTTTTCGGTCAAAACACGTAAAAAATATACGTGTTTTGAACGTAGTATTACCGTGTTTACATTTAACATCCGGATAAAGTATATAAAATATTCTAAAGTATTGGATGCAGGCACCTAGAGATGTCGCAGCATTGTGAAATAAATGTATCAAAAAGAGATATGTATTTCATAGAATTAGGTAGAATAATTCCCATACTCATGGTGCCGACTTGTGATTGAAATATAACTAGTTGAAATTGCATATAAAACATAATACACACGTGACTCTCAATGGGTATGTTTATTGCATCTTACAAAAAAGGATAAGTATACTCGCACTTCACGCAAAGAATCAGCACAACGAGCGGAAGAGGCACCCCGGAAGCTATTTCCGCCAGGGGAGGGTGCCATAACCGCCATGGACACCGACAGGGAGGAATAACACACCGCAACGCAAACGCCGTAAAACGGTTGCTTGCCTGTAAACCGAACATCACCGCTATTTTTGCCTTACACACAGTTGCACCCATAAAGAGAGGGGGAGGGGGAATGAAACGGTTTTGTGTGTATCTTTGGGCATTGGTAGGGGCACTGAGCCCCGTGATGATCCTGCTGCATCCCGGCGTGGCCATGGCCGCTACCTGTGACCCCTGGGCGGCAAAAGTAGTCTCTGTCGAAGGCACGGTGCAGGTCCAGAAGGCCGGCGAGGCCGGATGGAAGCCGGCGGTGTTGAATGACACTTACTGTGTCGGCGATATCGTCCGCACGGGGCAGAACAGCCGTGCGGATTTGGTCCTGGTGAACCAATCCGTTCTGCGCGTCAATCAGAACAGCCAGATCACCCTGGGAACCATTGAAGAGAAGGGCCTCTCCTTTCTTGATCTTCTAAAAGGCGCGGCGCACTTTTTCAGCCGCACCCCCAAGGGCCTGGAGGTCAAGACCCCGTACACCATCGCCGGTGTGCGCGGCACCGAATTCCTGGTCACCGTGGGGGACGGCCAGACCGAGGTGACGGTTTTCGAGGGGGCCGTGCTGGCCCAAAACGAGGCCGGCAGCCTCATGCTCAAAAGCGGCCAGTCGGCCGTTGCCCGGGCCGGAAAAGCGCCGGTGCTGCGCGTGGTGGCGCGCCCCCGGGATGCCGTGCGCTGGGCCCTGTACTACCCGCCCGTTCTCTACGTGCCGGAAAAGGGTGCCAAAGAAGACCTCAGCGACCCCCGCTTTCTGGTGCATCGCGCATCGCAGCTGCTGGCCGTGGGCCGTGTGGATGAGGCCAACGCCGATATCGGCCGCGCCCTGGCCATTGATCCCAACTACAGCAATGCCTTTGCCCTGCAGGCCGTCATCGCCGTGGTGCAGAACGACAAAGCCCGGGCCCTGGAACTGGCCCGCAAAGCCGTGACCACCGATCCCGGTTCGGCCACGGCCCACATCGCCCTTTCCTATGCCCAGCAGGCCGGCTTCGACCTGGAAGGCGCCCGCGCCAGCCTGGAAGCGGCCGTCAAGGCAGAGCCCGGCAACGCCCTGGCCTGGGCGCGCCTGGCCGAATTGTGGTCGGCCGCGGGCCGGCTGGACCGGTCCCTGAAAGCTGCCCAAAAGGCCGTTGCCCTGGATCCCGGGCTCTCCCGCACCCAGACGGTGCTGGGCTTTGCCTACCTGACCCAGGTCAAGACCGCCGAGGCCCGCAAGGCCTTTGACAAAGCCATCGTCCTTGATTCGGCCGACCCCCTGCCCCGGCTGGGCCTGGGCCTTGCCAGGATCCGCGACGGTGACCTGAAGGGCGGTGGCGGCGACATCGAGATCGCCGCCAGCCTGGACCCCAACAGCTCCCTGATCCGCAGCTACCTGGGAAAGACCTACTACGAGCAGAAGCGCACCAACTTGGACGGCCGCGAATTCGCCACCGCCAAGCAGCTGGACCCCGAGGACCCCACCCCCTGGTTTTACGACGCCATCCGCAAGCAGACCATCAACCGCCCGGTGGAGGCCCTGCACGACATGCAGAAGGCCATCGAGCTCAACGACAACCGCGCGGTCTACCGCTCCAAGCTGATGCTGGATTCGGACCTGGCCGCCCGCAGCTCCAGCCTTGCGCGCATTTACAACAACCTGGGTTTTGCCCAGCGCGGCTTGGTGGAGGGCTGGCACTCGGTCAACACCGACCCCACCAGCTTTTCGGCCCACCGTTTCCTGTCCGATTCTTACTCCGTCCTGCCGCGCCACGAAATCGCGCGGGTCAGCGAACTGCTGCAGTCCCAGCTGCTGCAGCCCATCAACATTACGCCCATCCAGCCCCGGCTGGCCGAGAGCAACCTGCCCCTCATCAGCAGCCAGGGACCGTCGGTTGCCGGTTTCAACACCTACAACCCGCTTTTCAGCCGCAACGGCGCCGCAGTGCAGGCTGGCGGCCTGTGGGGTGAAAACAGCACCTGGGGCGCCGAAGGCGTGGCTTCGGGCATTTACAACAAGCTGTCCTTGAGCGCCGGTTACACCGGTTTCGGCACCGACGGCTATCGCCAGAACAACGACCAGCGCGACGACATCGTAAACGTCTTTGCCCAGTACGAGATCACTTACAAAACCAGCGTCCAGGCCGAATACCGTTACCGCCGGAACAAACGCGGCGACGTGCAGCTGCGGTTTTTCGAGGACAATTTCGAACCCAATATCAGGCAAAATGATGACACCCACTCCGTCCGTGCTGGCCTTCGCCACGCCTTTACGCCGGAATCCATTCTTCTGGGCAGTTTCATCTATCAGGATGCCGATTATGAAACCGATGACAACTTTGACATCCCCGAGTTCTTTGAACGTGATATATACAACTGGACCATTAAGGACGATTCCATCGGCGGGGAGCTCCAGCATTTATTTCGATCCAAAGTAATCAATTTAATCAGCGGCGCGGGCTATTTCAGCATCGATGAAAAAGATCGATTTGCTCTGGACATGTTTGACATTTCCGCTGAGCCGCCTTTCCTGCTGGATACATTTATCGATGAATCCGACGCCGATGTGGATCACGCCAATATTTATCTATACTCCTACCTCAATTTTTTGAGGAATGTGACGGTGACCCTCGGCGCCAGCGGCGACTTTTACAAAATCGACTATGACAACAGCGACGACCGCGACCAGAAGAAAAATCAGTTCAACCCCAAATTCGGAGTCAGCTGGCAGCCGCTGCCGGGTACCACCCTGAGGGGGGCGGTCTTCAGGACATTGAAACGGACGTTGGTTATGAACCAGACCCTGGAGCCAACCCAGGTGGCGGGATTTAATCAATTCTTTGATGATGTCAACGCGACCGAAACGTGGGTCTATGGCGGCGCCATCGACCAGAAATTCAGCCGAAATATTTTTGGAGGCCTGGAGTATTCCAAGCATGATCTCACGGTGCCGCTGGAGACCTTTGACCTGAATACTTTCGAACTTTCAATGCAAGAGTTTGACTGGGATGAGTATTTCGGCCGCGCCTACCTGTACTGGACCCCCCATGACTGGTTTTCCCTGCGGGCCGAATACCGATACGAGAAGTATAAGAGGCAGTTTTCGGAAGAAAGCCCGGAGGAGATCAGGGAAGTCAAGACCCAGCGAGTGCCACTGGGCATTAATTTTTTCCACCCGTCCGGCATCAGTGCGGGTGTGGTGGTGACCTATGTTGATCAGGATGCCGACTTTCTGCCCATTCTGGCCGATGATTTCGTGTCCGCCAGCGACAGTTTCTGGCTGGTGGATGCGGCCATAAGCTATCGGCTGCCCAAGCGCTACGGGATCATCACACTGGGCGCCAGGAATTTATTCGATCAGAATTTCAACTATTTCGAGACCGACATAGCAGGACCCGTTATCCAGCCTGATAGGCAGGTGTTTTTAAAGGCCACCTTGGCGCTGCCCTAGAGACAGGGTTCCCGTTGTGTTAGGAAAGGAGGTGAATGAACTTTCATACTGGGCCGCTTCTGGACTGATTGCTTTTTGAGTACCCACGGGAGGAGGGTAAAATGAAAAAGAAGATAGGTTTTCTGGGGGGGTGTATACTGCTGATGGCGATGGTCGGCTTTCTGGCGGCGAGCCAGGCCGGGGCTTGCCGATGTGAGGCTTGTGGGAGTGGAGAGCCCAATAGCTGTTGTGTGACCATACACAATGAAAACATACATGTCGCAATCAGGACCGTTCCATGTCCGGGTGAATGGCCGGTAAAGGAAGAAGAAGAGGAAAAATGGAAAGCCCAATATGAAATCTGTAATTTGGGGGATGAGTTAGTTGATGTCACGGTAAGAATACAAGGCACCCGGGCCGACAAAATTGTTTGCTATAACTGTGGTGAAGGAGGACCGGAATTAAAGCAATTCCCCAAAAAAGGAAAATACACCATAACATGGTTTTTTGATTCTTTGCCTACAGGAAAGACAACTTTTTTTGCTACTACCAATTATCCCTTTTCCGATGCAAAACAGTTGGGACGAATTACTCTATCTGGAGAGACGGGTGATGGAACCGGCAAATCTGCCTCAGATAGTATGGCTATCGTTGAAAATGGTGGCGGGTCAACCACTTTCACTGTAGGCAGGGATATCCTGGTACCTTCCGCCGATGGCGGAACGGCACATACAAAGGTGCAGGTATTTGATGATTTCAAATGTTTCACCAGAGCCAACGGCACTTTTGTATGTAAAGATGATGAGGGACAATTGTTTTCTATTGCAGGTCCGGGAGATGTAAAAATATCTTTTGTCTGTGAGACAGAAGATTCTGATTGTGTGGATGGCCTGTTCTACTGTGGAACCCTGCGAAAAATCACTTTCATAGAAGACGGTTGGATCATAGAGTGCGGCGACAGTCCCGGGTGTAAATACGTAAACCAGGGTGGCCGCAGGCGGCGGATTTGTAAATAACAGCACCCAAAACAGTTTCAGGGGGGAAACAACTTTCCCCCTTTTTTACTTGAAAAGCTGCTCGAAGACCCCGTCCCAGGGCTGGGGCGGGGGGGTTTTCAGAAACACCCGGCAGCGTTCGGCCAGGGTCTGCGAAGGCCCGTCTTGGGGGAGCAGCGCCAGGGCCTTGTCAAACAGGCAAAGGGCCTTTTGCCAGTGCTGCCGGCGGTAGGCCGAAAGGCCGTCGGCATAATAGTCCATGACGTGTTTCTGCTCCTCCGACAAAACCGTCTCCCGGTTTCCGAGCAACTCGTAGATGCACACCGGTTTTTTCTTGCCCTTGGCGCGCACCATGTCGATCTCGCGCAGCAGAAAGGCCCCTTCCACCTGCCGGGCCGTGTTCTCCCCCAGGAGGATCTCTGTGCCATAGACCTTGTTGATGCCCTCCAGCCGGGAGCCCAGGTTGACGTTGTCCCCCAGGGCGCCATAGACGAAACGGTAGCGGCAGCCCAGGTTGCCCACCAGCATGGGCCCGGAGTTGATGCCGGTGCGCGCCGTCAGAAGCGGCCGGCCGGTGGCGGCCCACTCCCGGTGCAGTTCGGCCAGGCGCCGGCGCATGGCCAGGGCCGCCTCGCAGGCCTTGTGGGCGTGGTCGGCGCGCTCCAGGGGGGCGCCGAAAATGGCCATGAACTCGTCTCCCACATAGTCTTTGAGCGTGCCCCGGTAGGCGAAGATCTGCTCGGTCATCTTTTCGAAGTACTGGCTCAAGATGGCGATCATCTCGTCCGGGGGCAAGCGCTCGGCATAGCTGGTGAATCCCGCCAGGTCGCTGAACAGCACCGTGAGGTTCTTCTCCTCGCCGCCCAGCTTCAGGCGGTCGGGCTCCTTGAGCATCTCCTCGATGACCAGGGGGGCCACGTAGTGCCGGAAGGTTTCCTTGATTTTCTTGCGTTCGCGTTCCTCGGTGACGTAGCCGTACACCCTGAGGATGGTGTAGTTTAAAAACAGCGCCAGCAGGGGATAGACCATGTTGAGCCAGGCCCCGGAGTGGATGAAGAACCAGCGGGCGCTGGCGATGTACAGCACGAAAAGAGCCGTGGCCAGCAGCAGTCCCCTGAGCGGTCCCAGTCGCGGCAGAACGAGTCCGGTCAGCGCGCCCAGGATGACGATGGCCAGGAGGTCGAAGATCCTGGACCACTTGGGGCGCGTCAGGAACTTCTGGGTGAGGATGTTGTCGATCACCGTGGCGTGGATCTCCACGCCAGGATACAGGGGGCTGACCGGGGTGGTTCGCAGGTCGTGGGTTCCCAGGGCGGTGGCGCCCACCAGCACGATCTTGCCCTTAAAACGCCCCTTGGGAAAGTTGCCGCTCAGGATGTCGCTGATGGAGAGGTGGGCAAAGGTTTTGGGCGGCCCCAGGTAGTTGATCAGCAGCTGGCCGCTCTCGTCGGTGGGGATGAACACCCTTCCCATCTGGATGCCCTCCACCCCGTAGTGGTCCACGCGGATGACCAGCGGGGGGCGATTGCGGTAGTACCAGGCGCACAGAACCGGCAGCGGCGGAAAGGCCTCCCGGCCGCACTGGATGACCAGCGGCATCCAGCGCACCACACCGTCGCGGTCGCTTTTCACGCTGTAGTAGCCCGAGGCGTCGGCGGCCTCGGTGAAGATCGCCAGGTTGCCCTCGGGTGCATAGGCCCTGATGAAGGGGCTGGCGCCCGCCTGGCCGCCTGTGTACATGATCAGTGGATACCGGGAAGGGCTGATACGCTTCAGCTGCCGTTGGATCTGGCGGGGGTCGATGGCGTAGTTGAGATCGGACCGGCGCATGTGAAAAAAGTATCCCAGCACCACCGCGGCCGGCGAGCGCCGGATGGCCTCTGCCAGGGCCCGGTCGTTGTCGGCCTTTTGGCGGCTGCGCCGGATGAAGTCGTACAGCTGCCGGTCGTGGATGTCCAGGGCCTCGATTTCACGGGCCAGGCGCCGAATGAAGTCCAGGCGGGAGTTTTCATCGGGTTCCAGGAAGCCGATGTCGAACCCGATCACCTTGACGCCCTCCCGCGAAAGGACGTCCACCAGGTCCGCGATGCGCGACCGCGGCCAGGGCCAGCGGCCCTCGGCGTCCAGGCTCTTTTCGTCGATCAGTGCCAGCACTACCGCCGGGTGGGGCGCCATGCGGCCGCGCGACTTGAAGCGCATGTCGTAGGTTTTGAGCTCGATGAGATCGAGGACGCTGTTGCCCTTCAGACAGAGCAGCACCACCAGCAGAGTGATGCCGCAGGTCAGGGTAAAGGCGTTGGCGGAAAAAAGGGATTTGAGCGCAGTTCTCACCGCTTTCTCCCCTACGGTTGGCAAAGGTGCGTCCTGCTGCCGGAAACGGGCGCTTTGCATACGTCCCATTAAAAAGACAGGCGCGTGGTGGGTGCTAAACAAACAGCAAGAGTAGTATAATACAAGACGAGATTGACGGTCAATGCTTATTTCCGGTTTGCGCCAGACACGGCCCACCACAGTACTGTCGGGCTTTTTGTGCAGCAGGCGGATTTCATTTTGAAAAACAAACCCGAGTATGATAGGGTTCTAGCGTAATCTCGCCGCCGTTATTTTTGTCAAACAGGTTCACATACCGCTGCCTTTGCACAACCGCGGTCATCGGGTTTGACCGCCGTGTGTGGCGGCATGCGCAATGCCACCGACAGGAGGTCGCCATGGCCGACACGGATATTTTAAAGGGCCGCAAAATTCTGATCGTGGACGATGAACCGGACGTGCTGGAAACCCTGGTGGATCTGCTGGACATGTGCCGCATCGACACGGCCGCGGACTTTGCGTCCGCCAGCAGGTACCTCAGCCAGCAGTCCTACGATGCCGCCGTTTTGGACATCATGGGGGTCGACGGGTACCAGCTGCTGGAAATCGCCAACCTGCACGGCATCCCGGCGCTCATGCTGACCGCCCATGCCCTGAGCCCCGACAACCTGGTGAAGTCCATCAAGGCCGGCGCGCGGGCCTATCTGCCCAAGGCCAAGATGGTGGACATCGAAATTTACCTGGCCGAATTGATCCAGGACACCGCGAAGGGCCGTAAAAAGAGCCGCCGCTGGTTCACCCGCCTGCTGCCCTTTTTCGACAAGAAGTTCGCCCCCGGCTGGCGGGAAAAGGACAGGGACTTCTGGCGGGAATTCGAGCGCCCCCTGTCCGTGGACCGCCAAGAACTGGAAGACATCCTGTAATTCTCATGACGGCAAGCTTCCGAAACAGCGTTGAGAGACGCAGCCACATCCGCCGCCGGGAGGACCGTGGGCAACAGGATCAGCTGCGGCGGTATAAGTCGCTCTTCGAGCTCTGCCAGTTGGTCACCTCGGAGATGAACTTGGACGCGCTGTTCGAGCTGATCGTGGAGCAGACCAACCGGCTCATGCACACCGAGAGGTGTTCGGTTTTCCTGCACGACCAACAGAAACAGCAGCTGTGGTCGCTGGTGTCCACCGACCTGGGCCGGGATGCCATCCGCTTTCCTGTCAGCCAGGGGGTGGCCGGGTGGGTTTTCCGGCACAAATCCGCACTCGTCATCAATGACCCTTACGACGATCCGCGCTTTTTCCCCGAAGTCGACCGCAAGACCGGTTTTCGCACCCGCAACATCCTGTGCATCCCGCTGGTCAACCGCGACCAGCGGTGCATCGGCACCCTCCAGACACTGAACATCGAAAGAGACGGGGGCTTTACCGAACAGGACCGGGAACTGCTGACCTCCGCCGCCGTTTATGTGACCATCGCCCTCGAAAACGCCAGGCTCTACGAGGACCTCAAAGCCCTGGACAAGGCCAGGAAACGCGCCATCGACCACCTGTCCCACGAGCTCAGAACCCCGCTGGCCATATTGGGAGGGGTGCTGCACCGTGTTCGCAAGAGCCTCAAGGACAGCCCCGATGCCAGACTGGAAAAAGCCCTCATGCGCGGCGAACGCAACGTGGAGCGGCTGCGCGACCTGCAGACCAAAATCGACGACATCTTCAACCAGAAGTTTGCCGGCGACCGTCACCGCATCACCCGCATCATCGAAGACGCCGTTTGCTTCGTGGAGGAAGCCGCGGAAGCCGGTGACCGGCAGCGCAGAGAGCTGCTGGAGCGCGTCTGCCACCGCCTGGAGTCGATCTACAGGGTCGAACCGGTTTCCATGGAGGAGATCGCGCTGGACGCGTTTCTGGCCGACACCTGTGCCGACGCCCTACGCGCTATGAGAGGGCGCACCCTGAAAATCGTGCGGGACTTCGAAAAAGGCGCAGTCGTCGTCATGGACCGGGGGGTGCTCTACAAGGTCTGTGCGGGCCTGCTCAAAAACGCCGTCGAAAACACTCCCGACGGGGGGACCGTCGAGGTCCGCAGCCGTACAGACGATCGTCACGTGTGCATCGAGATCAGGGACTATGGCGTGGGCATCACCGCCCAGAACCAGCAGCTGATTTTCGACGGTTTTTTCCACACCCAGGAAACCGCCCTGTACTCCTCCAAGAAACCATACGCCTTCAACGCCGGCGGATCCGGTGCGGATCTTCTGAGGACCCGGGTTTTTTCGGAACGATACGGGTTTTCGGTCGACTTCGAAAGCACGCGCTGCCGCTTTCTGCCCACCGACGGCGACAGCTGCCCGGGAAGTATATCGGCCTGCCCCCATATCCGGGATAAAGAGGCCTGCCGCGCCTCGGGCGGCAGCCTTTTTTCCATCAGGCTCCCCCGCGTCGAGCGTTCCTGAAACCCATTTACTCTGCGT
>CAYUAQ010000051.1:0-26860 GCA_964442705.1 uncultured Desulfobacteraceae bacterium
CCGGCCGCCGGCGCTGAAAGGCGAGAACTCGCTGCGCTCAGACAGCTCGCCTTTCCTGACGCGCCGCCGGCCTGCGCATCTTTTTCCCGCCGGTTCTCCAACTGCGCTTAGCCGATACCTGCCCGCCCCTCCCCCATGGATAGGTCCGAACTGTGAAGAGCGCCTGCAGCACAGAGCCCGCCTGCTGCTGGTGAATGCCCCTTATGGCCGAGCTCCCCGCACTCGACAAAAAGCCTGAAATACGGTACACAGCAGGTGGCAGTATCCCTTGACGACAACCCCTGCTCCTGGAGCGCAGCGTGACGCGAGGCGCCTTCATCAGCTACAGCTCCGCAGACCGTGACTTCGTGCGTCGCCTGGCCGAAGACCTCCGGCGGCACGACATCCCCGTGTGGTTCGATGAAGACGTACTGGCCCCCGGCGACTCCATCATCGGCGCCATCGAGGCGGGCATCGACCGCACGGCCTTTCTCATCGTGGTGCTCTCGCCCGACGCGGTGGCTTCGGGCTGGGTGGCCGAGGAACTGCGCATGGCCCTGCACAAGGGCATTTCCGGGCAGAAGGTGGCCGTCATCCCGGTGCTGCGCGAAGACTGCGAGATCCCCGGCTTCCTGCGCGACCGCAAGTACGTGGACATGCGCCCCGGTGCCGACTACGCTGCCGGCCTGGAGAAACTGGTGCGCCGCCTGCGGCGGGACCTGGAACTGGCCGCGGCCCTGCCGGGTTTCATCGATGACCTGGAGGCCCCTGCAGATGAAACCGCCGAGCCGGACGGGGCCGCCGCCGAGCGGCGGCGGGACATGGAGCGCATCCGCGCGCTGACCGAAAAGGCGCTGGGCCGGGAACTGGACCTGGAGCAGTGGCAGGCGGCGGTCGCCCCCCTGCTGCAGGCCGCCGGAAAGGCCCGGACGGTCTTCGACCAGCGGGAACAGCGGGTGAACGTCCAGTTCAACGTCGGGAACATTACCATCCGCCAGCCCGTGGCCGCGGAAGCGCCGCCCGCGGACCTGGAAGTCCACGCGGAGGCCCTGCGGCGGCGCATCCGCGAGGGCTTTTGCGGGGACGCCCCCTACTACGTCCCCCTGGCCGGCGAGACCACCGAGCGCGCCGATGGGGATGCGGCCTGCGCGCCGGACCGCTCGGCCCGCCGGCGGCGCATGCGGCCCGAGTACCGCGCGTGGATTGGGGAGGGCCGCGAGATCCGGCGGGTGAAGCTGGCGACCCTGCGCGAGGGCGTGGACAGGTACCCCTGCATCATCCTGCTGGGAGAGCCCGGCTGCGGAAAGACCACCGCCCTGCGGCACCTGGCCTACCAGCTGGCCGGCGGGCCCGGCCGGCTGCCCCTGCCCCTGGCGCTTTCCGGGTTCGCGCGGCACATGGCCCTGGAAGATTTCATCCTGCAGGGGTTGAGCGACAGCCCGGACCCCGGCAGGTGGCGCTGGGGCGTGCCGCAGCTGGCGGCGCACCTGGACTCCCTGCTGAAAGCCGGGCGCCTCTTCCTGCTGCTGGACGCCCTCAACGAGATGCCCCACCGCGGCTACCGGCGGCGGGTGGAGGAGCTGCGCCGCTTCATCGACCGCTGGACGCCGGCCGGCAACCGCTTCCTGGTGACCTGCCGGGTGCTGGACTACGGCGAGGAGCTCTCGGGCCTGCAGCGCATCGAGATCCAGCCGCTCAGCGGCGACCGCATCCGGGATTTTCTCCGGCGGGAACTGGGCGACGGGTGGGAGGACCTCTGGCGGGAGCTGGCCCGCGACCCGGACCGCCGCCGCAGCCTGCTGGGCCTGGCCCGCAACCCCTACATGCTGACGGTCATGATCGATGTCTTCAAAGAGGACGGCCGCCTGGGGGACAGCCGCTCCCGGTTGATGGAACGCTTCACCCGGATCCTCATGGGCTGGGCCCGGCGGAAGTGCCCGGCCGAAAAGTGGCTGGACCCCGGCCTGCAGCGCGCTTCCCTGTCGGTGCTGGCTTACGAGATCCAGGAGCGCGAGGGGTCCGGCACCCGGGTGGAAAGGGCGCTGGCGGAGGCCGTCATGCCCGGGGAGGTGAAGCTCCGGGACAACTGGACCGCGGTGCCGGCCCCGCCCGGCCGCGTGCTGGACCTGGCCGCCTCGGCCCACATCATCGAGATGAGCGCCGACCGCCGCTCGCTGCGCTTCTACCACCAGCTGCTGCAGGAGTATTTCGCCGCCCGCCGCATGCTGCGCCGGGACACTTCGCTGCTGGAAGACAAGTGGCGCTGGCCCTGGCGTGAGGAGGAGATGCCGCCCTGGACCCGCCCCGACGACAACTACGACCCCCTGCCGCCGCCACCGCCCACGGGCTGGGAGGAGACCACGGTGCTGGCCGCGGGGCTGGCGCCGGAAAACGACGACCGCCTGGTGCGGGCCCTGGTGCGGGTCAACCCCGTGCTGGCCGGCCGCTGCCTGCACGAGGGCCGCGCCGCGGTGCGGCCCGCCACCCGCCGCGCGGTCGTCGACGCCCTGCTGGCCGCCGTCTCCGACCCGGATGTGGCGCTGCGGGTGCGCATCGCCGCCGGCGAGGTGCTGGGTTTCCTGGGCGATCCCCGCATCGGGGAAACGGTCCTGGTGCCGGCCGGCGAGTTCGTCATGGGCGACGACGAAGATGAAGGCGCCTCTCCGGAGCACCGGCTGTTTCTGCCGGACTACCGCATCGGCAGGTACCCCGTGACCAATGCCGAGTTCGCCGCCTTCGTGGATGCCGGCGGCTACCGGGAAGCGCGGTGGTGGACCCCGGAAGGGTGGGAATGGACAAAAAGGGAAAATTGGCAGGAGCCCGACTATTGGCAAGACGCGGCGCTGAACACCCCCAACCGGCCGGTGGTGGGCGTCACTTGGTACGAGTGCGCGGCCTTCTGCCGCTGGCTGGCCGCCGAGACCGGCCGGCCCTGCCGCCTGCCCACCGAGGCCCAGTGGGAGAAGGCCGCCCGGGGAACGGACGGGCGGGCGTATCCTTGGGAGGGGGATTTCGACCCGCGGCACTTGAACAGTTGGGAAGGGGAGCAGGCGGTTTCCGCCACCACGCCGGTGGGCATTTACCCCACCGGCGCCAGCCCCTTCGGCTGCCTGGACATGGCGGGCAACGTCTGGGAGTGGACCGTAAGCCTGTGGGGGGAGGATTGGGGAAAGCCAGATTTTCGTTACCCTTATCGACCTGACGACGGCCGGGAGGATTTGGAGACTTCGAATGAGATTCTTCGGGTGTTGCGCGGGGGCTCCTGGCACGACCACCGGGGCGACGCGCGCTGCGCCTTCCGCCGCGGGCTCAACCCGGACTACCGGCTCGACGACGGCGGGTTTCGGGTGGTGTTTTCCCCATCTCTGCCCTCTGATTCTCTGCGCTCTGACGCTCTGGAAAGGGGCGGAAAGAGGTAGCCTATGGGAAAGATGTACGACAAACTCTGCAGCTGGGAGAACCTGGACATCGCCCACCGCAGGGCGGCCAAAGGAAAACGCGGGAGAGGCGCGGCGGCGGCCTTCGAGTATCGGCTGGCCGACAACCTGATCGAGCTGCAGCGCGAACTGGTGAACAGGACCTACAGGCCGGGGGCCTATCACTCCTTTTTCATCCACGACCCCAAGCGGCGGCTCATCAGCGCGGCGCCCTTCCGGGACCGAGTGGTGCACCACGCGCTGTGCAACGTGATCGAGCCGGTTTTCGAGCGCGGCTTTATCGCCGATTCCTACGCCAACCGGGTCGGCAGGGGCACCCACCGCGCCCTGGATCGGGCCCAGTCCTCACCAGCCAGTTCTGGGCCAACTGCTACCTGAACCCCTTCGACCACTTCGTCAAGCGCGAACTGCGGTGCCGGGGCTACGTGCGGTACGTGGACGACGGTCTCGTGTTCGCCGGAGACAAGAAAACCCTGTGGAAGTGGCGCGAGGCCATCGTCCGGCGAATGGCGCGTTTCCGGCTCGCCATCCACCCGGCGGCGCACCCCCGGCCGGTCACAGAGGGGTTCGGCTTCCTGGGCTTCGTGGTCTATCCCGATCACCGCCGCCTGAAGCGGCGCAACGTGGTCAATTACCGCCGGCGCCTGAAAAGGCTTCTCGCGGCCCATGCCGCCGGGCGGCGAACGCGCGAGGAGGTTCTCGCCTCGTTCAGGGGCTGGGTCAACCACGCCCGCTACGGGGACACATGGGGACTGCGGCGCAGCGTCGCCGGCCGGCTTTCCGGGAGTTTGAAATGGCCACCGACCAGATGATCATATTTACCAGGACTTACGACCTCCTGACCTGGCTGATCCCGAAAACCATGTCCTTTCCGCGCAGCCAGCGCTTCGTGGTCACCCGGCGGCTGCAGGACGCGGTTTTGAGCTTCCAGGAATTCATCATCGAAGCCAACCGCAGGAGGGGGCGCGCGCGGCTCGAACGGCTGCGGGAGGCCGACGCGGCCCTGGACAAGGTTCGGCTCTACCTTCGGCTGGCCGTGCGCTGGTCATGGCTCAGCCAGGGGCAGTATCGACACGTGTCGCTCATGGTCAAGGAGATCGGTGATCTGCTGGGCGGCTGGATCCGGCACACCACCAGCGCATAGGCGCCCGCACTTGCGGGGGCGCTTTGCGGGGGACCGGCCGTGGAGAGCGCCGGGTGTTGCGCGGGGGCTCCTGGAACAACAACCGGGACAACGCGCGCTGCGCCTTCCGCAACAGGAACAACCCGAACAACCGGAACGACAACAACGGGTTTCGGGTGGTGTTTTCCACGACTCTCTGTTTCCCACCGGAAATGCCGGGCGCCCACGGGGGCCCGGCCGAGGTAAAGAGAGATGGCGCGGCCGGATTCCCGGCCGAGTCCCGCACCTTGCGGTGCGAGCCGGGCAGACAGGGAAAAGGCCCGGCCCCTGGGGGTGACCCCCTGGGCCGGGCCGCCCCCCGCATTTTATTTCATCCGGGTTCGCGGTGCGGTGCCGCCGTAGCGGCGCGGGGACCGGAAAGGAGGACGAAATGGCGGTGTTCGATCAGCGGGGTCAGAAGGTGACCTACCAGTACAACGTAGCCGGCGACCTGCACCTGGAGGCGGTGGGGAGCCGGGATGAGGCCGTGCGGCAGCTGGAGAAGCTGGCGGCGGAGGTGCGGCGGGCCGTGGAGGCCGGGGTGCTCGAGGGCGAGGCGGGTGAAGCCGCCCGGGAGCACCTGGCGCAGGCGGCCGGGGAGGCCGCCCGGGAGGCGCCCGACAAGGAGGGCATCCTGGCGCACGTCGACCGGGCCAAGACGGTCGTCGAGGGCGTCTCGGCCGCCGGCGGGCTGCTGGACGCGCTGGTCAGGGCCGTCGAGATGGTGCAGAATTTTTTCTGACGATGTCCGGGATGGAACGTTGCACCGGGGAGCGGAGGGGGGAGGGTAAGGCGGCCAAGCCGGGCTACCTTCCCTTGAACAGGGCGGCCACAGGGATGATGCCGACCGGGCCGGCATGCCGGTATTCCTCTCCCATGTAGAACAGATAAAGCGCGCTGTGGCGGTTCAGTCTGCGGGCGAAGGCGGTCAGGTTGCCGATGTCTTTTTGGCCCGGACTGCGCGTAGACGTTATCTCGATGGCCACGGTTTTTCCGTTTTCTTCGAAAACCAGGTCGATCTCGCGGCCGGACGCGCTTTTGTAATGATAAAAACGGTCCGCCCGGATGAATCCCAGTTTGCGGCGCTTTTCCAGTTCTGAAATGACAAAGTTCTCCAGCAGCTGCCCCTCACTGGGGGCCATGTTGAGGCTGTGGATGATGCCGTTGTCGGCAAAATAGGTTTTGGCGGCCTTGATGTGCCGTTTTGTCGGCCCGTGCTGATAGCCCGGCAATTTGAAGGTCAGCTGCGACTGCAGCAGGCTGTTGAGATATTTTTTTGCGGTGGCGTGGCTGACGTTGGCTTCATGGGCAAAAGCGGAGACCTCCAGATGCGATCCGATGCTGCGGACCAGGTGCGCGAAGATGGCGGTCAGGCCGTCGAGGTTCTCTATGTTCGAAAGCTGCATCAGGTCTCTCGTGAAATAGGTGTTGCGGTAATTGATGAGTGTGTCGTGCATGCCCTGGTCGCTCTCCTGGTTGAGCACTTCGGGGAACTGGCCGTAGGTGATGGCCCGCGGAAACCGGCGCTGGGCTTCGCTGATCTGCAGCGGATTGAGCCGGTCTTTAAAAATGGCGTGGTCGGGGGGGCCGGAATCTTCCCCCCAGCAGGCCGTGGGGAGGGAGAGCAGATCGATCCTGCCCGCCAGCGTGTCGGCGGCGGCATCCAGCAAGCCGAGGGCGCTGGAGCCCGTCATGAGGATGTGGGCCCCCAGGTTGTCGATGGCATACTTGACCGCGACGGTTAGCAGCGGCAGCCGCTGAATCTCGTCTATGATGGCGCGCTCTCCCAGTTCAAGCACCAGGCCCTTGGGATCCTTTTTGGCCCACTGCAGAAAATCCAGGTCGTCCAGCGTGGCGTACCGGTAGGTCGGATATCGGTTTTTCAGGAGGGTCGTTTTGCCGGCACGCCGCGGCCCGATGATCAGAGCACTCTTTTTGGCATCAATGGAAATCCAGCGACTGAACATGGAATTCTCCAAAAATATGGATATTATATATATTTATCTTCAAAATAACATGGATAAATTAAAAGTCAAGGTAATATATTGTCATAATCTATTCCTATTTTGCGTTGCATGAAAAGATTGTGTAATGTTCCTGGGGCTGTCGAGGTGGGTGATCATGGCGCCGCCCCGGGCGCATGGCAGCCGGATCTCTTAATCGGGGCGGCGAGGGGAAACATCAACAGGATATACCGGAATCTTTCTTCAGACCCGGGAGGTGAACGGTGAAGGTCGGACGCAACGCGCCCTGCCCCTGCGGCAGCGGCAAAAAATACAAGAAGTGCTGCATGAACAAGACGCAGCCGCCGGTGGACCTGTTTCAGCGTCGGCTCTCGGAGGCCTATGACCGGCTGATGGACCAGCTGGTCCGCTTTGCCGAAAAATCCTTCGGTGACGTGGCGCTGGTGCTGGCGGCGGGCGAGTTTTTGGTGTGGCCCGAGGCGGATGAGGATGAAAACCCGCTGAGCATGATAAAAGATCACATGTCGCTTTTCATGCCGTGGTTCATGTTCAACTGGACCTACCGTCCGGAAATGATTCCCGATGAATCCTTCGAGGATGTGGACATCCGGCTCGATATCCCGCCACACCAGACCATCGCCGAGATCTACGCCCGGCGCCACGGCAAACGGCTGGATTCCCTTCAGCACCGGCTCCTGGAGTCCCTGAACGAACGGCCCTTCAGTTTTCTGGAGGTCATCAGCTGCAGCCCGGGACAGGGATTCCGCCTGCGGGATGTACTGACCGGTGAGCAGAGCGACGTCGTCGAAAAAGAGGGCTCCGAGAATGCCGAGCCGGGGGATCTGCTGCTGGGCCGGGTCGTGCAGGTGGATCACGTGGCCCTGCTCCCGGACGCCGGCCAGGCCCTGATTCCGCCCAGCTTCAAACCGCTGCTGGTGGAATTTCGCAAGGCCATGCGGAAAGAGGCGGGGAAAATCACCCCGGATGTGCTCGCCGATTTTGCCCCCGGTGTACGCGAGCTCTATTTCGACATCTTCGACGAACTGAGCAGCCCGCCGCAGATGCAGAACACCGACGGCGACCCCTTGCTCTTTCACACCGTGCACTACGAGATCGAGGATCCCCAGGAGGCCTTCGAGAAGCTGGCCGGCCTGGCGGTGATGGAAGATGCCGAGGACCTGCGCGCGGAGGCCGTGCTGGACGGGGAGGGCCGCATCGTGCGGGCCGAGATCCCGTGGAGCAAGGCCGGCAACGAGATGCACAAGGGCTGGGACAACACGCTGCTGGGCCGGGTGGTGATCGACGGCCGCAAGCTCACCGCCGAAGTGAACTCCGAGACCCGCGCCAAGACCATCCGCCGGGAAATCGAAAAGCGCCTGGGAACCGGTGCCCGATACCGGACCACCACGGTGGAGTCCCCGGAAGCCATGATGGACCGGAGCGCGGAAGCGGCCGCCGGCGATGACGAGGAATTCCCGAGCCAGGAGGAACTGATGCAGATCCCGGAGGTGCGCCAGCAGATCGAGAAAATGCTACGGGACCACTGGGAGGGTTGGGTCGACGAACCCGTCCCCGCCCTGGGCGACCGATCCCCCCGCCAGGCGGTGAAAACGGCCGACGGGCGCGAAAAGGTGGAGGCGCTGCTGCTGGATGCCCGGCGGAACATGGAGGGGAACACGGTGATGCGGGCGGTGGGTTCGGAGATGATGGAAGACGTCCGCCGTCGCTTGGGGCTGGACGGGGCGCCGCCCGAGGAAAAGGAAAGGGCGGCAAAAGAAGAATCCAAGTCCAGTAAACCGCCCGCTGGCGGAAAGGGGCCTCGACGAGAGGAAAAGAAGGCAGGTGGATACGACGATCCAAAAGGTACGGACAAGCAGGGTACAGGGGAAAAGATAAAAAGAACCCCCTCCCCGGCAGCTGAAATTATTCGATGACAGCTGACGCCGGCGATGACACCGCAGGTGGGCTCAGCGCGGTCTCCGGCAAAATACCGGCCTAGCTCACCGGTCTTGTTCCCAGCGCCGTTGTCAACGGCTGGATGCCGTCGGTCTCCAGGCGCCCGACGGCTTCCAGGACAGCGTCGGCAAATCGCCCGGGATGATGCCGGCCCGAGAGGCGCAAGAGCTTTTCTCTGATCTCCGCCCAGGTCAGGGGATTTTCCGGATCTCCTTTGGGGAAGTTTACCTGCTTTTCGAAGACACCCTTTGAGGTGTAAACCGTGACCCGGGCGGGAACAGCGGCCGGGAAAAGTCGGCTGAGTGCCGGGTCATGATGGAGTCGGATGCGCCGGGCCAGATCGATGATATCCCCGCGCCGGAGCAGTCCGGGCAGCAGGGGCAGCAGCCCTTTCTGGCCTTCCACGGCGGCGGCGGCCACACAGAAGGGCACGCTGTACTGGGCATCTTCCAGGGTGGCGGGGGCCGCGTGGTTGGTGAGCCGCAAGGCCCTTTCGAACAGGTGCACGTCGAGCTTGTCGATCAGGCCGGCATCGAGATCGTTTTCCGCCAGGATGAGCAGCAGTGCATCGATGGCGCCGTGCATCCAGCGGCAGCAGGCGTAAGGTTTGAAATACACCTTCTCGATGGCAAAGGCGCGGCCCAGGCCTGCAACGATTTTGCCGGCGTCATAGTAGTCGCGGTGGTCCAGAATGTCTCCCGGACCGGAAAACCCTTTTTCCGCCAGCCACAACGCCGAGAGGCCGGTCAGGGTGGCCCAGGCGATGCCCTCCTTGGCGCTGTTGCCCATGTCGCGGCTGTAACCCGCGGCCGAAAGCCCGGGCGAGTAAACACCGGCCACGGCCATGGCCTGGGCCAGTTCGGGCGGTGCCAGGCGGCGCAGCCAGCCACCGGCGGCGGCCGCGCCGTAGGCGCACCAGCGCCCGGTGGACAAGGTGTCCAGGGCGGTGTGGTCCCGTGCCGCCGAAATGCGTACGCCCACCTCGTACCCCGTCACGATGGCCGTCAGCAGCTCCTCCCCCGAGGCGTGGGCCTCCTGGGCCACGGCCAGAGCGGCGGGGATGACGGCGGCGCCGGGATGTCCCATGGCTCCCCGGTGTCCGTCATCCAGGTCCAGCGCGCTGGCGACGGCGCTGTTGGCCAGGGCGGCGCCGGGGGCGTTGAGCGCTTTTTCCGAAAACCATACACCGCAGCGGCCGGGCGCGAACAGCCGCACGGCCGTGTCCAGCACCGCCCGGGCCGCGGGCGTGCGGCAGCCCGCGCTGGCCGCTGCCGCCAGATCGAGAATGCATTTGCAGGCCGCCCGCCGGGCGGAGGCCGGAATGCGGTTCGGCGTCATTTCGCAGACGAAATCGGCCAGCACCCGTGTGGTCGGTTTTTTGCCTCTGCCCGTCATTTGGCCGTTTCTTCGGTGCGGCAGTGGATGTGAATGCCCCGTTTGCGGAGCTCATCGATAAAGGCCTGCGGCGGCACATGGCGCACCGGTGACAACACGCCGGCGGCGTTTATGCGGCCGTCGAGGATCATCTGCGCGGCGATGCTGGACGCAAACCCCACGGTGCGATTCATGGCGAAAAGCCCGCTCTCGAGATCGCGGTAATCCACCAGATCGAAGGTCACGCGCCTTTTTTTCCCCTGTTTGAGGCCCCATGCCGTCACCCTCAGCAAGGCCAGGTCGCGTTCATTCCGGCGGTACTGCAGCCGCGGGGTGAGGCAGCGGCTCAAAAAGGTGCGCGGGGAAACGCGGACACCGGTTATCTCCACAGGCTCGTCGTCGAGAAAACCCAGGTCCACCATCTTGCGCCAGAAACGGCTGTGCCCCGGCCAGCGCAGGGCGAAGCGCCCCATTTCGACCAGTTCCGGGCCCAGGCCGAACAGTTCCACATAGCGGACGGCGTCGCCGTTGGGGTAGGCTTCCAGGGATCCGATGCCCCCGAAGGCGATGCGGTGGACATGCTGCGGCGCAAACAGCGACCGGCCGGGTACCACCTGCGGCGCGCCATTTCTGATCAAGCGGGCCTCTCGCGTGTAGACCGCCAGCACGCGGTCGAAAGTCCAGGAGATTTTGTATTTTATAGGACTTTCGGCGGCGCACTCGGGCGCCGGAACGCCGCCGCCATAGGAGTACAAGCCGTGTACCTCGTCAAGCCGGTCAACGGCCAGTCGGCCCAGAACCAGGTCGATGCCCGGATCCAGCCCCATTTCGGGCAGAACGGCAACCCCCTTTTCCCGCGCAGCCGAATCCAGTTCCTGCAGCCGACCGGTGTAGTTGGAGCTGACAAAGGCGATACCGGCTTCCAGCGCGGCCTCGGCCGCGGCAGGGGCCAGTTCGATGGGCAGCATGCAGACGATCACCGCCGGAGCCGTATCGGCAAAGAATGCGGCCAGTTGCGGCTGCCGGGTGATATCCACCTCCACGGCCCGGGTTTTATGGTAGCCCATGCGGCTGAAATGCCGGACGGCCGGCGCGGTATCCCTGTCCACGGCGATGATTTCGCCGATGCGGCCCTGCTGTTCGAGGTCGTGAACAACCGCCCGGCCCTGCAACCCGGTTCCCAGAACCATTGCCCTCATGGAACTCATTCCTCCGGATCCGTACCGCGCAGGTGGTCCGGCACGTACCCGTACGGATCGATCTCTTGGGTTCGACGGGCGGTGCGGATCCCGCGTTTTTCGATTGCCCGCAGAAAATCCGCCGCCGGAACGTCTCTGGCCGGCGACAGCACGCCCCTCCTGGTGATTTTTCCCGACAGGATCATCTGGGCGCCGATGCTGGCCGTGTAGCCCACGGTGCGGTTCATGGCGAACAGTCCGGTGGTCAGGTCACGGCGGTCGACGGCCTCCCGGACGACCAGCGTGCCCCGGCCGTTTTTCCGGCCCCATGCCTGTACCCGGATGATGGCGACATCGCGTTCGCCATCGCCGTAAGCCAGCTGAGGAGCGAGCAGTGTTGCCAGGAACTGCCGGGGCGGAAAGGGAAACTGGGCGGGATCACAGGAGTCGTCGTCCAGCAGTCCGAGCGCCGCCAGCGTGCTCCAGAAGCGGCAGTGTCCGGGCCAGCGCAGGGCGAAGCGGCCCATGTGGCGCAGGCTTTTCCCCAGGCCGAACAGCGGGATGAATTTGAGCGCGTCTCCGTTGGGATAGGCCTCCAGCCGGCCCAGGCCCTGAAGATCCACCCGGTGGACGTTTTCCTGCCTGAAGATGCGGTCTCCGGCAATGCGGTGCACCACCCCGTCGCGGAGGACCACCGCATCCCGCGTGTAGGCCTGCAGCACGCCGTCGAAGGTCCACGAAATCTTGTACCTCAGGGGATTGTCGTCGGCGCAGGCCGGTTCCGGTATGCCGGCGCCGTATGAGTAGAGCCCGTACACGTCGTCCAGTTCGTCCACGGCCAGGCGGCCCAGGATCAGGTCGATGCCCGGGTCCATGCCCATTTCGGGAAGCATGGCAAGGCCCTTTTGCCGTGCCGCCGCATCCAGCGAGGCGACCTCCCCGGTGTAGCTGGAAGACACGAAGTGAACGCCGGCCTCCAGGGCCGCCCGGGCGGCGCTGAGCCCGAAGCGCACCGGCAGCATGGAGACGACGACATCCGCCCGGAATTTCCCGATGGTCGCGACCAGGGCCGCTTCATCGTCCGCATCGAGGGGCTTTGCGACTATTTTGCGGTAGCCCCTCTCCCCGAGAAACCGCTGCAGGGCATCCGCATTCACGTCGCAGGCCAGAACCTGGTCTACGGGGGGACTGTTTTCCAGATCGTGGGCCACGGCTTTTCCCTGCAGCCCCATTCCCAGCAGCACTACTTTCATTGAGAGAACCCCTTGCCTCCCCCCGGGCCCATGAAGCATCCCGGTCAACCTCGGGGGTGAAAGCGTGACCGGTGCCTACAGGTTTTTGAGCCTGGGATCCAGGGCGTCGCGCAGCCCGTCGCCCAGCAGGTTGATGGACAATATGGTGACCATGATCGCCAGCCCCGGCAGGGTAACCAGCCACCATGCCTCGGTGATATAGACGCGGCCCTCTGCCAGCATGCGGCCCCAGGTGGGCATGGGCGGCGGCGTACCCATGCCCAGGTAGGAGAGCCCGCTTTCCCAGATGATGATGTTGGCCACCCGCAGGGTCCCCAGGACCAGCAGGGGGGAGACCACGTTGGGTAGAATGTGCCGCATGATGATGACGATGTCCCGCGTACCGATGGCCCGCGAGGCTTCCACGAATTCTTTTTCCTTCAGGGACAGAACACTGCCGCGGATGGTACGGGCGTAGGTGACCCAGTCGGATATTCCCAGCACCAGGATCAGGTTCATGATGGAGGGACCCAGGACCGCGATGACGGAAATCGTCAGCAGCATGAAGGGATAGGCCATGAAGATGTCGGCGATGCGCATGATGAAGCTGTCGGTGCGGCCGCCGTAGTAGCCCGACACCAGCCCCAGCACGATGCCGATCAGTTCCGCCACCACGACCGCGCTGAAGCCCACCAGCAGGGAGGTGCGGCTGCCGTAGAGCAGGCGCGACAGGACATCGCGTCCCAGGTTGTCCGTGCCCAGGACGTGATGCCACGTGCCGCCCACCTGCCACACCGGCGGCGTGAAGCGGGCCAGCAGATCCTGTGCCAGGGGATCGACGGGGTAAAAGAGGGGGAACGACGCGCTGGCCGCCACGATCAAGAGCAGCAGAACCCCACCGGCCAGGGCGCTGGGGCGTTTCATCACCTCGCGGCCCGTATCCAGCGCCAGTCGAATCCTGGGCGCCAGGTTCTCCCAGGCCTGTTGATGCGGTGAATGCTGGCTGGTGGATGTGCCGGTATTCATTTTTCCGTGGAATAGCTGATCTGGGGGTCCAGGTAGACGTACAGAATGTCCACCAGAAGATTCATGCCCACAAACAACAGGGCCAGCACGAAAACGATGGCCTGCACCAGCGGGTAGTCCCGGCTGAAGATGGCCTGCACCACCAGTCTTCCCAGCCCCGGCCAGCCGAATACCGTTTCGATGATGACGGTGCCGCCGATGAGAAAGCCGAACTGCATGCCGGCCACGGTCACCAGCGGAATGAGGGCGTTTTTGAGGGCATGCTTGCCGATGACCACCCGTTCCCTGAGCCCCTTGGCCCGGGCCGTGCGGATGTAGTCGAGTCCCAGTACTTCCAGCATGACCGAGCGGGTGAGCCGGGCGAACATGGCCATCAGGCTGAGCCCCAGCGAAACGGCGGGCATGATCAGCTGGGCCAGGCTTCCCCGGCCGGAGGTGGGCAGCCAGCCCAGCTGAACGGAGAACAGGAGCATGAGCATGATGCCCAGCCAGAAGTGGGGCATGGACAGGCCCAGCAGGGCGCCGAACATGCTCCCCATGTCCAGCAGCGACCCCCGTTTGACCGCCGAGATGATGCCGATGGGTATGGAAAGGACCAGGGCGAAAAGCATGGCCGCCACGGCCAGCTCCAGGCTGGCCGGCAGCCGTTCGATCACCAGCTCGATCACCGGCACGTGGTAGTACAGCGATTCCCCGAAATCACCGCGGATGGCCTTGGATGCGAAGCGGAAATACTGGACGTAGAGCGGATCGTTGAACCCCAGCTGCTGGCGCAGCTGCTCGACTTCCTCCTTGGAGGCATCGCCGGGCAGCATCAGCTGCACCGGGTCTCCCGAGAGGTGGATGAAGAAAAAGCTGATCAGGGAGATCCCGATCACCACGTAGACCGTGTGCCAGAGCCTTTTGAGGATGTATTGCAGCATTGCCCCTGTCCGGGAAGCGTCCATCCGGGCAGTTCATTATCCCCTCCACGGATGGACGCCGGGTGGCGGCCCCGCAGGGAAACGACTCCCCCACAGGGCCGGTCTTCTGTCAGCTTTTGGGCTTGGCCCAACGCATGTTCAGGAATCCGTTGCGGTTTCCCTGGTAGTCAACCTTGTTGGAAACGCCGAAGACCTCGGGAATCACGTAGAGGTAGGCCCAGGGGCAGTCCTCGTAGAGGATCCTGTCGATCTGATTGTAGACCTTGGCGCGCTCGGCACGGTCCAGGATGGTACGTCCCTTGTCCAGCAGGGCGTCGATCTTTTCATTTTTGTAGTAGTAGTCGCGGCTCTTGGAATTGAACAGGGAGTACATGTAGCGGTCCGGTTCGGGGGCGTCGTCCCACCAGTAGAGGTACAGCTGGTGTTTTTTGGCCTTGTAGCGCTCCCACATGACGGCCCGCTCGTAGGGTTCCAGGGTTACCTGGATGCCGGCTTGGGCCATGTTGGCGGCGATGGCCTCGGCCTGTTCCTGGATCTGGGACATGTAGGTGGGGTAGGCCAGGCGCGCCTTGATGCCGTCGGGGTAGCCGGCCTCCTTGAGCAGGGTTTTGGCCTTGCCCGGATCGTAGGGGTACGGTTTGAGGGTCAGATCAGCGCCGAATGTTCTCGGACTGATGGGGCCGGCGCACAAAATGGCCTTGCCACTGAACAAGGTCTTGTTGATCAGCTCCCGGTTGATGGCGTAATTGAGCGCCTGGCGTACGCGCACGTCGCTGAAGGGCTTTTCATAGGTGTTGATGCCCATGTAGACCATGACGCCCATCTGGGGGGTGAGGTAGGCCTTGCCCGATTCGAGAATCTTCTTGCGCTGGTGCACGGCGATGCCGCTGACCACATCCGCCTCCCCGGTGACCAGCGCCGCCACCCGGGCGGTGGCTTCGGGAATAGTCTTGAAAATAACCTTGCGGTAGTACGGCTTGGGACCGTAGTAGCCATCCCAGCGCTCCAGAATCACCGATTCGCCCCGCACCCACTTGGCCAGCTTGTACGGGCCGCTTCCCACCGGGTCCGTGTTGTACTTGGTGTTGCCCACCTTTTTGATGTACTCCGGGGGAACGATGGGCAGGTATATGGCCAGCATGTAGAGGCCGGGTGCGAAGGGTTTCTCGGTCCTGATCTCGAAGGTGAGATCGTCCAGGACCTTGACTTCCTTGAAGGCCGAGAGCTTGCCTTTGTGGGGGGATTTGATTTCGGGGTCGAATATGCGGTCGAAGGAAAATTTGACGGCCTGGGCGTTCAGCGGTTCGCCGTTCTGAAAGGTAAGGCCCTTGCGAAGGGTGATCTTCCAGGTCAGTTCGTTTATCTGCTCCCATTTCTCGGCCAGGGCCGGTTTGATGGTGGCGTCCTCCTGGGGGAAGAACAGGGTGTCATGAATGTTGTAGCAGACACTCATGGTGTTCTGCAGCGAGGAGCGCATCAGGTCGAGCCCCACCGGTTCGGATTCCTGCACCACCATGAGGGTGTCCGCATCCCTCGCCAGTCCCGGTGGTACGAGCATCAGCAAAAGCGCCATGGATACCAGGGTGAATAAGCAGTGTTTTTTCATAAAATGCCTCCTTTCTCAATGAGCCGAAAGATGAAATGGCTCCTGTCATGGGGGTTGATTTAATCCTCGGCGCCGGGCCCCGGCCGGGGCTGTGATTCGGGCACCGAAGGGTTCCATAACGCTCCTGTCCGGTACAGGTGACAGGCAACCGTGTGTTGATCTTCAACCACGCGCGTGGGCGGTTTTTCCCTGGCGCAGATGTCCATGCGGCGGGGACATCGCGTGTGCAGGCGGCACCCCGAAGGCGAATCCAGCGGCGACGGCACGTCCCCCTGCAGAATGATCTTATGGCGGCTTCTGCGGCGCGGATCCGGAATGGGTATCGAAGAAAGCAGTGAACGCGTATACGGGTGCAGCGGGTTGGTGTAGAGCGATTTTACGGGTGCCAGTTCCACGATTTCACCCAGGTACATGACCGCCACCCGGTGGCTGATGTAGCGGATGACGCCCAGGTCGTGGGACACGAAAATATAGGACAGTTCCAGCTGCTTCTGCAGCCGTTTCAGGAGGTTGAGCATCTGGGCCTGGACGGACACGTCCAGTGCGGAAACCGGCTCGTCGGCGATGATCATCTCCGGGTTCAGCACCAGCGCCCTGGCCAACATTATCCGCTGGCGCTGGCCGCCGGAGAATTCATGGGGAAAGCGTTTCATGTGTTCGGGCAGCAGCCCCACGGCCGAGAGCATCTCTTCCACCCGTTGCACCCTGGTCCTGCGGGTGTCTACCCCGTGGGCCAGCAGCGGCTCCTCCACGATGCGGTCCACGGTAAGCCGTGGATTCAGGGAGCCGAAGGGATCCTGGAACACCATTTGTATTCCCCGGCGTACTTTCTGCCGCTCGCGAGGCTGCATGCCGGACAGGTTACGCCCCTTGAACCACACCTGACCGGAGGTAGGTTGAATCAGGTGCAGAATGGTGCGCGCCAGGGTAGATTTCCCGCATCCCGATTCGCCCACCAGGCCCAGCGTTTCCCTGCGCCCCACCGAAAAAGAAACGTCATCCACGGCGTGCACGGTGGTTTTCCTGCGTCGGAGCAGACCGGTGCGCACCGGGAAATGTTTACTCAGCTTATAGACCTCCAGCAGATTAGCCATGACCGACTTTCCAGCAGGCGACCCGGTGGCCGGGAAGGATTTCACGCAGTTCGGGTTCTTTGCGGTGGCAGATGTCTTCGGCCTCTGGACATCTGGGGTTGAAGTTGCAGCCGGGCGGCAGATCCAAGAGGCTGGGCACCCGGCCGGATATTTCGTACAGTTCCTCATCTTCCCCCGTGGCCGTGGCACTGGGAATGGCCCGCAGCAACCCCCTGGTGTAAGGGTGCAGCGGGTGATCGAAGAGTTCCAGGGTGGCGGCCGTCTCCATGACCTTGCCGGTGTACATGACCAGTACGCTGTCGGTAGTCTCGGCAATGACCCCCAGATCGTGGGTAATCATGATAATAGCGGTTGCGAAGTCGTCTTTCAATTTCAACAGCAGATCGAGAATCTGGGCTTGAATGGTGACATCCAGGGCGGTGGTGGGTTCATCGGCAATGAGGAGCCGCGGTCGGCAGGCCAGGGCCATGGCAATCATGACCCGCTGCCGCAATCCTCCCGACAACTGGTGTGGATAGTCGTGCACCCGCCTGTCAGGCGCGGGGATACCCACTTTTTCCAGGATGGCCACTGATTTTTGCAGTGCCCGGCGGTGGTCCATGTTTCGATGCACCCGGTAAACTTCTGCCAGCTGGTTGCCCACCGTGAAAACCGGATTCAAGGCCGTCATGGGTTCCTGAAAGATCATGCTGATACGGTTGCCGCGAATAGTCCGTATTTCATCATTGGTGAAGCCGAGCAGGTTGCGGCCCTCGAAAAGGATCTCGCCGCCGGCGAAAAAGGCGGGTGGCATTGGCAGGAGGCGCAGGATCGATAGGGCCAGGACGCTTTTTCCGCATCCTGATTCTCCCACAATCCCCAGAACCCTGCCCTGACCGGTGGTGAGGCTGACTCCGTCGACGGCCCTGACGACCCCCGAAGGGGTGTTGAAGTGCACTTCCAGGGAAGTGATTTCCAGGAGTGTCATAACGGTGCTATCGCTATAAAACAACAGATATGGAGAGGAGCCTGGTTTTAAAAAAATTAAGTATCGCAGATGGTGTCTTGTGTGTCAAGAGCAATATAAATACAACATGTTGAAAATAAATGTGGATGCCTCGCCGTGGAATCGACAAACAGCATCCAGCCGAGGACAAGCACGGTAGGCATACTGCGCATCACGGGATCTCCCCCGGTAAAGGTTATCACGTGCTTGTAGCCCTATCATTTGGGATAAGTCAAAGGATCTGCTTCGAAGATTTTCTATATCGATTGGGACAGCCGGTTCAGCACACTTATTGCGCTGGGCCGTATATGCGTTCTATTTCCCCGGCGAATTTCTTGTAGATGTTGGCCCGCCGCACCTTCATGGTGGCGGTCATCTCGTCGTCGTCGTGGTCCAGCTCCTTGGTCAGCAGCAGGAACTTGCGCACGTTTTCCACCCGTGAGAATTTGCGGTTGACGCGGTCGACTTCCGCTTGAATCAGCTCGCGGACCTCGGGCAGGCGGGACAGGGACTTGAAGTTGGTGTAGGGCAGGCGGTGGTCGGTGGCCCACTTGCCGGTGTTCTCGAAATCGATCTGGATCAGGGCCGACACAAACTTGCGACCGTCACCCAGCACGATGGCCTCCTTGATGTAGGGGCTGACCTTGAGCTCGTTTTCGATCAGTGAGGGGGCGATGTTCTTGCCGCCCGAGGTGATGAGGATGTCTTTCTTGCGGTCCACGATGGAAAGGTGCCCGTCGGCGTCCACCCGGGCGATGTCGCCGGTCATGAGCCAGCCGTCCACCACGGCCCGGGCCGAGGCCTCGGGGTTCTTGTAGTAGCCCACGAAGATGGAGGGCCCCCGCTTCATGAGTTCCCCGTCCGGGGCGATCCTGTACTCGATGCAGTTGACGGGCTTTCCCACCGTGCCCAGCTTGATGTCGTCGCCCATGTGGATGAAGGACAGGCCCGTGCACTCGGTCATGCCATAGCCCTCCTTGGCGGGGATGCCCAGGGCGTGGAAGAAGCGCAGCACCTCGGGGCTGACCTTGGCGGCGGCCGAAAAGCACAGCCGCGCCTTGCGCAGGCCCACGTAGTTCTGCAACGCCCGGAACATCAGCCAGTAGGCCGCCCACCAGGCCAGCACCAGGCCGGGGGAAGGTTTTTGCCCGGACAGGCGCAGGTCGCAGAGGCGATAGCCCACGGCCATGCAGCGGTCAAAGAGCCAGCGCCGCAGGCGGCCCGATTCCTTGATGTTGACCACGATGGCGTTCTGCAGCTTTTCCCAGATGCGCGGCACGCCCAGGAAGATGGTGGGCGCGATCTCGCGCAGGTCGTTCTGGATGGTGGCGATGCTCTCGGCAAAGTTCACCTGGATGCCCAGCTGCAGGGGCAGGTACAGGCTGAATATCTGCTCGGCCACGTGGCACAGGGGCAGGTAGGAGACCACGCTGTCCGCTTCCACGGCCTCCAGCGCCTCGATGCTGGCCAGGGTCATGGCCTCTATGTTGCGGTGGCTGACCATGGCGCCCTTGGGCGCACCCGTGGTGCCCGAGGTGTAGATCATGATGCAGACGTCTTGGCTGTCGCCGCGAGCCACCTCGGCTTCGAAGCGCCGCGGTTCCCTTTCCGCCAGGCCCCGGCCCAGGGCCTCCACCTCGTCGAAGGACATGATCATGTCCCGCGGGTAGCGGCGCAGACCCTTCATGTCCTTGACGATGATTCGGGTGAGCCGGGGCAGGTCGTCTTTGACCTGCAGGATCTTGTCGGTCTGTTCCTGGTCTTCGCACACCACCATGACCGCGTCCGAGTGCGCCACCACGTAGCGCACCTCGGGGTGGGGACTGGTGGGGTAGACGCCCAGGGCCACGCCGCCCAGGCTGATGGCGCCCAGGGCCGCGTAGAGCCACTGGCGGCAGTTTTCGCTGATGATGGCCAGGTGGTCACCGCGCCGGAAGCCCAGCTGCGAAAGGCCCAGGGCGAAATCGCGCACGTGGTCGCGGTACTGCTCCCAGGTGACCGGCCTCCAGATGCCGTAGTCCTTTTCGCGCAGGGCCACGGCCTCGGGGCTGCGGGCGACCCGGTCCAGGAAGACCTGCGGCAGGGTCCGGCCGGTCAGCTCAGCCATCGCTTCCTCCGCTTGTAGTGCTTGACGTCGCGGTAGCTGGTCTTCTGCTCGGACTGGCCCACCCCCAGGTAGAACTCCTGCACGTCGCGGTCGTTTAGCAGCAGTTCCGTGGGGCCGTCCAGGACCACGCGGCCGTTTTCCATGATGTAGCCGTAGGAGCTGATCTCCAGGGCCAGTTGGGCGTTCTGCTCCACCAACAGGATGGTGGTGCCCTCGTTGCGGTTGATTTTAGCAATGATCTCGAAGATCTCTTCCACCAGCATGGGCGCCAGGCCCATGGAGGGTTCGTCCAGCATCACGAGCCGCGGGTTGGCCAGCAGCGCGCGGCTGATGGCCAGCATCTGCTGCTCCCCGCCGCTGAGGTAGCCGGCCAGGCGCCGGGTGCAGTTCCTGAGCACCGGGAAATAGTCGAAGCACTTTTCCACGTCGCGCGCCACGCCGGCGCGGTCGCGGCGGGTGTAGGCGCCGCAGGCCAGGTTCTCCTCCACGGTGAGGTCTTCGAAGATGCGACGTCCCTCCATGACCTGGAAGATGCCCGCGCGCACGATCTGGTGGGGCGCCAGGCCCGCCAGGGAGCGTCCGCGGTAGTGGATGCTGCCCTCGGTAATCTCGCCGTCCTCCAGGGGCAGCAGCCCCGAGATGGCCCTGAGGGTGGTGGACTTGCCCGCCCCGTTGGAGCCCAGCAGGGCCACGACGGCGCCCTCGTGCACCTGCAGCGAGAGGCCCTTCAAGACCAGGATGACCTTGTTGTAGATCACCTCGATGTTGTTGACTTCTAGGATGGCCGTCAAAGCGCCCTCCGTCAATCCAGATAGATCCAGTCCGAAACCGGCACGAACTTGCCGCCTTTGGCACGGAAGACGCGGCCCATGGCGGTGGCGTTGGTGTCCCGGAAGCTGACCACGCCGGCGAGCCCGCCGGTGTCCCAGTCCTTGATCCTGGGGATCATGTTCTTTAGGTTTTCACCGGTGATGGGCAGCTTCTGCTCGTGGCACAGGCGGGCCAGCTTCACGAAGATCATGCCCGTGAACCAGCCCTGCATGTAGGAGTTGGGACGGTACTTGACGTCGGGGTGGTGCTTCTGGTTGTAGGCCTTCATGATCTTGATCATGGGCACGTCGTCCATGTACCAGTAGGAGTAGGGCATCACGCCCATGTAGCCCTCGCCGTCGGGGCCGAGCTTGTCCAGCAGCATCTTGCTCATGGCCCAGAAAGTGCCCATGAAGGTGATGTCCAGCCCGAAGTCCTTGGCGCCGCTGATCACCTGGGAGATGGGCGACACCACGTAGCCCTGGAAGATGCAGTAGTCGGGTTTCTTGCGCTTCAGGTCCAGCAGCTGGCTGGTGACTTCCACCGCCCCGACCTTGGTCACCTCCTCGGCCACCACCTCGATGCCCAGTTTCTTGGCCAGTTCGCGGGCATAGGGAATCGGGTCGCGGCCGAACTCCGTGTCGCTGTAGAAGAAGGCCACCCGCGGGGGCACGCCCTTTTTCTTAGGGTGCTTGGCGATGTACTTCAGCAGCACACCGAACTGCTGGGCGTAAGTGGGGCCGCTGACGAAGGTGTAGGGGTTCTTCTGCCGGTCGCTGAGCTCCTGGGAAAAGCTGGTGGAGCCGTAGACCACGTGGTAGCGCTTGTTGATCTCGGGTGCCATGGCCTTGCCCAGGCCGGTGGACTCGCCGTACATCATGACCGGCTTGTCCTGGGCCATGATCTGCTTGAACGAGGCGATGGCGCGCTTGAGGTCGTAACCCGTGTCTTCGTAGATGTACTTGAACTTCATGCCCCCGACGCCGCCCTGTTCGTTGGCGTAGTTCAGGGAGTCCATCAGGCCCTGGTGGATGTGCTTGCCGGCGAAGGCGAAGCGCCCGGTGATGGGCTGGCAGGCGCCGATCTTGATTTCGTCGGCGGCCGAAGCCGTGTCCGTCACCACAAAAATTCCCAATGCCAGAAACAGTGCCAGAAAAATGCGTGTGCGCCTCATGGGTTCCTCCTTTTCGGGTTGCGGGTTATCACCTTGCTTCGTAAAAGCTGTTATAATGTTGATCAGTGAGCAAAGGGCCACAGGCGGAAGAAATCTTTCGCGCGGCGCCACATCTCGGCCAGGCCGTGGGGTTCGACCACCAGGAAGACCACGATGAGCAGTCCGAAGACCACCTGCTGCAACGGCAGCAGGTAGCCCATGGCCGTGGGAAAGATGTCCGCCAGCATGCCCAGAAAGTTCTTGAGTATTTCGGGTACGATGGTCATGAAAATGGCGCCGAAGATGCTGCCCAGGATGCTGCCCAGCCCCCCCACGATGATCATGGCCAGGTAGCGGATGCTCTCGATGAGCGGAAAGTGCTCCGGCGTGACCGTTCCCAGGAAGTTGACCCACAGGCAGCCGGCGATGCCGGCGATGAACGAGCTCAGGCCGAAGGCGGCCATCTTGTAGCGCGTCAGGTTGATGCCCATCAGCTCGGCCGAGATGTCCCGGTCGCGGATGGCGATGAAGGCGCGCCCCACGCGGGTGCGGAAGAGGTTGCGGGCCGCGGTGACGCAGACGATGACCGCCGTCAGGGTGACGAAGTAGAACTTGAACTCGTTGTCCAGGGCGTAGCCCAGCACCGTGGGCGCGGGCAGGTTGATGCCCCGGATGCCGCCGGTCAGGGACTCCCAGTGCACGAAGACGAACTCGAAGAGCACTTGGGCCGCCAGGGTGGCGATGCACAGGTAGAGGCCCTTCATGCGCATGGAGGGGCCGCCCACGATCATGCCGAAGAAGGCGGCCGAGAGGCCCGACAGGGGCAGACACAGCAGGAAGGGCACGTTCAGGCGCGTGGCCAGGATGGCGGCCGTGTAGGCCCCGATGCCCACGAAGGCGGCGTGCCCCAGGGATATCTGGCCGGCGAAGCCCGTGAGGATGTTGAGGCCTACGGCCGCCACGACGGCCACCCCCACCAGGTTGGCCATGTAGAGCAGGTAGTCGCCGGCCACGAAGGGAAACACCAGCAGCGCCGCCAGCAGGGCGGCCAGCCAGAAGCGCACGGTGGGCGTGCGGAACACCGCCTCGTCGGCCGCGTAGCTCTCCTTGAAGTCGCCTATGCGCATGCGTCGTCTTTTCTCACAATCGCTCGATTTCCTCCTTGCCGAAGAGGCCGTAGGGCTTGATCAGCAGGATGGCCACCAGTACCGCGAAGGGTGCGATGTCCTTGACCCCGCCGTGGAAATAGGGGTCCAGGTAGCCGCCCGCCAGGTTCTCCACGATGCCCACGATGAACCCGCCCAGGATGGCGCCGCCGATGGAGTCCAGGCCGCCCAGGATGACCACCGGGAAGATCTTGATGCCGATGTGCCCCAGGCTGGGGTGCACCCCGCCGATGTTGCCGATAATGATGCCCCCGGTGGAGGCGGCGATGGCGCCCAAGGCCCACGAGAGGGTGAACATGGACTTGACGTTGATGCCCATGGAAAAAGCCGCCGTCTGGTCGGCCGCCGTGGCGCGCATGGCCACGCCCACCTTGGCGTACTTGAACAGCAGCGTGAAGATGGCGACGAAGACCACCGCCAGCACGAAACCGTAGAACAGGTTGGAACGTAGCACGATGTCGCCGATGATGATCGGCGCCCGCGGCAGGATGGGCGGAAAGCTGCGGTAGTCCGATCCCCAGATCATCTCGGCCAGGCCCATGAGGATGGAACTCAGCCCGATGGTCACCATGACGATGCTGATGGTGGGGCGGCCCAGCATGTGGCGCAGGATGAGGCGCTCCACCAGGAAACCCAGCAGGGCGGCGCAGCCCATGACCCCCATGAAGGCAGGCACGGGCGGGAGCTTCAGGTACACCAGGATGGAGTACATGATGTAGGCGCCGATCATCATGAACTCGCCCGTGGCGAAATTGATGATGCTGGTGGCCTTGTAGATCAGCACGAACCCCAGGGCGATGAGGGCGTAAATGCCGCCCACCGCGAATCCGCTAACCACCAGCTGCAGCAGTATGTCCATGGCGCGCCCTTCTGCTTCCCAGGTAGGCTTGGACCACCTCGGGATGGTTCTGCACCTCGCCGGGCCGGCCCTCGGCCAGTTTGCGGCCGAAGTTGACCACCAGCACCCGGTCGGAGATGTCCATGATGACTTTCATGTCGTGCTCGATGAGCACGATGGTGATGTTGCGCTCCTCCTTGATGTCCAGGATGAAGCGGGCCATGTCCTCGGTCTCCTCGGCGTTCATGCCGGCCACCGGTTCGTCCATGAGCAGCACCCTGGGCTCCATGGCCAGTGCCCGCGCCAGCTCCACGCGCTTCTGCAGGCCGTAGGCCAGCGATCCCACCGGCAGATTGCGGATGGGTTCGATCTCCAGGAAATCGATGATCTCCTCTTCCACCTTCTGCCGCAGGGCCATCTCCTCGCGGTGGGCCGGTCCCCAGTACCACAGGGCCGAGAGCAGGCCCGTGGACAGGTGCACGTGGGCGCCCAGCTTGATGTTGTCCAGCACGGACATGCCCCGATACAGGGCGATGTTCTGGAAGGTGCGCCCCAGGCCCAGGGCGGCCCGGCGGTGGGAGGGCAGGGCCGAAACGTCGCGGCCTTCCAGCAGCACCCGGCCCCTGTCGGGGCGGTAAAAGCCGCTGATGCTGTTTAAAATGGAGGTTTTGCCGGCGCCGTTGGGGCCGATGATGGCGAAGATCTCACCGCGCTGGACGTCGAAGCTGACATCGTCCAGCACCTGGAGGCCGCCGAAGGACAGGGACAGGTTTCGGACCGAGAGAATGGCCATGAAGCCAGTATTTGCTACCTTGATGTGAAAACGTTCGCCGCCGCAAACAACAGGGAAGCTGCCTTTCGGCACTAGAAATATTTCAGATTGCCCCGGGCATGTCAAGTGCTATGCAGTCTTTTCTACGGCATATTCACAAAAATGGCTTTGACTTGCTCTTTGAGAATCTTACCCATGGTGTTGCGCGGGATTTCGTCCAGGAAAAGGATTTCCTTAGGGCATTTCCAAGGGTGCAGATGTGTTTTGCAAAAGCCCCTGATATCCGCCTCGGTCACCTGGGCATTCGGTTTCAGCTTTACGGCCGCGACTACTTTCTCACCCCATTTCTCATCCGGCTTGCCCACTACCACCGATTCGGCCACCCCCTCCATTCGATGGATCACCGATTCCACCTCCTTGGCGGAAACGTTTTCGCCGCCGCTGATGATGATGTGCTTGATGCGGTCCGTGAGGTAGTAATATCCTTCCCGGTCTACTTTACCCAGATCGCCGGTTCTAAACCAGCCGTCGACAAAGGCCTCAGCGGTTTCCCTGGGTTTTTGCCAGTAACCTGGTGTGATGCCGGGTCCCTTGAGCCATATCTCGCCGGTTTGCCCCTGTTGCACATCCTGGAAAGAATCGGGATCCACCAGGCGGACCTCCAGGCCCGGTAGCGGCAGACCGATGGAGCCGGGCTTGCATTCACCGCCCAGGGGATTGGAAAAATTCATGCCGGTCTCGGACATGCCCTCCCGTTCAACAGGCGTTTTGCCGAAAATGGTCCGGATCCTTTCGAACTCGCGAACCGGCAGAGGCGCCGATCCGGAGGTCAGCAGGCGCAGGTGGCTGAAGTCTTTCTCATCCCCATCCAGGCCATCCATGAGCTTGGTATACATGGCCGGCACCGCCATGAACATGGTGCATCTCGTATCGGCATCTCTATCAGACAGGATTTGCAAAACCACCATGGTGTCGAAACGATCCAGCAGGCGAGTGCGGGCTCCGGCCATCAAAGCGGTATGCAGGGCGAAACAAAGCCCGTGGACATGAAACAGCGGCAGAGCGTGGCAGAGTACATCCCGGTCCGAAATTTTCCAGATATGGATGATATTCAGGGCGTCATGGACGAGGTTGCGCTGGGTAAGAACGGCTCCCTTGGGGTCCCCCGTGGTTCCTGAAGTGTAGATAATCAGACCGGGGTCATCCGGCTGGATATCCACCGCAGGAGAGGAGTGGGAAGATGACCTGAAAAAATCCACGGCTTGATACGATTTGTTGGTAGATACGGTCAAAATTTTCTGGCCTGGAACCATTTCGGTAATCAATGCCTCCTTTTCAGGTTCGGTCAGGACCAACACAGCTTTCGCGTCGTTCAGCAAATATTCCATTTCACCCTTCATAAACCCGGGGTTCAGGGGGACCGTCACAGCTCCCAGTTTTTGCAGTGCAACGTGGGCGACCACGGCCATCATCGACTTTTCCATAAAGAGTATGACCCGGTCGCCCTTTTCCACACCCATCCCGCATAAATAGTGCGCGAGCCGGTTGGCATCCCGGTCCAGTTCACTGAAGGTCAGCGTTGTTTCCCGGTCACCGCGCCGAAAAAACGTGATGGCCGTTTTTTCGTTCCAGCGGTTGAAACTGTCTTCAAATGCCTCTTTTAGGGAGTCGATATGCATGGTCCTCTTTCCTCCAGACGGAAGTCCAAATTATTGCGGCCGCACACTGTATACAACCACATGCCGGGTGTGTGCGGCCACAATCTAAGATTGATGGACTCGTGAAAGGTCAGGAATCCGAATTTAAATCACAATATATTGTATGTGCTAAAGTCTCAGATATCACTATGCAGTGTACTACAAAAATTTGAGGGGCTTTTTACGAGTTCATCAAGATTTATTTTTCAGAAATTCATGCATAAGCGCAGCCAGTTTGCCGCAATATTTGGGATCCTTTTTTGCGTAATCGTCGAAGACCGCCAAGGATTTTTTCCGCATCATGGCAACGGCATCCTCATTGCATGTGACGATCTTGCCGCCCCGCGCCTTGAATTTGCCCCGGGTGATAATCTCGTTGTAGGTAATCCAGCCCTGCTGTC
>CAYUAQ010000052.1:0-26722 GCA_964442705.1 uncultured Desulfobacteraceae bacterium
GTACCGATGCAGGCGGCACAGTCCAGGGTGGGGAAGGTCTTGTCGAACTGCAGCATGTGGCCGCCGATGGTTGTGTTCTTCTCCACCAGGTATACCCTGTGCCCGGCGTTGCCGATATCGATGGCCGCCTGCATACCGGCGATGCCGCCACCCACCACCAGCACATCGGGGTGTACGGGCACCTGCCGGGTTTCCAGGGCGTGGTGGTAGTTGACCCGATTGACGGCGGCGGCGGCCAGGGTCTTGGCCTTGCGAGTGGCGGCGTCCTCGTCCTCGGTCACCCAGGATACCTGTTCCCGAACCGAGGCCATCTGGAACATGTAAGGGTTCAGCCCCGCCCGCCGGCAGGCCGCCTGGAAGGTCTTTTCGTGCAGGCGCGGCGAACAGGAGGCCACCACTACCCGGTTCAGGCCGTATTCCCGGATGTCTTTTTCGATCATCTCCTGACCGGGATCCGAACACATGAACTTGTAGTCCCTGGAAACCACCACGTTGTTCATGTTGGCGATGAAGGCGGCCACCTCCCGGACACGCACCCGGTATGCGATATTGATGCCGCAGTGGCAGATGTAAAAGCCTATTTTGATGGACATGGGTCTCTCCATCTCCTGATGGTTTCACACGAAGGTCACCGCCGCTGCCCTACAGCCCGTTTTCCAACAGCCCCGGCGGTCCAACTCCCTCTTTCCGGTCATCGCGGTCCGCAACCCGGGGGCCATGGATGAGCCGATGCACCAGGCCGAGCAGCTCTTCACCTTCCGGGGGCTTGATTACGTAAGCATCCGGCTCAGGCGGACGAAAATCCGACGTCTGGTGCGGCAGTTTCCTGTAAAAAAACAGGGTCCTGCTCTCTATGGTCGACAACATGAGTACGGGAATCTCTTTCAAGCGTGCATCCTGCTTGAGGTGGTAGTAAATCTGCAGGCCTGCCCCGCCGGCCATCATGGCGTTTAGAATAATCAGCGCCGGCCGCCGCCTTCTCGCCAGCTGCAAGGCCTTATCAGCGTCGGCACTGTCGATGGCTTCAAAACCGTTGGCCTTGAGAAGATTTGAGATAAAAATGCGCATCTCCAGCTCATCGTCAATGACGAGGACCCGTTTTCCGGAAGAACGCGTAGCCACTTGGGCCTCCTGAATTGCGGCCTCACTCAGAAATATTGGCGTAACTGCAAGTGTTGATGTACCCGTAAGAAGTCAGATTTTCTCGCTCCAAAAAGACTTTTTACGAGTCTGTCAAGTGTGATATGAAGAAATCAGAAAGGCCGACCGGTTTCATCACCTCATCTGCTGTAGCACGAGGCATGCCAATCGCATGTATTTTTAAATCTCTTTTAATAACAAGCAATTAGAAAACAGGTAAGGCCGAGGGCACTGGAAATGTTGTGCAATATGTTGCATAGACCGAATACAAACAACCCTCTTTTAAAAAAATATACTATTCTATTTTAATATCTTATATCGTTGCACAACGTGTTGCGCAACGGTTAATTCGCCAGGTTCCTTTCGCGTCTGGCAACCGCAAGGTTGCCGAAAAAACAACCACGAAGGCCACAGCGATTCATGATGCTTTTCTCCGTGTTCTCTGTGGGCTCTGCGGTGAGCAATCGGCGGTTTTCAGGCTGCCGCCTTTGGGGGGCGCGGGCGTTGCCCGCCTTGGAACCTCCTTGACCTTCTTTGGAAAAACGGTTATTTTTCAAGATAGTATGGAAGCGTCGGCCAATTTTAAAAAAAACAATTCCAGTAAATTATCCCTGAATGTCGCCGTTGTCGGTGGGGGCAAAACCTGCAAACTCTTTCTGGAGCTTCTGCGGACCAAGGCACTTCCCTTTCTCGATATCAACATCCTGGCCGTGTGCGACATCGACCCCGAGGCCGAAGGCATGCAGGCCGCCCGGGACATGGGGATCTCCACCACTCGGGACTACCGCGAACTTCTGAAAATAAAAGACCTCGACAGCATTATCGAACTGACCAACAACCGGCAGGTTCTGCTGGACCTGATAAAGAGAAGGCCCAGGCGCCTGGCCATACTGGAGCACAACATCGGCAAGCTGCTGAAAACATTTTTCGCCATGGATGAACGCCTGCGATGGGCGCAGCAGGAGATTTTTCTGGAAAAGATGTCCTCCAGTTTCCTCATGCAGCAGAGCAACACCCCCATTCTCGTGCTCAACACCGACTTTACCATTGTCGAGGCCAATGACGCCTACCTGAAGCGGGTCAAACGTTCCCGTGAGGAAACTATTGGCGCCCACTGTTACGAAACATCCCATGGATTCACGGCCCCGTGTCCGGTCACCCGCCCGGACCTGAAATGTCCCATGGCCGAAACACTGCAAACCGGCAAAACCGCCCATGTCATCCAGAACCTCTCCGCCCGGGGTCTGTCGGAATACTGCGACATCGTCACCTACCCGCTGATCAACAAGAGCAACGAAATCGTAAGGGTCATCGAGGTGATGACGGACGTCACCGAAGAGATATCCTTGCGCTGGAAAGAACGCCTCGAAGAGCTTAAATCGGATTTCAAGAAGCTGGTTCAGGAAGACCGGCTGATTTCACTGGGAAAACTGGTCGCCAGCTACGTCCATGAAATCAACAACCCCATCCAGGGACTGCTGACCTTCAGCCAGCTGATGCAGAACACCCTGTCCCAGGACAATATCAGTGCGGAGGAGCTGCAGGAGTTCAAGGAGTTCCTCGCCATCATGAGCAGCGAACTGGAGCGCTGCGGGAAAATCGTCTCCGGCCTGCTGTCCTTTTCGCGGGAAGCACCGCTGTCCTATAAATCGGTTGATCTCAATGCCGTTCTCAAGGCAGTACTGTCTTTGACCCAGCACAAAATGACACTTCAGGAAATCCACCTGACCACCGATCTTAGCGCCGATCCCCTGTGGGTTCACGGAGACGCCAACCGTCTACAGCAGTGTTTTCTGAACCTGGTTTTCAATGCCATGGAGGCCATGCCCCGGGGCGGAGAGCTTCTGGTCACTTCCCGGCACAACGGCGGTCGTCGGATGGCGACCATCGAAATCAGGGACACCGGAGAGGGAATTCCGGAAGAAAATCTGGACCACATTTTCGATCCCTTTTTCACCACTAAGGAGGAGGGAGAGGGCACCGGGCTGGGGCTGTCCATCGTATACGGCGTCGTCAAAAACCACGGGGGTAAGATCAGGGTTAGAAGTAAACCGGGGCAGGGAACCGTCTTTTTGCTGGATTTCAAGCTGGAATCCTCACCGGGAGCCGGGGGAAACGGGCCATGAACGAACAGATGAGCATCATGATCGTGGACGACGAAATGGTCGTGCGCAAGTCCCTTCTGCACTGGTTTGAAAAAATGGGCCAGCACGTTGAAACGGCCGCGTCTGGCAGGGAGGCCCTGCAGAAACTCTATCACACCCCCGTCGATCTGATGTTTGTCGATATCAAAATGCCGGGCATGGACGGCATACAGCTGCTCAAGAAGGTCAAAGACGCTTATCCCGACATCACCGTGATCATTATCACGGCTTACGGCTCCATAGAATCGGCCGTAAACGCCATGAAAATAGGGGCGGACGATTACCTGCTGAAGCCCTTTAACCCCAACCAGCTCTCTTTGTTATTGGAAAAAATCCTGCATCAGAAGCGGCTCGCCACCGAATGCAGCTATCTCAAGGGGCAGCTCGAGCACATGACCCGGTTCGACAATATCATCGGCGAATCGGCGCCCATGATGGAGGTCTTCCGTCTCATCCCCGAAGTGGCCCAAAGCGACGCCCCCGTTCTGGTGGTCGGCGAAACCGGAACCGGCAAGGAACTGGTCGCCAAGGCGATTCATGCCAAAAGCAAACGCCGGCAGCACCCTTTCCTGGCGCTCAACTGTGGTGCCATTCCGGATTCACTGATGGAAAGCGAGCTCTTCGGGTACCAGAAGGGCGCCTTTACGGGGGCAACCCGGCATCGCAAGGGTCTTCTGGAAGTCGTTTCCGGCGGGACGCTTTTCCTGGATGAGATAGGCGAAATCAGCGCCAAGATGCAGATCGACCTGCTGCGCGTGCTGGAAGAGAAAAAAATCACCAGCCTCGGCAGCCGTGTGCCCGTCGATGTCGACTTTCGCCTCATCTCGGCTACCCGTAAAAACCTGGAAAAGGCCATCGAAGAGGGAACTTTCCGTCGTGATTTTTTCTACCGCATCAACGTCATTCAAATTTCTCTTCCGCCGCTGAGGGAGCGAAAAGGGGATATTCCCCTGCTGGCCCAGCATTTTCTGGCCAAATACAGCCAGGAAACCTGTAAACGGGTGGACCGCATCTCCCCGGAAGCACTGGCGCTTTTGAATCGCTATGACTGGCCGGGAAATGTTCGTGAACTGCAAAACGCCATCGAGCGTGCCGTCGTGCTGTCCAAATCCAGAACCGTCGATGCCGCTGCTTTCTCATTCATCCCATCTGCTTCCGAAGCACAAGGAGAAGAAAAGTCGCTCCGGCAGATGGAAAAATCACATATTTACAAAGTACTGCAGGAGTGCTCCTGGAACATCACCCAGGCCGCCAGAGTCCTCGACATCCATCGCTCCACCCTGCATCGCAAGATGAGGGACTTCAACTTGCAGAAGGACTAGCGGTATTGGCGACCCACCCATGAAGGCTGTCGAGAAAACCGAAAAGACAGGGCACCATTGCGGCTGCCCGCTGTGGTAGATAATTCGGCATGAAATCGAACAGAAAACCCATCGGGGTCGTCGCCATCGGTTCGGTGCCCGAACTGGTTCCCAACATTATTGCCGGACACATCGCGGGCTTCCTGGACCTGCCGGTGGAAATCTGCCCGCCGCTTGAACACCCCGCCTACGCATACAACGCCCAACGTCTGCAGTACGACGCCGGCCGTATCATTGAATCGCTGGAGTCCGGCCCGTGGCGTCAATACGACAAAGTACTGGGCGTTCTCGACCTGGACCTCTTCATCCCGCTGTTCACCCATTGCCTGGGGCAGGCACGCCAGGGAGGACGCGTTGCCCTGGTTTCAGTCTTCCGCCTTCAGGACCGCCGGCAGCAAAGCGCCGCGTCCCTTTCTCCCCTGGGCTTTACCCGGGCGGCCAAGATCGCCCTGCACGAGCTGGGGCATCTGTTCACGCTGTTTCACTGCAGTGACCACCGCTGTCTGATGCATTTCTCTGCAGATCTCGAAGAGCTCGACAGCACCCCGCCTTATTACTGCCGCTACTGTCACCGTTTTCTGCAGGACGCCCTGGCCCGCTCCCGGTAATCGTGCTGCGCCTTGCTGCCCGGCTGGAAACCAGGTCCGACCGCTTTACTGGTCACCCTGCCCGCGAAGCCTTTCCGTCTGCAGAAAAACCTTGACCAGGGCGTCCCAGCCGATGTGCGGAAACTTTCCAAAGACATCATCGATGGGGCCACCGCCGGTGGCACTCAATCCGGCATAGCGGGAACCCACCATCCTGAGCAGCTTCTGCCCTTCCTGCTCCATCCAGCGTTCACTTTCACTTCCGAAGTAGAGCCCCTTCAGGTTCCGCTTGGGGCTCTCGGGTTCGACCATGAAGAGCCAGCCGTTATGGTAAGGGTCCTCGTGAACGATCTCCGGATGGTCCTGGGCCTTGCGGTTGACAGCCAGGATCGTCCCGGTGACCGGAGACAGAACCGCCGCCTGAAATTCGTCCCGGCTGAAAGCCCACCCCACGCTGTTCTGGATTATTTTCTCTCCCAGAGGCGGCAAGTGGAGGTTCTGGGGCGACCCGAACAATTTCGCCAGAAAATCATCACTGCCGACTCTGACCCGTCCCCCGTGCTCAAAGCGCGCCCAGCTGTGCCCCGGGTGATAGTAACACCCCCGCGCCATCTTGTAGCCGCCCGCCAATCTGTAGTCCGGCGTGCCGCCGATATGGCTCAGGTCGATGTCATCGAGCATCTGGTCAAACGCACAGTGGTAGCACTCGTAGTTGAGCACACAGATCTTGGGCGCCTCGATACGCCCGCTCAACACGTGACGGCAGGGACGTGAAGCTCCTCTGAATTTCTTCTGCAGGTAGGCCACCCAGCGCGGTGCCAGGATTTCTGTTTCGGGCTCCCGCCCCACGCCCATGGCTTTTCTCATCCCTTTGTCAAATCCGCACCGGTTGCAGTCATAGGCATTGTCACACAGCCGGAAATTGACCACACCGGCCTTCATCCAGATGCATTCATTTTCGATGACCTGGAATCCTCTGACGGCCTTTTTGCCACCTTCCTGAAAGTTGACAGGGTTCTTGCTCATCCTGCTCACCTCCTCCCCTTTTCTCGCTGCTGTTTTGTGCTTTCACCCATACAGGATTGCAACGCCGATGCCAGTTCCCGCACGCAGGAGAAAAAAGCCGTCCGGGTAACCGCAAAAGGTTATCAGCCGTGACGCAAAAGCCAGTAAGTGAATACATAATCTACTGTCATAACTATATATTTTGTGATATACTTTCTCTCGTGGGTGCAATCGTCGAGAATCCACGATGACAGCCGGCGATTTCTTGGGCGGTGTTATTCCGCTATTAGGCGTGTCGCAATATGGACAGAATACAGAGGCAGGCAGCGGGAACTAAACATGTTTTATCTATAAAATCAATGTATTGACACAGAAGGCGCAGTTTGCTTCAGTGCTGACGCATTCTGCGACGGCTGACGGCTTTTTCAGGAGAGCAGATCGAGTTTTTTCATCCTGCGCCACAGCGTGGTGCGGTCGATCCCCAGGGCGCGGGCCGTGGCGGTGCGGTTTCCCCGGTGTTGGCGCAAGGCGTCGAGAATCTGCTGACGCTCACGCTCCCACCCGTCTTCGTCGCCATGGGCGCCCTGAGACACATTCCCTCTTCGCACGGGTGCTTTGCGGCCAAGGTAATCAGGCAGGTGGTCGATCCCAATCACGGTGGACTGGCAGATGATCAGGGCGTGCTCGAGGATGTTTTCCAGTTCGCGAACGTTTCCGGGGTAGTCGTAGTTGAGCAGGATTTTAAGCGCCCTTTCGGAGAGGGCGGGCATGGGCTTGCCCATGGCCGAACTGAGGCGCCGGGTGATGTGCCGGATGAGCAAGGGCAGGTCGCCCCGGCGCTGCCGCAGCGGGGGCAGCTCGATGCGCACCACGTTGAGGCGGTAAAAAAGATCCTCTCGAAAGAGTCCCCTGGCCACCAGTTCTTCCAGCCGGCGGTTGCTGGCCGAGATCACACGCACGTCGACCCGTGTCGTACGGCGGCTTCCCAGGGGATAGAACTCCCTGTCTTCTATTACGCGAAGCAGCTTGGCCTGCAGGCCCAAGGGCAGATCACCGATCTCGTCGAGAAAGATGGTGCCGCCGTCGGCATCCTGGAAACGGCCCGGCTTATCCCGGTCAGCGCCAGTAAAGGCGCCACGGGCATAACCGAACATCTCGGACTCCAGCAGATTGTCGGGCAGCGCCGCGCAGTTGACCTTGACCAGGGCCCGCCCGGCCCGTGGGCTGGCCGAGTGGATGACCCCGGCCAGCAGATCTTTGCCGGTACCGGTGGGGCCCTCGATGAGCACCGTGGCATCGGTGGGTGCCACCACCCGCACCATCCCAAAAATACGACTCATGGCCGGGTCCCGGCCGATCATGTCGTGGAAAGTGTAGCGGTTGCTGATAGCCTGGTCCAGCTGCTGCACCAGGGTCAGGTCCTTGAAGGTGGCCAACCCCCCGACGATGGTGCCCTTCTCGTTGCGCAGGGCCAGATAAGTGGCCTCTATGGGAATGGACTCGCCCTCGGCGGTGATGATCTCCCCCCGGCGGGTGGTGCGGGCATTGCCGTCCAGCATGGACTCCTTGAGCCTGCACACGTCCTCGGCCGTGTCGCTTTCGAAAATGGCGACACAGGATTTTCCCAGCACCTCCCGGCGGCTGTAACCGGATATCCTCTCGGCAGCCTTGTTGAAGAAGGTGATCAGGCCGCCCCGGTTGACCGTGAAAATACCGATGTCCAGGTTGTCCAGGATGATGTTCAGGCTGCGGCTCTCGTAATGGACCCGGTCGATCAGATCCACGATGGGGGAATGGTCCTGCAGTACGGTCAGGCAGCCGATGATCCGGCCGGCGGAGTCATACAGCGGCGTGGCCACCCGACTGACCATGCGTTTGGCATCCTCTTCACCGGCGAACTCCACGGCCGGCTCGAGAGCGCCAACCTGCTGCCCCTCGCGGAAGATGCACTGCACCAGGCACGGCACACCGGTGAAAATCTCACGGCAGTCCTGGCCCATCACCTCGGATGCCTGCAGTCCCATGAGGGCCTGGGCGCTGTAATTCATGGCGGTGATGCGCCGCTGCATATCCACGGTAAAGGCCCCGATGTTCAGCTCGTCGAGTACCTGCAGCCACTGGTCACAGGAGATGTTGCGCCGCGTGGGCGGGAAATGGTCCGCCATGGTGACCTCTCTGGAGAATGAATATCCTGGACGCTTGCGCTTTGCGTCAAAAAACGTTCATACGGGCAAGGGCGCTTTCACTCGGATCGATCACGCCGTGGGCTGCCGGTTCACGGCGTGATCGGGAAACTTGAGGTGAAAGCAGGCCCCTTCGCCGGGCCTGCTGGTCACCTCCACCGTGCCGTGATGACCCGCCATGATCCCGAATACCGTGGACAGCCCCAGCCCCACGCCGTACCCTTCCTGTTTGGTGGTAAAAAAGGGTTCGAACAGGTGGGGGATGTCCTCCGGGGCAATGCCAGGTCCGGTGTCCCGCACGAAGATCTCCACCACCCTGTCCCGCGGGTGATGGGCCGCCCCGATGGTCACGCGTCCGCCGTCGGGCATGGCATCCACGGCGTTTAAAATCAGGTTGATCAGGCACTGCTGGAGATGGTTGAAATTGCCGTAAATGGCTGGCACCCCCTCCGGCAGCCGCAGCCGGACTTCGATGTTGCTGAGCTCCAGCTTGTGGCGCATCAGCAGGATGCAGCGGTCCGTGAGATCCTTTATGGAAACCGGCGCAACCGCGCTTCCGGATTTGCGCGAAAAGGTCAGCAGGCTGGAAACAATGCGCGAACAGCGCTCGGTCTCGGAGGTCACCAGTTCCAGGTAGCGGGCGAACTTGTGCCGGTCGTCATCCGTGATGGGACCCCGCTTGACGATGCGGTCCATCAGGCGCAGGTAGTTGAGGATCCCGGCCAGGGGGTTGTTGATCTCGTGCACCATGCTGGCGGCCAGCCTTCCCAGCGACATCATCTTGTCTTGATGCAAAATGCGGGCCTGGTCGGCCATCTGGCGCTCCAGAGCGCGGATCTTGCGAAGATCCCGGAAACAGCACACCAGGCCGTTCTCGCGCCCGTCTTCCAGGATAGCCGTGGCCGACACCTGCACCGGCACCTCGTCGCCGTCCACGTTCAGCAGCCGGCTCTCGAACAGGTAGAGCCGGCCCACTCCCCCGTGTGCGGGCGCATCGAAAGCCTCCTGGAAACGCGACTGCTCGCCGGGGGGAAAGATGTCGTCCAGCTTTTTGTGGTTGATGACCTGTGCCTTGGTAAACCCCAGCATCTCTTCCATACTGCGGTTGAAGGTCACGATGATGCTGTCGGCATTGCAGGCCAGGATGCCGGCCACCGAGCTCTCGATGAGGTTTTTCTGCAGGTTGCAGGTGTCGATAAGTTCACGCGTTTTCTGGGCTTTTTCCGCCTCCAGCAGGGCGGTGTAGTCCCGCAGTTTCTTGGTGGAAAGGTAGCGCTGGCGGGCGCGGCGCATGGCCTGGTGCAGGGCTTCGTCGTTGATGGGCTTGGTGATGAAGTCTGAGGCGTCCAGCTGCAGCGCCCTGATGGCCAGGTCCATGTCGGCAAAAGCCGTGGCCACAATGACCTCCACGTCGGGCCACTGCCGCTTGATGGTCTCCAGCACCTGCAGGCCGTCCATGCCCGGCATGCGGATGTCGGTGATCACGATCTGGGGCAGGGAGCGGCGGCACAGCGCCAGCCCCGCTTCTCCGTCCGCTGCGGTGCCCACCCGATAACCGGCGTCTTCCAGGGTCACACGCAGCACCTCGCGGATGTCCTGCTCGTCGTCGATCACGATCACATAGAAACGCTCAAAGCGCTCGCCCATGGCCGCAGCCCACCCCTTAATGCCGCTATCTCATTGATAAAAAACCATTTTAATGTTATCTGCACTATGGCAAAGCGGCAGCGGCGTGTCAATGATTTATCGCCGCAGCGGGGTGGTGGTGCCCCTCTTGGACATCAAAGGGGTTTTCACGGCCGCCAAAACCCTGTATGCAGTAACCGGTGATAACGGTACTTCAGCCCTAATCAGGAGGAACCGCTGATGAACTGGCGCAGCAGAGACATTCTTAAACGTCCCGAGTGGTCCATGAACCGCGCACTTTACAAGGCCATGGGCTACAGCGACTATGACCTGCAAAGACCCCTGGTGGGCATTGCCAACGCCTGGAACCGGGTGGTTCCGGGGCACGAAAACCTGCGCCGGGTGGCCGCGTTCGTCCGGCAGGGCGTGGCCCAGGCCGGCGGCACCCCCGTCGAGTTCGGGGTCATGGCGGCCTGCGACGGCATCGCCCAGGGCCACGACGGCATGCATTTCATCCTGCCCACGCGGGACCTGATCGCCAACGACGTCGAGATGATGATCCAGGCCCACCGCCTGGATGCGGTGGTGCTGCTGGCCTCCTGTGACAAGATCGTGCCGGCCATGCTGATGGCCGCCGCCCGACTGGATATCCCGGCCATCCTGGTGGTCGGTGGGCCCATGGAAGGCGGCTGCCGCTTCGACAACCGCGCGGCGGACACCACTTCGCTCACCGAGGGGCTGGGCATGCTCACCTCCGGCAGAATCGACGAGGCCACCTACCGCCGTCTGGAAGACTGCGCCGCGCCCACCTGCGGCTCGTGCTCCTTCTACGGCACGGCCAACACCATGTGCTGCGTGGCCGAGGCCATGGGCATGTGCCTGCCCCACAGCGCCACCATCCCGGCCACCTACGCCGACCGGCTGCGCGCCGCCCAGGCTTCCGGCCGCCAGATCATGGCCCTGCTGGAGCAGGGCATCACAGCCCGCCGCATCATCCGCGAGGGCATGCACAATGCCATCCGGGTCAGCACGGCCACGGGCGGGTCCACCAACGTGGCCCTGCATATCCCGGCCATCGGCTACGAGGCCGACCTGACGGTGGACATGGCGCTATTCGAACGCCTGTGCGCCGAAACCCCCACCATCGCCCGCATCAACCCGGCAGCGGCCCCCAACGTGCCCGATTTCCACCATGCCGGCGGGGTGCCGGCCGTCATGAAAGAACTGCTGCCCCTGCTCGAGGCCGACGCCATGACAGTCAGCGGCCGCACGGTGGCCGAAAACCTGGCCGATATCGCTCCGCCCGACCGCAGCATCATCCGCCCTCTGGACGATCCCTGGGGACAGGGCGGCGGCCTGGCGGTGCTGCGCGGCAACCTGGCCCCCAACACGGCCGTCACCAAGCCGGCCGCCATCGCACCGGAAATGCAAGTATTTACAGGCACGGCCCACTGCTTCGACTCCGAGGAAGCGGCCAATCGGGCCATCCTGAACGACGAAATCAGCGCCGGGCAGGTGGTCGTCATCCGCTACGAGGGCCCCAAGGGCGGACCGGGTATGCGGGAGATGTACATCGCCATGAAATACCTTTACGGCAAGGGGCTGGCCCTGAAGACGGCCCTGGTCACCGACGGCCGCTTCTCGGGCACCAATAACGGCTGCTTCGTGGGGCACGTTTCCCCCGAAGCCGCCGAGGGCGGACCGCTGGCGGCGGTCAAAGACGGGGATCGCATCACCATCGACATTCCCGGCCGGCGGCTGCACCTGGACGTCGCGGACGACGAAATCGAAAAACGCCTGGCCGCCTGGCGCAGGCCGGCGCCCAAGTTCAAGCGCGGCTACCTGGCCCTTTACGCCCGCCTGGCCGAATCGGCAGACAAGGGCGCCATCATCCGGCACAAGTTTGAGAACGACCGCTGACCCGCACCCCTGCCGGGAGGCCGCGCGCCCATGATCACCGTGACTGTCATTGCCGATGATTTGACCGGCGCCGCCGACACCGGTGTGCAGTTCTGCCGACCGGGGAAGGCCGTGCTCCTGGCGGACCACGTACCTGCGCGGCACGCCCCGGCCGGTCTGGCCCTGTACACCCGCACCCGGGCGGCAGACGAGGCCGCCGCCCGGCGGAAGCTTTCAGCAATCGGAGAAAACCTCGCTACGGCCCTACCCGACCTGGTCTACAAGAAAGTCGACTCCTGCCTGCGGGGCAACATCGGCGTCGAAACCGAGGCCCTCATGGAGGCCCTGGGAATGGAAGCCAGCTTCATCGCCCCGGCCTTTCCGGCCATGGGACGTACCACGGTCGGCGACATCCATTACGTCCAGGGTACGCCGCTGGCGCATACCGAGATCGCCCGGGACCCGGTAGCGCCGGTGACGGACTCGCGCCTGTCGCACAACGTCCGCCGCCAGGCCCGCCTGCCGGTAACCCACATCGGCCTGCCGCTCCTGGAGGGGCCCTGGACGACGCTGGTGGGCCACGTCGCGGGGCAACTGGCCCAAGGCGTCCGCCACCTGGTTTTCGACGCCGCCGGCCAGCATCACCTGGACGTCATTGCCCGCCTGGTGCAGTCTCTGGACAACCGCATACTGCCCGTGGGCTCGGCCGGCCTGGCCCGCAGCCTCTCCCGCCGGATGGCCGCCGAAAGCCGGCCGCCGGCCGACACGGCCCGACATCCCCTCGACCGCCTGGCCGGCCCCGGCCTGGTGGTCTGCGGTTCGGCCTCGGTCCGCAGCCACCGACAGATCGACGTGCTGGCCGGGGGGGGCGGCTGGCGGGTGATCATCATCTCCCCCGGGCAATTGTGCGACGAGGCGCAGCAGTGGGCCTTAGCGGGGCAAGCCGCATCGGAACTGGCCCGCGGGCACCTGGCCGTCCGTGTGGCGGCGCCGCAGACAGGGGAATATCAGGCCGGAATCTCGCCGCAGAGGCTCTGCGGACGGCTGGCCCAAACGGTGGCGGGCATCATGCGGGCGGTGCGGCCAGGCGGGCTGCTGGTCACCGGCGGCGATACGGCCGACGTCCTTTTCCAGGAGATGAAAGTCGAGAGCATGCGGCTGCGTGGCGAGGTACTGACCGGGCTGCCGGCCGGCGTGCTGGCGGGAGGGGATTTCGACGGCCTGGCAACCGTCACCAAGGCCGGCGCCTTCGGCAGCGACACCACCCTGCGCGACCTGTTCCGCCGGTGGAAAGACGGGCCGACCGCCTGAAAACCGGTTGATCCAGCGCAAGCGAGAAAGCCGGACTTTTACGAGTCTGTCAATTCAAAAGACTGGTGGCAATATAAGATCCGGTTTTTCTATCTGTTTCCATGGGGGGCGCCCTTCACCGGGAAATATCGGATCGCCCCTGCCACAGGGCATGCACGGTCCGGAGGTCCGGATAGCCCTCGGTGTCGCCGGCGGCGCCCACAGCCAGGCCGCCCACGGTGACCGCCAGCCGCACCGCTTGGGGCAGATCGTAGCCTGCCAGGCGCGCGTAAAGGAAACCGCCCGCAAAACCATCGCCGGCGCCCACGGGATCCGTTACCTGACGCACCGCCAGGGGCGGGGTGTGGAAGGAGCGGCCGCTGCGATCTTCGAAATAGGCACCCTGAGCCCCCAGTTTGACCAAGGCCATGCGGGCCCCGGCGTCCAGCAGCCGCTGGGCCGCGTCTGCTGCCTCCCGGGCACCCCACAGCAGCCGGCACTCGTCCAGGGTGGCCATGACGATGTGCGCCCGGGCGGCCAGCGGGCGGATCACCTCCCGGGCCTCTTCCAAGGGCCACAGCTTGCGCCGCAGGTTGGGGTCGAAGCAGATTTCCAGGCCGCGGGCAGCGGCGACGTCCATGGCGCGCTCCAGGGCCTCCCGGCAGGCGGACCCCAGGGCCGGGGTGACACCGGTAAGATGCAGCAGGCGGGCGCCCTCGAAATAGGCCTCGTCCACATCCGCAGGGCCCAGGAAGCTGGCGGCCGAGTTCCGCCGGTAGTAGTTTATCTCCACCCGGCCGTCGGGCCGACGGTGCTTGAAAAAGCAGCCCGTCTGGTGACCGGGGTCCACCCGCACCCGGCTGGTGTCCACCCCCTCGCCGCGGACAAAACCCGTCACGAAACGGCCGAACTCGTCGTCGCCCACGCGGCTGATCCAGCCGGCGCTGCCGCCCAGACGGGTGAAGGCGATGGCCACATTGCTCTCTGCGCCGGCCGCGGTTTTGGCGAACACGGGCGCGTAGCGTAGCGCGCCCCCCGTCAGAGGGTAAAACAGCACCATGGTTTCACCCAGGGTGATCAGGTCAGGCATGGCAGGCTCCTTTAGGACAGCAGGCCGGCGTCTTCCAGCACCCTGCGGATGGCCGCTCGGTTTTCCCTGCTGAGGGGCAGCAGTGGCAGGCGTGGCGGCCCGCCATGGTACCCGGCCAGTTCCATGGCGACCTTTACACCGGCCACCCCGAAGGCGCCCGAAATGTACCGATTGACACCGGTGATGCGATAGTGCAGGCGGCGCGCCGCCTCCAGGTCGCCGGCCATGAACGCATCGTAGAGGCGGCAGCAGACCTCCGGGAAGGCGTCGGCAAAGGACAGGACGCCACCGGTGGCCCCCAGGGCCAGCGCCGCGAAGAGCTTGCCGGCGTTGCCCGCCAGCACGCTGAAGTCGTCCCCGCAGACTTCCAGGTACCGGCTGCTGGTGCCTGTCGAGGTGTCCTTCATGCCGGCGATGTTGCCGTGAGCGGCCAGGCGGGCGATGACCTGCGGAGAGAGATTGACTCCCGTGAACGGCGGCGCGTTATAAATGAACACCGGCACCGGCAGGGCGTCGGCCACGCGGGTGTAATGTTGGACCAGGGCATCGTCACTGAGCGCCTTTTTGAAGTAGCTGGGTGTCAGCACGGAGACAAAATCCGCCCCCAGGGAAGCCACCTCTTTTCCCAGAGCGATGGTGGCGCGGGTGGACTCGCACCCCGCTCCGGCCAGCACCTTCTGGTGGGGGGCCTTGTTCTCCAGCACGGTTTCCAGGATCTTGAGTTTTTCGGCCTCATCGAGGCTCATGACCTCACCGTTGCTGCCCAGGGCGAAAAAACCGGCCAGGGGCGTGCGGCTGTACCTGGCAACATTTTCTTTGAGCCGCTCAAAGCTCACTTCCTCGTCGACGAAGGGCGTGCTGACTGGCGCAAATATACCGGTAACTTTTTCTGGCATGGCGGTCTCTTTATGCTAGGGTTTTCAATTGACGGCTTCCGGCCGACAGCGGGCTGGAAACACGCCGGATTTGGAGGAAAGGGACATCAATGAGAAAGCCTGTACCACAGGTTTTCCGCAAGCACAACAACCGCCCCCCCCCTTTTCCATGCTTGAAAACAGTCGCCATTTGTCTTAGGATTCGCTGTCATGGCAAATGACCCCATCATAGAGATCCGCGACCTTCATTTCACCTACAGCGGGCACCCGGTGCTGGAGGAGATCAATCTCACCATCCGGGAGGGAGACTTCGTGGCCATGATCGGCCCCAACGGCGGCGGCAAAACCACCCTTCTGAAGCTCATGCTGGGTCTGCTCACGCCCACTGGAGGCCGCGTCCGCATCTTCGGCCGCCCCCCCCGGCAGGTGTCCCACCTCATCGGGTACATGCCCCAGAACGTGCACGTCAACACCCATTTCCCGGTGACCGCCCTGGATGTGGTGCTCATGGGCAAGCTCAAGCCGGGAAAGCGCTGGACCCGCTACAGCAACAGGGACCGTATAGAAGCCCACAAGGCGCTGGACCGCCTGGGCATGGGGGCCTTCTGTCACCGCCGCGTGGGGGAGCTGTCCGGCGGACAGCTGCAACGCGTCTTCGTGGCCCGTGCCCTGGTCAGCGAACCACGCCTTCTCTTTCTGGATGAACCCACGGCCAACATCGACACCCGTGGCCAAGCCGAGTTCTATGGCCTGCTCAAGGAACTCAACGCCTCGGTGACCATCCTCGTCGTCAGCCACGACCTGCTGGTGCTTTCGGCCTACGTCAAATCCGTGGCCTGCATCAACCGGCGCCTGCACTACCACGACCAGGCCGAGATCACGGCGGACATGCTGGAAACCATGTACCCCTGCACACCGGATCAGCCCTGCCAGGTGGAACTGATCGCCCGTGGACTGCCGCACCGGCCGTTGCAGATCCATGGAGACAAGTGACATGCTCGAGGCCCTGCAGTTCGAATTCATGCGCAACGCCCTGATGGCCGGACTGCTGGCCAGCGTGCTGTGCGGCGTGATGGGCACCCTGGTGGTGGTCAACCGCATCGTTTTCCTGTCCGGCGGAATCGCCCACGCGGCCTACGGCGGCATTGGGCTGGCCTTTTTCCTGGGCTGGCCTTTTCTGCCGGTCACCCTGGCCTTCACCCTGCTGGCGGCGGTGCTGATGGCCACAGTCACCATCCGGGCCCGTCACCGCGCCGACACCATCATCGGCGTCCTGTGGGCCGTGGGCATGGCCATCGGCGTGATTCTGCTGGACCTGACACCCGGTTACAACGTGGACCTGATGAGCTACCTGTTCGGCAGCATCCTGACGGTGCCCTTTGCCGACATCCGTCTCATGCTGATCATCACGGGGGTGGTGGGCGCCGCCCTGGTCTTTCTATACAACGACCTGCTGGCCATGTCCTACGACGAGGAATTCGCCCGCATCCGGGGCGTGCCGGTAACGGCCCTGTACTTTTTCCTGATCGCCTTGCTGGCGGTCTCCATCGTGGTGATCATCCAGGTGGTGGGTCTCATCCTGGTCATCGCCCTGCTGACCATCCCCCCCTTTATTTCGGAAAAATACGCCCATTCGCTGTTCGCCATGATGGCCCTGTCGACACTGCTGGGCGTTGCCTTCACCATCTGCGGCCTGTGGCTGTCCTTCACCTACGACCTGACCTCCGGGGCCGCCATCATCCTGGTGGCCGGCCTGGCCTTTTTCCTGTCGCTGCTGATGGAGTCCGCGAAAACCCGACGGCGGCGCCAGAGGGCGCAGGCCGCGGCCAGGAAAACGGCGGGCCATGAATAGCATCCGAACCGCATTTGAACATTTTCCGCCCCCGGCCGGCTGGCTGCTGCTGGCGGCACTGCTGTGCTCCTGCGCCACCTCTTCCGTATCAACGGCCGACCGGCCGGCCGGTTTTCTGCCGGCGCTGCTGGATCTCTACCGCGGCCCCCTCAACCATCTCTACGCCATCCGCGGCGGACAGTGTCCCATGTACCCTACGTGTTCACAGTACAGCCGTCAGGCCATCGCCAGGCACGGCCCCGCCATCGGCTGGATGATGACCACCGACCGACTGCTGCGCTGCGGCCGCGATGAAACACACCTGGCGACCAAAATCATGGTGGACGGACAGCTGAAAACCTATGATCCGGTGACGGAAAACGATTTCTGGTGGTTCAGCGAACCACCCCGGCATGTCCCGCGAGGCGGAGATCCCTCGTCACCCGCCACCGCCGCCATAAAATAATTGATTTGTCGAATGTTTCAAATTAAGATAAAAATTTGATGGCGGGTCACCCTCAAGTTATTGCGGCAAAATGCACCCGGCGGGTTCCCGGAAACCTGCCGGACGACTAACTAATCTTATTCGGTCTGGAGGAGACGATATGGCGGAAGAAAAAAAATCGGCGGCCCTGCTGGTCATCGCGGTGGTCATTCTGGCGGCCGGGTTCGTGTTCGGCTACCTGGTGTGGGGCTCCCGCGGCGAAAAGAAACCCGACTACAAGACATTCCTGAAAGAGGCCTCCGAATACGTGGCCTCGCTGGAAGAGCAAAATCACGCCCTGCAGGAAAAGAGCGCCGAACTGGCCAAAGAAGTCGAGATGCTGAAAAGCGAAGACCTCCCCGAAGAGCTCAAGCAGCGCATCGAGAAATTCGAAGAGACCAAGAAGGGCTTCGAGGAAAAGATCAAGCAGCTGGAAGCCGCCGCCCATGAGAGCGAGGCACTGCGCAAGGAAAAGCAGGCCCTGGCCGCCGAGAAAAAGGTCCTCGAAAAGAACATCGCCGAACTCAACACCCGCCTGCAGGAAGCCGAGCTGCTGGCAGAGGAAGTGCAGCGCCTGAAAACCCGCCAGAAAACCCTCATGGATGAAAGGGCCGAGTACAAGCGCAAACTGGCCCAGCTCAAGAGGGAAGCCCGCCAGGGGCGCCAGCTGATGAAGAAAAACGAGGAACTGGAGGGAAAGCTGCAGGAACTGATCCGTGAAAAGCGGGCCCTGAAAAAGGAAATGGCCGCCCTGCGGTCGGAAACGCGCAATGCCCATCAGCTCAAGGAAGAATACGAAGCCCTGGAGAAACGCAACCAGGCCCTTGAAAACAAGTTGGACGCACTGGAAGAAGAGTCCGCCGAGCTGCGCTCCGAAGTGCGCAAGGCCCGCGGCATCGCCCAGGAGAACGAACAACTGAGCCTGCAGAACGAGCTGCTGGAGAAGAAGAACCGCGCCCTGGCCAAAAAGATCGCCATGCTGGAATCCAGCAGCGACATCAATCAGGAGCTCATGCGGGAAAACAAGGAGCTGACGGCCAAGGTCTTTTCCCTGATGCGCGAAATCGACCGCATCAAGAACCTGCTGGGACAAATCCAGGCCACCGGCGAGGCGGGTGAAGGCCCCGCCACAGCGCACCAGCCGGCCCACGGAGGATAAAACCTCCACCCCCGCGGGACCGCACCGGGACCGGCGCCCCATCAATTCACCACCGAGCCACCAGAGAACACGGAGAAGCCCTCTTGGCCTCAGTGACCTGTGTGGTCTCCGTGGTTATTTTTTGCCTACGGCGAGAGGGCCTTGCGGGCCTTTTCGGCTACCCGGGCGCTGAACTTGGCGGCATCGATGATGAAGCGCTGGTGGGTCCCCTCGGAGATGGTGTCCAAGCCGTCGTGGGCGCTGATGGAAAAGGTCAGTTTGCGGCCTTCGACTTTCAGCAGCCGGCTTTTAACGGTCACGGTCAGTCCCGGCGGGGTGGCGGCCAGGTGGCTGAAGTCCACGTGAATGCCCACGCTCTGTTCCCGGGGCCAGTCGATATACGGTTTGATGGCCTCGATGCAGGCCCACTCGATCAGCCCCACCATGAAGCCCGTGGCCAGCACCTTGGGCATCTGCTGGAATTCGGTGGCTTCGGGAAACAGGTGGGCGATGGTCTTGGTTTCCGGAATTTTAAATTCAAAGGTCGACTCGAGGCCGGGAGCCAGTTCTGGTGCCATGAAAAACCTCCTGTGTCATCGGTTGCGTGAAGGCGGTTGCGGGTTGCAATTCGGCCGAAGGGCTTTATTTTGTGTTTTTTAATAGTATAAATTTCAGGCGGGTTCAAGCACCGTGGTTCAGTGGCTCGTCGAAGGCGAAACCGGCCGCCCGGCCCCCCACGAACCACGGACAACGGACCACCGACAAATTATTGAAGGAGCCGTAATCGATCATGCCAAAAACGCTGTTTGAAAAAATATGGGACCGGCACCGGGTGACCGAGTTCGAGGACGGGACCACGCTGCTGTATATCGACCGCCACCTGGTCCATGAGGTCACCAGCCCCCAGGCTTTCGAGGGACTGCGCCTGGCCGGGCGCAAGGTGCGCCGCCCCGAACTGACCTTCGCCACCCTGGACCACAATGTGCCCACCGAAAACCGCCACCACATCACCGACCCCGTTTCCAAAGCCCAGGTAGACGCCCTGACCCGCAACTGCCTCGATTTCGGCATCACGCTCTTCGACCTGGACGACGAGCGCCAAGGCATCGTGCACATCATCGGCCCGGAGCTGGGCATCACCGTGCCCGGCACCACCATCGTCTGCGGCGACTCGCACACCTCCACCCACGGCGCCTTCGGCGCTTTGGCCTACGGCATCGGCACCTCCGAGGTGGAACATGTGCTGGCCACCCAGTGCCTGCCCCAAGCCAGGCCCAAAACCTTCAAGGTGGAATTCAGCGGGAGCCTGCAGCCCGGCGTGACCGCCAAGGACATGGTGCTCAAGCTCATCGGCACCATCGGCACCGCCGGCGGCACCGGCTACGTGCTGGAGTACTGCGGACGGGCCGTGCAAGCGCTATCCATGGAGGGCCGCATGACCGTGTGCAACATGACCATCGAGGCGGGCGCCCGGGCCGGCATGGTGGCGCCGGACGACACCACCATCGCCTATATCTGCGAGACGTCGCGCCCCTATGCCCCCCGGGGAAAGGCCCTGGAAAAGGCCATCGCCTTCTGGCGCACGCTGCCCGGCGACGAGGGCGCCGTGTACGACCGAGAGCTCACCATCGATGCCGCCGACATCGCCCCCCAAGTGACCTGGGGGACCAGCCCCGGCATGGTGACCGACGTGTCGGCGCAGGTGCCCTTTCCGGACCAGGTCCCGGGCTACAACCCGGCAGACGTGGAAAAGAGCTTGGATTACATGGGTCTGAAACCCGGCACACCCGTCACGGACATCGCCGTGGACACCGTCTTCATCGGCAGCTGCACCAACGGCCGCATCGAGGACCTGCGGGCGGCGGCGGCCATATTCCAGGGGCGCAAGGTCGCCCAGGGCGTGCGGGTGCTGGTGGTGCCCGGATCCCAGCAGGTCCTGCGCCAAGCCGAGGCCGAGGGCCTGGACCGCATCTTTCGCGAGGCCGGCGCCCAGTGGCGCCAGTCCGGCTGCAGCATGTGCCTGGCCATGAACCCGGACAAGCTGGAGCCCGGCCAGCGCTGCGCCTCGACGTCCAACCGCAATTTCGAGGGCCGGCAGGGCAAGGGCGGGCGCACGCACCTAGTGAGCCCGCAGATGGCGGCAGCCGCGGCAGTAACCGGACACTTCGTAGACATCCGCACCTGGCAGAAAGGATAAACAGCCATGGAACCCCTGAAAATCGTTCGCGGTGTCATCGCGCCCTTGGACCGGGCCAACGTGGACACGGATCAGATCATTCCCAAGCAGTTCCTCAAATCCATTTCCCGCACGGGATTCGGAGAAAACCTGTTTTTCGACTGGCGCTTCAACGCCGACGGCAGTCTCAACCGTGAGTTTGCCCTCAATGACAAGGCCTTTGAAAACGCCGTCGTTCTGGTGACGCGGCACAATTTCGGCTGCGGCTCCAGCCGCGAGCACGCGGTGTGGGCCATCGCCCAGTATGGCTTCAGGGTGATCATCGCACCCCGCCGCGACGAGGGCGGCAACCGCATCCCGGGGTTTGCCGACATCTTCAGAAACAACTGCGCCAAGAACGGCGTGCTGACCGTGGAGCTTTCCGAAAGCCAGGTGGACGGTATTTTCGCCCTGGTCGCGCGCCACCCCGGCATACAGGCCACGGTGGATCTGCCGGCGCAGCAGATCACATTGCACGCCGAAAACACCCCCGTGCTGGATTTCGATATCGACGCGGCCGTCAAGGAGCGCCTGCTCAAGGGACTGGATGACATCACCATGACCCTCAGCCGTGAAAAGGAAATCGCGGCCTTCGAACGCACCCACGACACCCAGATGCCTGCCTGAGGGGAGACACTTGCGGACATGAAATTTTACATCGCGGAAAAAAACATCGGACCCGACGCTACCCGTGAAGACGTCGACGGGCTGATCCGGCGGCTGGCCGCAAGGGGCTGGGATGTCGCATACGGCGAACGGGCCAACGAGATCACCGACCCGGCCGAAGCCGGCGATCAGCAGTCGATCACGGACCGCTTCGCCGATGATTTCATGGCGTGCCTGGCGGAAATGGGGAAATAAAAAAGGCACCCCGACAATGGGTGCCGGGATGCCTTTTTCTTCAATCGGCGATCGGCGAGCCTACATCTTCTGGACGTGCTTGGCGGCGGGCCCGCGGTCCGTATCTTCCACCTCGAAGGTTACCCGCTCCCCCTCTTCCAGGGATTTGAACCCCTGCATTTCGATGGCAGAGTAATGGACGAAAATGTCCCCCCCCTCTTCCTGCTCAATGAATCCGAACCCCTTCCTGTTGTTGAACCACTTCACAATTCCAACAGCCATGTAACCAACCTCCTTTGACCTCGCGTCCCCTCTGCGGCGCCGCCCGTCCGAAGCTGCGGCGGTCGCACTGGAAAAAGCCGCCGCCTTCAGGGCGATTTTACCGCGACGAGACTGACTCCCACACACGGACGTTTCCGTCCTCCAGCCTCCATGTCATGTTCCGGACCTCGCCCACGAACTTCTTCCCGGGCTGTCGCGGCCGGTGTGCCGTCGTCTGCGACCGGTACTGACCGTCTTTACCCTCAGACGGTCTCTTTGTACAGGCGATAGATGGTCTGGCCACGCCACTTGCCGCGGCCGGACAGCGTCGGAATTTTCTGGGTTTCGAGATGCCGGGCAATGTGCTCGTAGGTCTGCCCCTTTTCCCTCAGGCCGTGGATTATCTTCAGGATCTTGTCGCGGTCGGCCCTGCCGGCCACGGCGGCCTCCGTTTCTCCCCCCACGGCCGGCGGGGCTTGCTGTTCTTTCCCGTTGGCCGGCGGGGGCCCCTGCCTCTCTCCCAGCTGGCCGATTACGTTGGCAATCGTCTCCAGCGCCAGGGCCTTGCGTTCCTCGATTTCCCTGCGCAGATGTTCGGCGTCCATCAGCTGTTTCTGATTTTCGGCAATGGATTCCAAGGTCTTGCGGATGGCGGCCAGGTGATCGAAGCCCACCGAAACGGTCTGAGGCTTCTTTCCCCTGGATTTATTGCGGTCGCCCCGCTGGGAATAGTTGTCCTGGCTGCGGCGGTTGCGGTCGTATCCGGTCTTTTTGGTGGCGTTTCTCAGTTTGTATAGAAAATCATCCATTTATCATCCTGTCATCTCCACCGAATTCAGCTGATCTTGCGGCATGTCAGGGGACAGACCGATTCAATCGAAGGTTCAGTGAAGTCTGCAGGAAGGCGGGGCAATCCCTTTTCCTGCGGTTTTTAGCGTTGGTGGGTTGAAATTGATTTTTAAACTCATATAATTAAATAAACGGTGAAGTCAAGCGGTTAATTGTGAAAGGAAACCATATACGCATGCACTACGAGGGAAACATCATCCGGCCGCCCAGTGAAGCCAACGCCATTCTGCTGCAGGTCACGGTGGGCTGTTCGCGCAACAAGTGCACCTTCTGCGGCACCTACCGGGGGGAACGGTTCAGAATCAAATCCGATGATATTATCATGGCGGACATCGCCTTTGCCGCCAAACACTGCCGCCGGCAGCGGCGGGTGTTTCTGTGCGACGGCGATGCGCTCATCATCCCCCAACGCCGGCTGGTGCGCATCCTGGAGGAAATCAGGCGGCAGCTGCCCTGGGTGACGCGGGTGGGGGCCTACGCCAATGCCAAGGCCCTGAAAATGAAGACACCCGAAGAGCTTGAAACCCTGAAATCGCTGGGACTTGGCATCCTTTACATGGGACTGGAAAGCGGTGATGACGTGACCTTGAAACGCATCAACAAGGGCGCCAGTGCCGAAGACATGGTCCAGATGGGCCGAAAAGCCATCCAAGCGGGCATCAAGCTCTCCGTTACGGTGCTGCTGGGCATCGCCGGCCGGGACCGCTCGCAGATACACGCCGCAGCCACGGGCCAGGCCCTGTCGGCCATGGATCCGCACTACGTGGGCGCCTTGACCCTGATGCTGATCCCTGGCACCCCGCTGCACGAAGATTACGTCAACGGCCGGTTCGAGCTGATCGGCCCCCGCGAGATGCTGGCGGAACTGCGCACCATGCTGGCCCACACCGAGCTGTCAAGGGGCCTTTTTCACGCCAACCACGCCTCCAATTACCTGCCCATCAAGGCCCGTCTGCCCCGGGACAAACGCCAGACCCTGGCTCTCATCGATGAGGCCCTGGCCGGCCACGTGGCGCTGAAACCCGAGTATCTGCGGGCGCTGTGAGGGATCCTGGCCGGGGGATGTCAGGCGGCGCTATCCGGCCAGCAGACCCGTAACGGCGGCAAGCGCCTCGGCGTCATCACCGTCCTGCAGGGTATCACGCACGGAGGTGAAACAGGCGCGTACGATGGCGGTCTTGGGACGCGGAGAGGTCAGCTGGGCTTCGATGGTTTTCAGATCGGCCACCAGTTCGGACAGGGCATCCAATGCCAGGCCCATCTTCCCGGCCTGCCGCTTCAGATCGGCGATGATCTCCGCCACGGCCAGCCGCTGATCCTCATTCAGCAGGGGGCCGTCCCCCAGAACAGGGGTCTTTGCAGTGCCTGCAGGCTGCCCGGCCGCCGCCGCCTCACGGCCGCTTGCGGTCAGCGCGACAGCACCCGAGAGGCTGCGCAGGTCCAGCAGGCCGCCCGCCAAGAGCATCTCTCCGATACGGGCGCTTTGCTGGCGATCCATGCCCAGCTTTTCCCCGATCTCATACATGGACGTCGCGGCCGCCGCATCTTCGCCGACACGGCGGTATATTTCAGCCAGAAAGGACCGTTCTTCTTCGCCGAGGTCACTGCCGTAATTCATATGGAACTCTCCTGGGGCATGCTTTTTCCCCGGGCACGGAAGGAATCCGGTGGGGTATCCGCGGGAAGCACCGTCCCACCGCCCGCAAATAATCGGGCCGTCAACGGTGCGGGTCGGGTGTGTGCATGGAAGGGGTAGCGAGTCCGGACCCCGAACTCGCATCGCAGCAATTTCCCCCCTTGGCCGGGCCCGGGGGATGAAAAAATCATTGGGTCACTTGAATCAGCTCAGGAGTGGTTGACCTTCTTTCGGAGTACAGAAGAGCACTTGAACGTAACGACCCTTCTTTTGTCCAGCATCATGTCTTCACCGGTGGCGGGATTTCTGCCACGGCGGGCGCGCTTTTCCTTGACACAAAATTTGCCAAACCCGCTGATCAGAACATCTTCTCCGCTTTCAAGGGTCCGCTTGATGATCTCCAGAAGAATCTCAACGGCCTCTGCGGCGTCCTTTTTGGGAAGACCAACCTGTTCATTGATCGATTCAACGATGCGTGCTTTGGTTAGCGTCATTTAGATCCCACTCCTGCGTGATTGTAAGGTTGTCCAATGGGTCAATTTCGCGTTCAGCCGTGCCTGCGGAAATTCAGGAACCCACAATAAATCTAAGTTTTTAATTTGTCAAGGATTTTGAATAAATCACGTGAGATTGGCGACCGCCTTCAGCACCGCTTCGTAATCCGGTTCGTGGGTGACTTCCTCGACCAGCTGGACGTAGCGTACGACCCCCTCGCGGTCGATCACGAACACGGCCCGCGCCAGCAGGCGCAGCTCCTTGATAAGGGTACCGTAGGCGGCGCCGAACTGCGCATCGCGATGATCTGACAGGGTCTGGACCCTGTCGACGCCGGCGGCGCCGCACCAGCGTTTCTGGGCAAAGGGCAGATCCATGCTGATGGTCAGAATGCGGACATCCTCCCCCAGCTTGGCGGCTTCGTCGTTGAACCGACGGGTTTCCATGTCGCAGACCGGCGTGTCCAGCGAGGGCACTGCGGCGAGAATGCACACCCTGCCCCGAAAAGACGAAAATGCCACCGGCGACAGATCATTGTCCAGCACCGTGAAGTCGGGGGCCTGGTCACCGACGGCAGGCCGGTTGCCGACAAGCGTCAGCGGGTTTCCCATAAACGTGATCAGTCCGGTATGTTCTTCCATGAGTTGTCCTCCTGCAGTAGAAAATAAATGGTTGTGGGTAAAAAAGGAATGTTTGAATCAAACTAAGGCCGCCCCGCCTGGAAATCAAGAGGAGTACGTCCGCGAAAAGATGGGTGCGCGTTGAACATCGACGTCAAAGCCCTGAAAAAAGCACCTTGAAGCCGCCGGTACCGCTGCCCGGGCGAAAGCTGCCTCGGCTTCGGCCGGTGAAAAACGGGCTACGACCAGGTCGGCGGGATCGACGTTGCCAACGGCCAGCCACTGCACCGTCCTCTCCAGGGGGCCGCAGCGGAAACCGATCACGGCGGGTTTTCTTCACCGCGATAGTACCGGCACATGCGCAGGTAGTTTTCCACCGGCCGCAGAAACCGTGCGCACTCCTGCACTGAAAGTGTCCGTTTGACCGTGGCGGGCGCGCCGGCCACCAGCTCACGGGGGCCCACCTGCTGGCCCTCGCGCACCACCGCGTTGGCCGCCACCACGGATCCCCTGCGGATCAGGGCGCCCGAAAGCACCAGCGCACCGATGCCCACCAGGCACTCGTCTTCCACGGTGCAGCCGTGCACCACCGCGTTGTGTCCCACACTGACGCGGTCGCCGATGACGGTCGGATACCCCTCATCCACGTGCACGGTGCAGTTGTCCTGAATGTTGGTCTCGGTGCCCACCCGGATGGGCGCCAGGTCGCCGCGCAGCACGGTACCGAACCAGATGCTGCTGCCGTCGCCGATGACCACGTCGCCCACCACCACCGCCGTGGGCGCCAGGTAAACGTTCTCGCCGATCACCGGACTTTTTCCCCCAAAGGGCAGAATCATGAACCGCGCCTCCTCTGCTGCCTGGTTTAGAAAAACCACCTGTAAAACAGCTTTAGGCCCCCGGCGGCTGGCTGTCAAGGGTGTTTGCGCCTTCATCCAACCCCGGCCAGGGGACACACCCGGCATAACCTGACCGCACCTGCCTGGTATCTACTCAAAAACCTCCGGCAGTGGATTGCGAAAGGAACGCAGATGGTGTTTCGGTGGAGAGATATCGTGCATCCGTGGAAAAAAGCCGTCCGGTCGTCCGGCGCTAAGCATTTCAAACTGTTTGAGGAGCTTGCGACGAGTTTTTGAAATTCAGCCGGACGACC
>CAYUAQ010000053.1:0-22199 GCA_964442705.1 uncultured Desulfobacteraceae bacterium
TCCCTTTGTCCCTTTGTCCCTTTGTCCCTTTGTCCCTTTGTCCCTTTGTCCCTTTTCACACCCCCACGGCGCTTCTGATCTGGGCGTAGAGCTGTTTGTTGGAAAATCCCATCAGAATCGGCGCCTCCGAAGGGCAGGCGGCGGCGCAGGCGCCGCAGCCTTTGCACAGGGCCGGGTTGATTTCGGCGACGTTTTTCTCCGCATCGAAACTGATGGCCCCGAAGGGACAGACCTGCAGACATCCCAGGCAGCCCGAACACAGCCGGGGATCGATGCGGGCCACGTTGCCGCCGGCCATGATGCTGTCACGGGCCAGCACGGTCAGGGCCTTGGCGGCGGCGGCTCGGGCCTGGGCAATGCTCTCTTCGATGGGTTTGGGGTAGTGGGCCAGGCCGCAGAGGAAAACCCCTTCGGTGGCAAATTCCACCGGCCGTAGCTTCTGGTGGGCTTCCAGCAGCCACCCGTCGGCGTCCACCGGCACCTTGAAAAGCTGCGAGAGCGCCGTGCTGCCGTCGGACACGATGGCCGTCGCCAGGCACAGCAGGTCGGCCCGGATGGCCAGCCGACGGTCCAGGACGTTGTCTTTGAAGGTGACCTCCACCTGCCGGCCGGCGGCCGCGACGTGCGGTTTTTCCTCGGGCCGGTAGCGGAAGAAGAGCACACCCGCTTCCCTGGCCTGCCGGTACAGTTCTTCTCGTTCGCCATAGGTGCGGATGTCCCGGTAGAGGATGTAGACGTTGGTCTGCGGGTTGCGTTTCTTGAGTTCCAGCGCACTGCGGATGGAGTGGGTGCAGCACACCTTGGAGCAGTACGGGTGCCGCTCGTCGCGCGATCCCACGCACTGGATGAAGACCACGTCGCGGGCGGCCGTGACGCGGCGGTCTTTCTCCCGCAGCAGGGCATCCATCTCCAGGTGGGTGACCACGGCCGCGTGCTCGCCGTACAGGTACTCGGCGGGCTTGTACTCCCGCGCCCCGGTGGCCAGGATGACCACGCCGTGTTCCACCGTCTCCCGGGAGGCTCCCCTGGACAGCGTGGTCTGGAAGTTTCCCACGAACCCGTCCACGGCGGCGATGGTGGTCTCCAGGTGCAGGCGGATCCTTCTTTCGGATGTCACCTGGCGCCGCAGGTCTGCCAGGTACTCCGGGATGCTTTCTCCGCGCCAGGCCGTGTTGAGATGACGGGCGTTGCCGCCCAGGCGGTCGGACTTCTCCACCAGGTGCACCCGGTAGCCCTGGCGCGCCAGGGCCAGGGCGGCCGTCATGCCGGCGATGCCGCCGCCCACCACCAGGGCCGCACCGCTGACGGGCAGCTCTGTCTGCGCCAGGGGCTGGAGCAGGGCGGCCTTGGCAACGGCCATGCGCACGAGATCCTTGGCCTTTTCGGTGGCTTCATCCGGCTGGCGGCTGTGCACCCAGGAATCCTGGTTGCGGATGTTGGCCATTTCCAGCAGGTACTTGTTCAGGCCGGCGTTGATCAGGGTCTGCTGGAAGAGCTCTTCGTGGGTGCGCGGGGTGCAGGCCGCGATGACGACCCGGTTCAGGTTCTCCCGGCGGATGACCTCCGAGAGCTTGTCCTGGGTGTCCTGGGAGCAGGTGAACAGGTTCTCTTCCACGTACACCACCCCGGGCAGGCGCCGGGCGTAGGCGGCCACTTCCGGCACCCGCACGATGCCGCCGATGTTGATGCCGCAGTTGCACACGAACACCCCGATGCGCGGCGGCTGCCGGCGCACGTCCCTTTCCGCCGGCACCTGGACCGTCCGGGTGCGGCTGTTGCGGGCGGCCGCCAGGTTCTCAGTGGCGGCGCTGGCCGCGGCGCTGGCCTCCATCACCGACTGGGGGATGTCCTTGGGCCCGGTGAAGACGCCGCAGGCGTAGATGCCCGGCACCGAGGTGCTCACCGGGTGGAAGCTGTCCGTGCGCGTGAAACGGTGCTCGTCCAGTTCGACACCCACGGTGCGGGCCAGCGCCGCGGTTTCCGGGCTGATTTCCAGGCCGGTGGAGAGCACCACCATGTCGAAGGTTTCGCTGCAGGGGCGGCCGTCTGCGTCCATGTAGCGCATCAGCAGGTCGTCGCTTTCCGGCACCGGTTCGATGGTGTGGATTTTGGCAGGGATGAAACGCACACCGGCGCTGCGCGCGTTTTCGTAGTACCGGTCGAAATCCTTTCCCTGGGTGCGCATGTCCATGTAAAAGACGGCGCAGTCCAGGGGGGTGTCGCTGTGCTCTTTGGCCATGACGGCCTGCTTGACGGCGTACATGCAGCACACCGACGAGCAGTAGCCGTGGTCGCAGCGGTTGATGTCCCGGGAGCCGACACACTGCAGCCAGGCGATTTTGCGGGGCGCCTTTCCTTCGGGGTGTTTGCCGCGCATGCTCGACGGCCGCAGCAGGTGCCCTTCGTAAGGCCCGGTGGCCGACAGGATGCGCTCAAACTCCAGGGACGTCACCACGTCCGGCAGCTGGGCGTAGGCGTAGGTGTCGAAGCGGGAGGGGTCGAAGGCGGCAAACCCCGGCGCCAGGATGAGCGAACCCACCTGCAGGGTGAGGGTCTTTTCGCGGTCATGGAAATTAATGGCCCCGGAAGGGCAGAACTTCTCGCAGGCGCCGCACTTGCCCTTGAGCAGGTAGATGCAGGTGTCCGGGTCGATGGCGTATTTTAGGGGCACCGCCTGGGAATAGGGGACATAGATGGCCTTGCGGCTGACCAGTTTTTCGTTGTAGACGTCGTCCACCTTCTTGGGGCATTTTTCGGCACACAGACCGCAGGCGATGCACTTGTCCATGTCCACGTAACGCGGGTGCTGCAGAACCGTGACCGTGAAGTCGCCCTCTTGTCCGGAAACCGCTTTCACCTCCGAAAGCGTGAGCAGCTCGATGTTGATGTGCCGGCCGACCTCGACCAGTTTGGGGGAGATGATTCACATCGAGCAGTCGTTGGTGGGAAAGGTCTTGTCCAGCTGGGCCATGGCCCCGCCGATGCCGGCCGATTTTTCCACCAGGTATACGTAGTATCCCGAATCGGCCAGGTCGAGGGCCGCCTGCATGCCGGCAATGCCGCCGCCCACGACCATCACGGCGCCCTGCAGCTGTCTGTCAGTGTGAATGTGGTTCATCGATGCGTTTCCTTCATGTTTTATGCTCTGGGTCGGTTGGATAGGGCACGCTATTTTCGCCCGCATGCCTTATCGATGGTTTCCAGCAGTTCATCGTCGGTAAAGGGTTTGGCCAGGTAGTCGCTGGCGCCCTGCTTGATGGCCTGGACGGCATTGGAGATGCTGGAGTACCCGGTCATGACGATGATGCACGGCTTTTGCTTTTCTTTCTGAACCGCATTGAGAATCTCCATGCCGTCCATGTCGGGCAGCTTCATGTCCAGCAGCACGATGTCGTATCCCCCCCGGCGGATGGCCGCCAGTCCCTCTTTGCCGGTGGGGGTGGATGTCACGGCATGCCCCGCTTCCGACAGCACCAGGTCGCAGGCGTCGCAGATTACCTGCTCGTCGTCGATTACCAGCACGCTGACCGGTTTCATGTCTCCTCCCCTCCCTCCGCTTTTTCCGGCACGACGGGAAAATCGATGACAAAGCGCGTGCCCTTTCCCAGCTGGCTGAAGACCCGGATTTCACCCTGATGATTCTTGATGATGCCGTAACTGACAGCCAGCCCCAGCCCGGTCCCGTCGGCCCGGGTGGTGTAGAAAGGCTCGAAGATTCTCTTGACGTTTTCGGCCGAGATGCCGCAGCCGTTGTCGGCGATTTCCACTTCGATGCGCTGCTGCTGCGTGTCGAACCGGCTGGATACGCTGACGCGGCCGTAGTCTTCCACCGCCTGCAGGGCGTTGAGCAGGAGATTGATGAACACCTGTTCGATCTGGTTCCTGTCCAGCAGCGCTTTGGGTATTTCCGGTGTCAGGTCTTGTTTGAGACTGACATGCCGCACATAGAACTGATTCTCCACCACGCTCAGGGCAGTCCTGATCACCTCGTTGATGTCGAGCCGGTCTTTTTTAGGCGGCTTGTCCCGGGAGAATTCGAGCAGTCCCTGGATGATGGTTTTGCACCGCTGGGTTTCCCGGATGATGACATCGAGGCCCTTTTCAAGGAAGCTGCCGGGCGCCACTTTCTTTTTCATGTTGGAGCTGAAGAGCAGGATGCCGGCCAGGGGGTTGTTGATTTCGTGGGCCACACCGGCGGCCATGCGCCCCAGGGCGGTCATTTTCTCCATCTGCGAGGCCAGGTGGGTGATGTGGGCCTGCTGATTTTCCGCCAGACGCACGCGTTCGATGATACAGGCGCACTGCTCGGCCACCGTGATCAGGAAATCCAGCTCGTCTTCCGAAAAGGTGCGCGGTTCCGTCAGGTACACCCGGATGAGCCCGCGTATCTCGTTTTCGATGGCCATGGGGACGTCCAGCATCATGCGGATGCCCTCGTCCCAGGCGTGCTGGGGGTATTCCACGCGGGGGGCGTGCCAGATGTCCGTGATGATTTTCACCTTGTGCAGCTCTGACGGGTCCTGCAGCAGCTTTTCAAAGGGCACCGGGCTTTTGTGGATGTAGTCCTTGGCCATGCCGCAGGCGGCGCCGACATCGAACTGGCTGGTCTCGAGATTGAGAATCCTCAGAAGCGCCCCCTTGGCCTCCATCACCTCGGCGGTCTTGTTGACCACCACGTTGAGAACCTCCTGCAGGCTGGTGCTGGAGTAGATCGACCGGATGATGTCTCTGAAAACGGCGAAGTAATTCTCGAACCGGGTGGGCGCTGTTTTGGTGGTCTGACTGTCTGGCAAGGGACCTCGCTTTCCGGCGAAATGCCATTCTGTATGGTTACCAAGCCTCCTTTTCCAGGCGCTTGTAGATGAACATCAGCTGTCGGCGGGTCAGTTCGCCCACCTGGCGCCTGATCCACAGCAGGTCGCCGGACGCGATGGCGGCCTTGGCTTCGTCCGAGAGGGTGTAGTCCTCCAGGGCCAGACTGCCGTTTTCCATCAGGTTGCGCCAGAAATCCAGGTCTTCGGCCGTGCGGTTGAGCACCTCGATGACCTCGTTTTTCTGGATGAGCCGCTGCGCTTCGGTGCGGGCCCTGCCGGTGGCAGGCCGCGCCGCCTGCCTGCGCGCCATGAGCGCCCCCCTGACGGCCGAAACGATCTGCTTTTCGCTGAAGGGCTTGGGCAGAAAGTCGTGCACCCCCAGTTTCATGGCGTCGACGGCCAGCGACGTGGTGGCGTAGCCGGTGATGGCGATCACCTCGGTATGGGGGGTGCTTTCCTTGACCTGCCGGATGATCTCCATGCCATCCATGTCCGGCAGACGGATGTCGGCCACCAGCAGGTCGAAACGTCCCCTTTTGAAAGCCTCCAACGCCAGACGCCCGGTTTCGGCCAGGTCCACCGTGTACCCCTCTTCGCTGAGCACTGTCTCCAGCCCACTGGCTACGCTGAAATCATCCTCCATGACCAGGATGCGAGGCGGCATTGGCTCTTCTCCTGTTTTGTACTCCCGGGCTTGCATCATGACCCCACCTCCCTGCAGCTTGGCTCGGTTTCCTCCGAAACCTTCTCTGCCCGTCACTTCAGCATAAGCCGTGCCAGGTTTCTGTTTTTGCCGGGTGCAGGGTATTACGCTTAAATTGCAAATGGTTATGTGTTTCGATGATCGCTTTCAGGCAGAGGCGGAATGGTGCCGGCGTACAGGAAAATATACGGCGGACCTGTCGCAACGCGGAAATAAGCAAGGGTTTCGGCGGACTATGTCCGTATAAAAAAATATACGTACCTGTGGGACTTCATACGGTCGGAAGAGGGGAGTCAGGGGCGGCCGGCAGGCGAGGGTGTCGCCGCGGCTTTGAGGCCGTGTTTTTTCATGAGCACGGAAAAATTGGAGCGCTGCATGCCGACGCGTCTGGCCGCCCGGGTGATGTTGCCGGCCTCGGCGGTAAGGGCGTTCTGCAGAAAAGCCTTTTCGATACGTCCGTACTGATCCTCTATCAGGCGCTTTTTAACGGCTTTGAGTTCCTGCAGGGTCTCGGGGATGTCCCCTGGGGGCGACGCGCGCCGCATTTCAAGATGATGCTGCACAAAGGCCTGGTCCACAATTCTCGCGTCGGCCAGGATCACCAGGCGCTCGACCACATTTTTCAGCTGGCGCACGTTGCCCGGCCACTCGTAGTGAACCAGCATCTGCAGCGCACCGTCTGAAAAGCCCTCGATTTTTTTGCCGGTCTTGCGGCAGAAGGATTTCAGGAAGTGGTAGGCCAGCCGCGGGATATCGTCTCTTCTCTCCCGCAGGGGCGGCAGGAAGATGGGAAAGACGCTCAGCCGGTAATACAGGTCTTCCCGGAAGGCGCCCCTGGCCACTAGGTCTTTCAAATGCTGGTTGGTGGCGGCAATCACCCGCACATCCGTTTTTTTCAGGCTGCCGGCGCCCACCGGTTTGAATTCCCCTGTTTCCATGACCCGCAGGAGCTTGCCCTGGATGTTCAGGCTCAGGTTGGCCACTTCGTCCAGAAACAGGGTGCCCCCGGCGGCGGCATCGAAAATGCCGGCTTTGTTCCGGACGGCGCCGGTGAAGGCCCCCTTGACATGACCGAACAGCTCGCTTTCCAGCAGGCCGGGTGAAAACGTGCTGCAGTCCACGGCGATGAACTGCCGGCTGGCGCGGTTGCTGTGGGCGTGGATGGCGCCGGCGAAAAGCTCTTTGCCGGTGCCGCTTTCGCCGCACAGCAGGACGGTGCTGTCGGTGGGCGCCACTTTGCGGATGGTTTCGAAAATTTCCAGGATGCGGGGCGTCTCGCCGATGATGTTGTTGAAGTCGTAGCGTTGAAAGAGCTGCCGGCGCAGCGCCAGGTTGTCTTCCCGCAGGCGCTTATGTTCCACCGCCTTTTCCACGGCGATGACCAGTTCGTCATTGGTGAAGGGCTTGGCAAGATAGTCGAAGGCGCCCAGTTTCATGGCCTGCACGGCATTTTCCACCGAGGAGAAGCCTGTCATGACGATGATGCAGGCAGACAGCCCGGCACGGCGGAGGGTTTTGAGAATCTCCATGCCGTCTAGATCGGGCAGCTTCATGTCCAGCAGCACCACATCGTATGTCCCCTCCAGGGCCGCATCCATTCCAGCCCTGCCGGTCTGACGGACATCCACCTGGTAGCCTTCGTCGGACAGGCACAGGCGGCATCCGTCGCAGACGATCCGTTCGTCATCGACGATCAGGATTCGGTACGATTTCATGACACCAGGATAGTGGGCCCGCAGGTAGATGTAAAGTCAAAATCAGCCGGTACCGGAGGGGGGCGGGGCTTTGATCGGCGGCGCGGGAGAAGGGGGGGTTGCGTCACCGTTAGGTAACGTTACATACCCAGAAAAGTAACGTTGTGAAGTGGTTTAACAGGGGACTTCAAGTCCCTGTCTCCCCTGGAAAAGTGTTTCCGGGCTAACCCCGCGGACGGGCCCATTGGCTCTGGTAAACCCAAAAAATAATGTATTTTCCATAGGATGCCATCCATGATGAAAGTTTTCGAAGCGACGATTTTCCCGGTCAGGGGGGAATGGGGGTGCGGTGGAGCAATGGCACGGATGGTGCAATTGCCTATGGACAGGAAGAGGGATGCTCCCGACGGGGGGGGCTTTGCAGCAGTTGACGGGAACAGGAGTGATGGTGGCCGATGCCTTCCGGCAGACAGCGCGTAATCTCACTCAGCTAGTAAAGGAGGGATTCAAAATGTTTAAAAAGATTCTTTTTGGCACCTGTCTGACCGAGTATTGTGACCATGTGTTTAATTTTGCCTTGAACCTGGCCAAGGAAAACGACGCCAAGCTTTGGATATATCACGGCCTGGGACCGGGAACCACCACCGATGACATCAAGAAAGCGGCCGAGGGCAAAGTGGCGGAAGCCTATGTCCGAAAGATGAAAGACCGGGGATTCGGCAACTACATGATCAACGTTTCCGACGGCGATGTGGTTTCGGGACTGGTAAAACTGGCCAGGGACGCCCAGATCGATCTGCTGGTCATGGGGACCTCCACGCAGACCCCGCTGGAGATAGCCGAAGCCGCCCAGCCGGGCAAGCTGGGACCCACGGCCGCCGAGACACTGCTGGCGGCCCCCTGCCCGGTGCTGGTCGTTCCGCCGTCCATGATTCCCGGCCTGGCGAAGGGATAGGGCCCCCGGCTGTAGAGGGCGGCCCGAGAGGGCGGGAGCGTATTGAGGAAGACAGAAAGAGGGTGTTCAGGGATGGAAACGGTGTTGCGAACGAAAAAAATACTGTGGCCCAACGATCTGTCCAAGTGTTCGGAGTCGGTGTTGCCGTACGTGAAATCGCTGGCCGAAAAATACAATGCCGAGGTGCATGTCCTGTACGTGGCCGAAGATCTGGCGCATCACAAGTCCTGGTACGGCGACTTTTCCCCGCAGCACGTGGAAAAGATCATGCAGTGGGAACAGAAGCGGGCCAGTGAGCGCCAGCTGGAAATCTGCCGCAAGCACCTGGAAGACTGCGCCCGCTATTTCCGGCACATTGCGGTGGGGGAGCCTGCCAGGGAGATTCTCAATTTCATCGAGGTCAATAAGATCGACCTGGTCGTCATGTGCCGCAAGGGAGAGCAGGGTGATTTCGATATGGGAGGCGTGGCGCAGAAAATCGCCGCCCATTCCCCTGTCCCGGTGCTGATTGGTCCCAACGCCGGTGACGACGGGTCCGCACCATAAAACTGTCAAGGAGGAAATAAAGATGTATGCATTGATCTACGATGAGCACGATCTGACGTTGCAGAAGAAGGTGATTTCGGTGCACCGTACGCGTGAAAATGCCGAAAAAGCCTTGGAAAAACGAAAAAAAGAGCTTGGCAAGAAAGTGTGGGAGTGCAACACTCGTGTCGTCTGGCTCGAAAAGAGTGTGAGCAGCGGCGACTACGTTCGGGAGGGAGAGTTCTCCACCTGGCGGCCGGGTGAGCCGGTCCCGGAAGGAGAGATGTTTCCCGATTCCGATTAAACTGCCGGGGTGGGACCGTGTTGAGTGCCGGCAGGGCGATGCGCAGGTCCCCACACCCTAGTGCCTGTGAGAGGAGGCGTGTATGCCCGTTGATGTGATTATCCGACGAAAGTTTAAAGAGGAACAGGCCGATGCGCTGGCACCGCTGATCGTGAAACTGCGGTCCCTGGCCACTGTTCAGCCGGGGTACATCTCCGGCGAGACCCTGAAGTGCATCGATCCGCCCGGCGAGCCGGAATTCCTGGTGATCAGCATATGGCGGTCGGTGGAAGACTGGCGCAACTGGCAGCAGAGCGAAGAGCGCACCGCCATTCAGAAACAGATCGACGCGCTGACCGGGGAGAAGACCGACTACCGCATCTACGAGTCGCTGGTGGGAGGGTTCATCCTGAAAATGAGCGACTGAGGACTTCCGGGGCCACCCCGGAAGAAGCCGCATTTCCAACAGCACCCGCCTTTTGCCCATATTTCTGTCAAATGATCAAAAATAATATTGACAAGGGTAACCGGCGGATTATATTATGGTCAAAAGATCATAATCAGGTATCAGGTATCAGGTATCAGGTATCAGGTATCAGGTATCAGGTATCAGGTGTCAGCTAAAAGGGTGTTTACGGCACCATAAAAAGCTGATTGCTGATACCTGACGGCTGACAGCTTTTCACGGCTGACCGCTTTTCAAAGAAAAGAAAGGAGATGCGTTATGCCTAGAGGAGATGGAACAGGACCGCGGGGCGAGGGCCCCGGAACCGGCAGAGGCCAGGGTGGTTGCAGACCAGACGGCACCCGCAGCGGCGGGGGCATGGGCGGCGGTCGCGGCAGAGGCCAGGGCGGCGGCAAAGGCGGCGGCCGTGGTACGGGTCGCGGCAGCGGACAGGGGCGTGGCAGTCGACGCTGGTGATCTGTTTTAGGGGATTGCCCGATCGGCGGATCGCCGGAAGGGAGCCCGGGATCACCGCGGTGCCGATTCCTGTTTAGCGGAAAGGAGGGATGGAACATGCCAGGCTTTGACAGAAGTGGACCTATGGGCGCAGGCCCCATGACCGGTCGGGCCATGGGACGCTGCAATCCGAATCAGACAACCGGGACTCCCGCTTTTTATGGCGGGTACGGTCGCGGTATGGCGTTCCGGAGGGGGCGCGGCGGCGGCTTCGGCGCCGGCAGAGGCTTCAGGCGTGGTTTCGGCATGGGATATGGCTGGGCCGGACCGGTGGCGGCACCCGGCAATGAGTTGGATGCACTCAAAAATGAAGCCGATTTCATGAAGAAATCGCTGGAAGCCATCAACCGCCGGATCGAGGAGCTGCAAAAAGAGGGGGACGTCCTTAAGTAATTCAATAACTCTCAGCGGTATCGTAATAATGTAGCGGCGGCTTTTTAAGAAGCCGCCGCATTTTTATAGGTAGGGGGACATCCTTAAGCAATTCGATGACTGGCCGGAATACTGGGCCTCGAGGGGCTTGTGGCCATTAGCGGCCCCTACCGAGGGCGAGATGGCAGGAGGCGCCATGATCGTGCTCGCAACCGCAGGTGGAAGCCAGGGACGAGCTGTAACAGGCCCGCGCCAGGGTCCACCAGGAGGGGTTCACGGCGGTCTTCCCCACGAGCGCATGGCCTTCTTCGGGGACGGGTTTTTCCAGGGGACCGTACAAACGGTCCAAGAGCGTTTCCTGCGCGTCTTCTTCCAGCCAGTCGGCCGGGGCCGTCCCCGGGAAGGTCTTCTTTTGAGGATCGCGGCCGAAAAAAAGAGTGAGGCTGTAAACGTGAACATCTTCGGTATCGATGCACCGATAACCCCCGCTGTCAAAAACATATTCAAAGCCCGGTGCGCGCGTCAGCGTGAGGCGGACGGGTGCATTCTTGCTGTAGAAAGCGTAAAACCCCACCAGCCGGTCAAAGAGGGCGTAGCCCAATTCCCAGGCCGGTACCTGCCGGTCGGTTTCTCCCGGGAGGAAGCGTCTGGTTTGCGCCACGCTGGAAAATGACTGAATACAGGGGGCGCTATACACCATGCGCATGGAAGTCAGCGCCTGGAAACTCAAACAGGCCTGGCTGTCGTCGGCCGTGGTGCTGTAAAATACCGTGGCCACGGTAAACAGGCTCTCCGGGATCCGGTCCTTTTCTTCGTAGCGGGGGGTGTTGGTTTGGTCAAAAAGCGGGCTTTGGACAACGGCCCGCTCTTCGGTGGAGAATGTCGAAAAAACGCTCTCTTGCGCCGAAGGATAATATTTGACGCTGAATATACCCGCAGGCGCACGGGGGGCGTCGTCAGCGGCGGATTCCAGCTGCAGCTGATAGGCACCGGAAAACCGGGACAGCCAGAAATACCAGGCCGGCTTTTCATCCCATATCTGGCTTACCGCCGTTACCCCCAGGTTGTCTTTCACCTCCTCGACCCATGAGGCGGTGACCAGCATGTTGTCTATCTTGTTGCGGAAAAAACTTTCAGGATCGATGACCGTACCCCCCTTTTTTTTCAAACAGCTCCTTCACGATGTCGTTGATATCGCGATCATCGGTTGCGATGCCCAATCGGCGGGCGGTTTCCAGCAGGATTTCATCCGGATAGGCCAGGGTGAGGGCATAGCTGGATTCGTAGGACTTGAAAAAATCGTCGAAATCCGCCCGTTCATCGGCCTGCTGCAGGCCGGCCTGGAAGCCGGCCGTGACTTGCGCGATTTCCCTGAGAAGGGAGTGTTTGAAGAAATGGCGTCTGCTTTTATCCACCATGTCTATTCACTGCTGCCCGGGTTTCGGAGGGGCCAGCCCTCGAAAAATTCACTCTGAATCATAATGATGCTCAGGAAAAGCAGGGTCCACACCAGTGGTGTGTCGCCAGGCTGGGCGAATCCCTCCACTTTGGCCAGAAAAAAGGTGGCCAGGGGTGAATAGTAAAACCAGTAAATCAGCATGCCGGCAACAAAACAGATGACGGTGCGCAGGATGCTGCGCAACCACAGGCCCCCGGCATTGGGAAAATTGTTGAAGTAGTTTTTCCAGATAAAGGCCGCCAGGATCAGAAAACCGGAGATCTCTCCGGCGTGGATGTAGCGGAAATCCGGGCCGTCGGTGTACTGTCCCCCCACGAAGGCCTCATCCCAGAAATAGTTCATGACCTGGAGCATGATATAGAGAATGATGATGCCCAGGGTGAAGGTTAAAATGAAGGTGACAAAGCCTTTTCCGAAACTGCCTTCGCCGTCGTATTCGAGAAGCTTCCCCGGGTATCCCTCCCACAGCAGGTCGGAATAGACGATCCACAGCAGCGTGCACAAGATCAGCCCCAGACTGAAAAAGGCGCTGCCGGTTCCGGCCATTTCCGTCCACCACGCCTCGACGCCCGCCTTGGTCTGGGCCGGATAGAAGAGATAGCAGACATGGGGATGAAACATGATCGCATACACCATGGTGACGAAAAAACTGATGGCAAAAAAGCGTGACCAGGCGATGACGCCGGGCGACAGTTTTTGCCACGGCCAGGAGCCGAATCCCGCCTTCCAGAACAGCGCCAGCCACAGGAAGGCTGTGCACAGGTAGATGATGGCCGTGGAGGCGTTTTCGCGGGCCACGAAAAGCTCGGCCCCGATACCCCCCGAAGCCACGATGGAGTAAGGGCTGAAGTAGGCGATGCCGAATTTTCCGAGAAATCCCCAGAAAAAGAAGTAGTAAGCGAAAACCGTCATCAAGAAAGCGGTGATGGTGTACAGGATGCCGCGCCCCACCGATGATGTGCGGCTTGCGGCCCTGTCTGCAAAAGCCCGGTAGTCGACGACGTGGGTCATAAACACGATGCAGGCCAGAAAGACAACCACCAGGGAAAAGCCGTACATGGGTGTGTACAGCTTGAGGACCGTGTTGGGGTTCATGAAAATATACCAAAGCAGCCAGACCAGGCAGAACACCACCGCAAGGTTGACAATCCCCAGCAGATAGTTGAATTTTTCAACGGAGCGTTGTTGCGCGTTCATGATATTTGCCTTTCGCCATTACAGGAAAGAAGGGGGAGGGTGGCCACCCTTTCACACGATTCACCTCCCCCAAAGGGTCTTGTGTCTAAAAAACCACGGTGTCTCCATTGGTCAGAAAAACGTTGCTGGCCTTGGCAACGGTGGAATATTTTTTATAGGTCTTGAATTTGTTGGTTCCCTTGACGATGGGAACCCCCGCCGCGGCCGCCTTTTCGGCCCAGATCCAGCCGGTGCAGTGGTTGCATCCCAGTTTTTGAATCTTGAACGCTTTCACCCCCTTGATAATGTCGTCGAATTTGGGTTTCCAGTTCTCAAAGAGGCTGATGTGCAGGCCGCCGTAGCAGCCATACGGTTTGTACCCCTTGAAATTTTTACGGGCGTAGGAAAACAGCGACAGGATGCCCGGGTGGCAGCAGCCGGTCACCGTTACGATGCCCTTGTCCTTGACCTTGAAGTAAAGCACGTTCTCCCCCCGGACCCGCAGCAGGATGGGAACGTCGAAGTTCTTGATGGCCACGCCGTCCATCAGGGGATAAAGGCCGTCCTTTTCCCCCTTGGGATCACACAACACCAGTTTGCCCGTGTGGGGATGGTCGTTCTTGCAGATGGTGACCATCTCGCCGGTGGCCTTGTCCTTGGCCTTGTGGTGCGCCTTTTCCTTGAGCAGGGCCATGTCTTCCGGATAATAGGTCTTGGGCGCATACATGGTGATGTCCGGCTTGTGCTTGGTGGTGGACTCGATGCCCCAGAAGTGGTCCAGGTGCCAGTGAGACAGCACCATGAATTCGATCTCGCCGCTTTTGAGCATGGCCGGGATGTTGTTCATCTCCCAGATGTAGTCCATCCATTCGGTGTTCCACCCGGTGTCCATGAGGAATTTGCGCTGCTTGCCCTCGAGGGTGGTGACGGTGATCAGGGCGGCGTATCCACCGGCATTGTCCCAGATCCAGGGGATGGTGTACTGGTTGGTCATGGCGCCGCCGTAGTCCATGATGTTCTTTTTGAACTTGTCGTTGTCGAACCAGCTGGTTTCCGTCAGCACGTCTATTTTAAGGCCCTTGATTTCTCCAAAATCCACCTTTTTGCGTGCCTGCGCCTCCCGGGGCATCATGGCGGCCCCGCCCAGCGACGCGGCAGCACCCGTCGTCGCCAAAGATTTTAAAAATTCTCTCCTCTTCATGCTGCACCTCCTGATTTAGTGTTTGGCTGTTGCTGCGGTCTGACACGGAAGCGTGCCGCCGTCGCGGCGGTACGCCTGTTAACCCGCCTGTTTTTCCATGCCCCGTCGCAGGTGGTAAAGAAGGTCGATGATCTAAATGTTGCTCTCATACGATTTCCTCCCTTCTTTGGATTTCAGCATGGGGTCATTTCCCCTGAATGCATCGTGTGCGGCGAGCGGCTCCTCGACAAGCCGGGAGGCTTCTTTTTTCCGCTCCAGGGCCTCCCGGATGAGTTCCGGCATGTCGACATGGGCGTATTTGACGGCAAGGGCGCAACAGCGCAGGATATTGGCCTGTACTGCTGCCCTGGCGGTCACCGGATGGTGCTTTTTGAGGGCATTCAGGATATCCACGTAGCCGGCAAAAAGTGCATCTTTCTCACGGTCGTTGAATTCGGGAAAATTCGCCAGGATGCGGTGATTCGCGGCCCGCCACTGGAAAATGGCGGCAACCATGACAGGGTTGCCCGTTCCGCTGGCAATGATCTTGCGAAATTCGACGTCTTCCGAGATGATCACGCGGGTGTGGGCACCGATAATGACCCGGCTGAGCCGCACCAGGCATTTTTCAAGCTGTGTCAGCAGGGGGAGGGTGATTTTGCGGGCCGAAAGGGCGCCGATTTCGGGTTCAAACAGATAGCGGGCCTCGAAAAGGCTTTGGAGTTCGGCGGATGTGCCGCCCCCGGCATCCGGCGAGTGGGCATTGGGGCGGTCATCTTTGGATAGCAGATAATAACCGCTACCTCTGCGCACATCTACAAAACCCCGGGCTTCCAGCTGGCGCAGGGCGTTGCGAACGGTATTGCGGCTGGTGCCGAGTTCGGTGGCCAGTTTCCTCTCGGAAGGCAGTACGGAACCAATCTTAAAATCATCGGCCTGGATGATATCCAGTATGCGTTGGACAACCACCCGCTCCTTTTTCATACGCCCTCCGACCGCAGGCACTGGGTCAGAATGGATTGTTGGCCGTGGAGAAAGAGTGCCGGTAGCTATAGCCTCCGCCGGTAGAACCAACATAGGCCTATTTGGCCCTACCAGTCAACTAAAAAATGTAATTGATCAACAATTTTTCGTAAGAATGGCCAGTGCGGCTAAATTGGTAGTACCAAAATGGGAATAAGGGCGGGTCAGGGGCGCTTTTTCGCCCTTTTGGCTTTGCGCCAATTGGAAAGACCGCGGGAGAATGGTTTGTAGAGCAGGGCATAGTCCGCCAGAGACTTTTCCGAGAAGGCGTTGGGCTGGGTGGAGCAGAGTACCAGTACGGTTCTGAGAACCCCGCGCTGGTAAAAGGGCTTGGCAAAGTAAGACCGAAGTCCGCGCGGAATGAAGAGCGCCCAGTCGATGGCGCGGATGCTTGAGAAAGTGTCCTCCATGATCAGGTAGTCGAGTTTGTAGCGATCGATGTTCTCGGCAATGGTTCCCTCATAGGGAAACACTTCCCCCTGATTCAAGGTCGCCAGCGTTTCTCCGGCGGTGTAGACAACCACTTTGTTTTTTCTGGTGTACACGTCCGAGTAAATAATGGACTCAAAATTCATGCCGCCGAACTGGTTGTCCAGGAGGATCTGCAGGATGCGCGGCATGTCGCTTTCTTCCGCGATCATCTGCATCAGCTTTTCGGCGTATCGCTTGGCCTGCCGGGCCGCCGGTTTTCCCGCCCTGCTGACGCCAAAGGCGGATGGGGACGGCTTTTCCCCGCCGACATCCACATGATAAATGGACACCCGAAACATGCGTTTGCCCCTCAGCGACAGCGGCCGCATGCAGAGTTCGGCCATGAAAGCGGTGTTGTTGCGGCGTCTCAGCGTCAGGACGCCCTCCCACTTTTTCTCAAAAAGGGCTTCTTCGTATATCCGGTTTACGTGCGATCGCGTGCCCGGTTCGCAGATATCCGCAAAGTTCAGGCGGTCAAATTCCGCCGGCTTGTACTGGAAAAGATTCCTGGCAGCGGTGTTGTGAGCCAGAACCGACCGGTTGACCGCGTCGATCAGAATCACGGGGTAGTCCATCATTTCGATGGTGGTATTGAACTCGGCATCCTTTTCAGTGATGGCCTGTACGATCTGTGACGTATGGCTGACGTCCAGCATGAAACCGAGGTAACAGCCGGGTTTGGTGCGGCAGCGTGTTCCCGTCAACTTGATCCACACGGTTTCACCGTTATCGTTCTTGATGCGGAAGATGGTCGCAGCCGTCTCTCCGGCCCGCACGGCCTGCATGAAGTCTTCCAGCAGATGAATATCGTTTTCCAGGACCACCTGCCGGGCGAAAGCCATGTTCTGCAATATGAGCCCGGACTTGTATCCGAGGCCGTTTATTTCATAGCTGTTCAGGTATTCAATTTTGTTCTTGATGTAATCGATACGCCACAGAAGAGCGGGAAAATCTTCGATAAAGTTAAACAGTTCTTCTTCGCTGATGTGGCCGATGGGGATGGCAGATGAATCGGGGCTCATAGCGTGTGCGAAAACCGGGTTCGGAGACGGAAAAAACGTTCAGCCGCTGTTTTCTGAAAACATGTTGGCTGTGGCGGTCTGATATTTTTATGACAAAATCCTTTAAATACGATACTATAAAGGCGATGGGGTGTCAAATGGGCAGCTTACAGAGATTGTGAGGGCCGATCTTTTCGGCCGCCGGCCCGTTGCCGGCTCGCCTGACGTCCGCTTTTGGGTCGTACATCGTGAAGGGCCGGCCATGTTCAGGCGCATGAAGATGGATTTTTTTCTTGATTCCAACCGGCAACCTTCAAGATAATGGGGACAGCAGGCCAGGGTGCCTGGCGACGGAAAGCAGGAAACACCGTCGCCAACCGACCTGCAGGTACGGGTCACCCAGAGCGGAGGAAAACCGATGATAACCGCCAAAGATATCATGACCACCGATTTGATCACCCTCACGCCGGATCTCGACATCACCAAAGCAGCCGAAATTCTTCTCGAAAACCGAATCAACGGGGCACCGGTCGTCGATGACGACGGCCGGCTGGTGGGTATTTTGTGCCAGAGCGACCTCATCGCTCAACAGAAAAAACTGCCGCTGCCCACGGTCTTCACTTTCCTCGACAGCCTGATTCAGCTCACTTCCCCCAAACAGATCGAAAAGCAGGTCCGCAAGATCGCCGCCCTGACCGTTGCCGAGGCCATGACCCCCGACCCGATTTCGGTGCAGCCGGACACCCGGCTGGAAACGGTGGCCGCCCTGATGGTGGACAACAATTTCCACACCCTGCCGGTGGTGGAGGGCTCACGCCTGGTCGGCATCGTCGGCAAGGAGGATGTGCTGCGCACGCTGATCTGACTGTCGGTTGTCCGTGGCCTGCGGTCCGTTGCGGAAGCTGCCGCGGGTGCCGGTTGCCGGCAGATAACCCTGATTCACATCCAACCCACCCATTTCGAAAGGAGGAACCCATGAAAAGGAAAACCTGGCACAGGGGAATGGTTGTTTTTTGCCTGGCCGTGGCGGCAGTGTTTTTTCTGCAGGCTGCCCCCGCAGCCGCCAAGACCGTGGTCATCAAAGTGTCCCACCAGTTCGCCCAGGGAGACGTGAGAGACCAGATGGCGCGTGTTTTCGGGGACATGGTGACCAAGAAAACAAACGGGACCGTCAAATTCCGATACTACCCGGCCAAATCCCTTTTCAAGCCCAAGGAACAGTGGGATGCCATGCGCAAGGGGGCCCTGGACATGTCCGTGTTCCCCCTGGACTATGCTTCCGGCAAGATCCCCCAGCTCTCCATCACGCTGATGCCCTGTTCGGTGGCCAATATCAAACAGGGGCTCACCTGGCGCAACAAGCCCATCGGCAAGAAAGTGGAAGCGCTGATGGAGAAAAACGGCGTCAAAAATCTGGTGTGGGCGTGGTTTGACGGCGGCATCGGCAGCAAGGTCAGGCAGATACGCGTTCCCGCGGACGTAAAGGGCACCAAGCTGCGGGCGGCCGGCAAAAAATTCGAATACATGATGCGGGAAGCCGGCGCCTCCATCACCAGCATGCCGTCTTCGGAAACGTACCACGCCCTGGCCACCGGTGTTCTGGACACCATGATGACCTCATCGGCGTCCTTTGTTTCCTACCGCCTTTACGAAGTGCTGAAGTACATCAACGCTCCCCGGGATTTCTCCATCTGGTACATGGCCGAAAACCTCTGCATTTCCCAAAAGACCTGGGACCGCCTGTCCCCCGACCAGCAGAAGGCGTTTCTGGAAACCGCCGAGTGGATGCACGAGAACTGGGTGTATCAGAATTTCAAGACCCTGGTGGAAAAGCTCATCGCGGCCTACACCAAGGCCGGTGTGCAGATTCACTACATGACCCAGGACGAGTTTAACCAGTGGCTGGCCTTTGCCAAGAAGACCGCCTGGAAAAATTTTGCCGAAAATGTAGAGGGCGGCCAGGAACTGCTGAACCTGGCGCTGAAGGCCATGAAGTAGTTGGACGAAGGGCTTACCGGAACGGGAGTGCCATGAACGGTAACGTGTGGAAAAGCTTTGAGAAAACCGTGGAGCGCATCAACGGCTTGGCAGGAGGGGCGGCCGCACTGTGCATCGTGGCGGCCGCCCTGGTGGTCACCGAAGGGATCGTGGTGCGCAAACTTTTTGGTATGTCGGCCATCTGGCAGATCGAGGCCTCCGTGTTTCTGCTGATCTTTGCCACTTTTGTGGGCGCACCGCTGGTCCAGCGCAATGAAAAGCATCTCAACGTGGATCTGGTGCTCATCCACTTGTCGCCCAGGACACGCGCCGTCGTCCTGATCGCCGTCTCGGTGCTGAGCTGCCTGATATGCGGCATCCTGGCATGGTACGCCTGGCCCATGTGGTGGGAGGCGCTCACGCGCAACGATCATTCCGAAAGCCTCTGGGGGCCGCCGCTGTGGATTCCCTATCTGTTCCTGCCGCTGGGGATGACACTCTTCCTGTTGCAGTACATCATCAACATCAAGAAAAAAATCGACCATCTCAAGAACCTGTCGGGTGAAGAGGGCACGTCTGTGGACGCGCAGTAGTACATCCGTCTCTTCTGATCCCGAGGAAGGATTGCGGCATGAATGAATACGTTCTGGCGGTGGTGTTGTTCGGCAGTGCACTGGTCCTGCTGATGTCCGGCATTCCCATCTGGGCGGGTCTTGCCGGCATCTCCCTGATTTTCATCGTCATTTTTTCGCCGCACCTCTTATCCACGGTGCCCTTCGTGGTGTACGGCAGCATGGACAGTTTCGCGCTGCTGGCCATCCCGCTGTTCATTTTGCTCAGCGCCCCTATTTCCGAAACCAATGCCAGCCGCGACCTGTACACCACGCTGCACAAGTGGCTGCACAAGATCCCCGGCGGGCTGGGAATCGCCAACCTGATGGGGTGCGCCATTTTCGCGGCCCTGTGCGGCTCCAGCCCCGCCACGGCGGCGGCCATCGGCGGCATCGGCATACCGGAGATGCGCCGCCACGGCTACTCGCCGGCGCTGAGCACGGGACTGATCGCCCACGGCGGCACCCTGGGCATTCTGATTCCGCCCAGCATCACCATGATCCTCTACGGCGTGGCCACCGAAACCTCCATCGGGAAGTGCTTCATCGCCGGCATCGTTCCCGGCATCCTGCTGGTGCTGCTGAGCTGCATCTGGGTGGCCGCCGTCTTCTACTACCGCAAGCTGGTGCCGGGGAAAAGCGGCTCCGTGTACTACATCGAGGACCACTCCATCGACGAACACTACACTTGGCGGGAGCGCTTCGCCTCGACCATCAACGTGCTGCCTTTCGTGCTGATCATTTTCGGCATCATGGGCTCTCTTTACGGCGGATGGGCCACTCCCAGCGAAGCCGCCGGCCTGGGCGCCGTGCTTTCCCTGCTTTTCGTGATGACCATATACCGGGTCACCTCTCCGGCCAAGCTGTGGGGCATCTTCCTCAAGGCCCTGGAGGAAAGCTCCATGATCCTGATGATCATGGCCGCCGCCCTGCTGTTCTCCTACGTGTCGTCGGACCTGTATGCCACCCAGGCCCTGGGGGAACTGATTCTCAAGCTGCCCATGGGCAAGTGGGGCATCATCGTGCTGATCAACATCCTGCTGCTCATCCTGGGTTGTTTCATTCCGCCGGCAGCGGTTATCCTGATGGTGGCCCCGCTGCTGATGCCCATCATCAAGGGCCTGGGGTTCGACCCCATCTGGTTTGCGGTGATCATGACCATCAACCTGGAGATCGGGCTGGTGACCCCGCCGGTGGGATTGAATCTGTACATCGTCAAGAACATCGCCCCTGACATTCCCATGTGGCAGGTACTGCTGGGGGTGGTGCCCTTTTTCATCATCGACGGCATCGTCATCATTCTGGTCTGCATCTGGCCGGAACTGGCCCTTTGGCTGCCCAACAAAATGATCGGCTGACGATGCTGCCCCCAAAAGGGGGCGCCTGAAACACGCCCCGCTTCACGAGGTGCCCAACTATGCTGGAACCTGGAACACTGCAAGACTGTTTTGCCGAGAGCAGCCGGAAGTACGGCCGCAACGTCGCCATTGCCTTCTTCCGGGAAGACCGTCTGGAAACCGAGATCGGCTACGGGGAGCTCTGGGAGGATGCCGGCCGCCTGGCCAGTACGCTCGTCGAGATGGGCGCCGGCCGGGGGGAGCGTGTCCTGTTGTTTCTGCCCAAGTCGCTGTTTTTCGTGACGGCACACCTGGCCCTGCAGCGCATCGGGGCCGTGACCGTGCCGCTGAATCCAGGCTTCAAGCGCGACGAGGTGGCGTACCTGGCCGGCGACGCCCGGGCCGTGCTGGCCATTGCCGGGCCGGCGCAGGCCGAAATGCTGCGCAGCGTGGACGCATCCCTTAAAACCGTGGTCGTCGATACGGACAGGCCCTACCAGGCCATCGACTTCTTCCGGCAGGCCGATGCCGCACCGCCGCCGGCGGAAGTGCGGCCCGACGACCCGGCGCTGATCATCTACACTTCGGGCACCACCGGGCAGCCCAAGGGCGCCGTGCTGACACACGGCAACCTGGTGCATGACGCCGCCAACGTCATCGACATCTGGAAAATCAGCCCGGTCGACGTGCTCTGCCACGCCCTGCCCTTGTTTCACGTGCACGGCCTGTGCTTCGCCCTGCACACCGCCCTGATGGCCGGCAGCCGCGTGGTGATGCTGGATGCGTTTCGGCCGGCGCAGGTCATCGACTGCCTGGCCCGCCGGGAGGGGGACTATGTGTGTACGGTTTTCATGGCGGTGCCGGCCATGTACGCCAAGCTCATGGAGGCCATGGGGACCCGGCGTTTTGACTTCGGCCACTTGCGCCTGCTGACCTCCGGCTCGGCCCCGCTGCTGGCCAAGGACTTCGAGGCCATCCGCCGTGTTTTCGGCAAGGAGCCGGTGGAGCGCGAGGGCATGTCCGAGACCGGCATGAACTTTTCCAATCCCCTGGACGGCGTGCGCAAACCCGGATCCATCGGGCTGCCGCTGCCCGGCGTCGAGGTCCGAATCGTCGATCCGCGCACGCTGCAGGATGTAGCGCCTGGGCAAGAGGGCGAAATCTGGCTGAAAAGCGCCGCGATCACCCCGGGATACTGGCGCAAGCCCAAGGAGACCGCCGAAACCTTTCACGACGGCTGGTTTCGCAGCGGCGACCTGGGGAAAGTGGACGCCGACGGATACTACACCCTGACCGACCGCATCAAGCACATCATCATCTCCGGCGGCGAAAACATATCCCCCAAGGAAGTCGAGCAGGTCATCAACCGCATGCCCGAAGTGGTGGAATCCTGCGTGGTGGGCGTCGCCGACGAGAAGTGGGGCGAAATGGTGGCGGCCGCCGTGGTGCCGGCCCCCGGCGCGCAGGTCGATTTCGAGGCCGTCAAGGCCCACTGCCGCCGGCACCTGCACGACTGGAAATGTCCCCGGCGGGTCGTCTTCGTGGAGTCCCTGCCGCGCAACACCATGGGCAAGGTGCTCAAGGAAGAGGTGAAGAGGTTGTTTTAGTGCTTCGCGTCTGAAATGTTACCATAGAAGAAAGTTTTTGCTGGTCGTTT
>CAYUAQ010000053.1:22299-26537 GCA_964442705.1 uncultured Desulfobacteraceae bacterium
AGGCACAAAGGCACAAAGTGAAAGCGCTTGACCACGGACCACGGACGATTCACTTCGGCTTGTAGTACCGCCTTCCCTTGAGGCGCGCCGGCAAGAGGTCCTCCCGGCTGTACTTCTGATACCCCTTGCCGTAGCCCAGCTCCTTCATGAGGCGCGTGGGGGCGTTGCGCAGGTTCAGGGGTATGGGCAGGTTGCCGTACCGGTGCACGTCGGCCTGGGCGGCCCGCAGGCCGTCGTAGGCGGCGCGGTCTTTTCTGGCGGTGGCCAGATAGACCACGCCGTGGGCCAGGTTGATGGCGCACTCGGGATAGCCGATGGTCTCCACGGCCCGAAAGACTTCGTTGGCCACCACCAGCGCCGTGGGCTGAGCCATGCCGATGTCTTCGGAGGCGAAGATCACCATGCGGCGGGCGATGAACTTGGGGTCTTCACCGGCTTCCACCATGCGGGCCAGGTAGTACAGGGCCGCATCCGGGTTGGAGGCGCGCATGCTCTTTATGAAAGCCGAGATGGTGTTGTAGTGCTCTTCGCCGCTGGTGTCGTAGCGCAGGTGCCTGGACTGCAGCGCGTTTTTCAGATCGTCCAGGCCGATGCGTGCCTTGGCTGTGTGCTTTCCCGGCGGGCAGTACAGGCGGGCGGCGGTTTCCAGGACGTTCAGGGCCGTGCGGGCGTCGCCGTTGGCAAACTGCGCCAGGAAGCGGGCGGCCTCGTCGCCCAGTTCAACGCCCAGCTCCCCGGTGCCGGCGGCGATGATGTCGGCCAGCTCGGCCTCGCTCAGCTCGTTGAGCACGTAGACCCGGCAGCGCGAGAGCAGGGCCGGGATGACCTCGAAGCTGGGATTTTCGGTGGTTGCGCCGATGAGGATGATGCTGCCGTCTTCCACGTAGGGCAGCAGAAAATCCTGCTGGGCCTTGTTGAAGCGGTGGATTTCGTCCAGAAACAGGATGGTGCCGGACGGCGGCCGCATCTTGCGGGCCGATTCGACCACCTTGCGCACGTCGGCCTTGCCGGCCGAAACCGCCGACAGTTCGTGGAAGACCGCCCCGATTTCAGCCGCGATGATGCGCGCCAGCGTGGTTTTGCCGCTGCCCGGCGGGCCCCACAGGACCATGGAGTGCACGGCCCGGCGCTCCACGGCCCGGCGGATGGGTTTGCCCTCGCCGATGAGGTGCGCCTGGCCGATGACCGCATCCAGCTGTCGCGGGCGGATACGGTCGGCCAGGGGACGGTGATCGGCAGTGGCAGCTTTTGACGCCATGGTCGATTTATACGCGTTTGGCGATGATCCGTCAATTGTCGTCCGCCGGCCCGAAAAAAACCGTGCATTTTCGGTGCGAATGATTATTGTAGGGTGGATTTCAGATGGGTTTACGGTATCGGTCGGACGTCCGCCCTGCGGCGGCAAACAGTGGGAGGTTTTAATGAAGATTCTGGTGGGGTATGATGGATCCAATTCGGCCAGGGAGGCGCTGCAGCTGGCATTGAAGCATGCCAAGGCATTCGGTGCCGAAGTTGAAGTGGTGACCTCGATGATGAAGGGCAGTGAATCCCAGCGTGAGGAGATCCAGAATGCCGAGGGCGGGCTGTCCTATGCTGAAGAACTGCTCAAAGAGCACGGCATCGACTGCAGCACGCACTTGCTGATCCGCGGACTGTCCCCGGGAGAGGACATCGTTCGGTTCGCCGAAGAGAAAAAGGTGGATGAAATCATCATGGGGGTCAGGCGGCGCTCCAAGGTGAGCAAGCTTCTCATGGGCTCCACGGCCCAGTACGTGATCCTGAAAGCCCCCTGCCCCGTGGTGACCGTGAAATAGCCAATAGAACGGACACGCCCAAAAACCTTAAAAAGCCGAAATAGGGTTCTTATTTCGGCTTTCCAGTTATTTCAGAAAGTCTGCAGCGCCGCAGGCCGTGAAGACTTTGTGCCTCTGTGCCTTTGCCCCGCTGCCCCTCGTAGTTAAATCCCCAGGTAGGCTTCCTTGACATGGGCGTTGGACATCAGCTCATCGCCCGTGCCGCTCAAGGTGATGCGGCCGTTTTCAAGCACGTAGGCCCGGTGTTGTGGTCCTCCACGGTCATGTCCGGAAACAGCCGCCGTCCCTCGGGCACGTGGACCACCCCGTGTTCGATGATCTTGTTGGGCGGCAGCCGGTCCAGCCGCACCCCCTCGAACTCGATGCCGCCGCTCATGGGCTTGAGCAGGGAAGAGATGGTCCTCAGGGTGGTCGATTTCCCGGCACCGTTGGCCCCTATCAGCACCAGCGGAAAAGCGAGTGCGATGGCCGCCATGATAACCGACGCGACAGTCTTTTTCTGCATGACTTCCCCTACACTTTCGTCAGGCGTTTCAGCCCGCCCGGAAGGAAGATCAGCACCAGTACGAAGATGACAAACCCCACCATCATCAGCTGGCCGTGGGCCAGGTTGATGATGCCCATGACCCCCATGATGAGCGTCATGCCGATGCCGATCATGCTGTATATGCCGCCCATCAGAACACCGGAAACGATCGTCTGGACAAAAACATCCATGGGCCGGTCTTTTCACTTCGGCAAAGCCTCGGTAAGTACAGCCCGGACCGACCTCGCGCCGATCCGGGCTCAAAGCTGGCAGTGTTGCGGTTCACTTGCCCTCCATGACCATGACAGGCAGCCATGAAGGCCGTTCTTCAGCGGTTGGCAGTAAGCTGACAGCTGATAGCTTACCGCCGAGACCTCATTTATTTATACCCCCACACCTTCAGCCAGTCCACCGGGTATACGAACGCCTTGGCGGCACCCATAAAAAGAAGAGATACAGCGAAAATACAACAGAGAAGCAGTGCAGCTTTTTTCATGGTCTTTCCTCCTGCCGTTTGAGGTTAGCGATTGCATGCATCGCAATCAAATATTTCAGTCAACCTTTCTATACGGCAGAAATGGCATGATGTGTCAAGGTGCAGGTTCGGATCTTTTCAGCACCAGGAGTGCCGTCCGGTTTTGCCGTGGTGATGACCACGGCGGTGATCAGGTCCAGACCCCCGGGATGACGGTGCCGCAGAACCGGCAGCGGTTGCCCTTCATATTCCAGGTGGGAATGGAAAACCCGCGTCGCTCGATGAGCAGTTTTTTGCAGTGATGGCAGTAGGTGTTGTTGCCCTCGTGGCCGGGCACGTTGCCCACGTAGACGTAGCGGATGCCCGCGTCCATGGCGATTTGGCGCAGGCGCGCCAGGGTGGAGACCGGTGTGGGCGGCAGGCGGTCGAGCTTGTAGCGGGGAAAGAAGCGCAGGAAGTGCAGGGGGTGATCGGGTCCCAGGTTTTCCAGGATCCAGGCGCACATGCGTTTGACCATGTCGGCGTCGTCCACATATCCCGGCACCACCAGGTTGGTCATCTCGAAGTGCACGCCCTGTTCGTTGAGGGTTTTGAAGGTGTTGAGCACCGGCTTCAGCCGAGCCCCGTTGAGGCGGCGGTAGATGTCGTCGCTGAAGGATTTCAGGTTGATGTTGGCGGCGTCGATGAGCTTGCACACCTCCAGCAATGGTTTGCGGTTGATGTAGCCCGCCGAGATCATCAGGTTGTAGATGCCGGCCGCCTTGGCCAGGCGGGCCGTGTCGACCATGTACTCGATGAACGTCACCGGTTCCGAGTAGGTGTAGGCGATGGAGGGACAGCGGCTTTGCTTTGCGGCCGCCACCACCTGGGCGGGAAACAGTTCGCTGTGCCGGACCTCACGTGGCCGGGCCTGGGAGATTTCCCAGTTCTGGCAGTTGAGGCAGCGCAGGTTGCAGCCTGTGGTGGCGATGGAAAAGGCCATGGTGCGCGGCCGGAAGTGGTAGAGCGGTTTTTTCTCGATGGGGTCCACGTGCACCGCGCAGGGGTTGCCGTAGGCCAGGCTGTAGAGGGTGCCGCCGATGTTGACCTTGGAGCGGCACACGCTGCGGTCGCCGGGGCGCAGTTCGCAGTGGTGGGGGCACACGCCGCAAATCACCCGGCCCCGGTCCAGTTTCCGGTACAGGAATCCCTCGCGGGACCACTTCCAGGGCTTTTCAGGGGCGTCGCCCCGGAACACGTGTCCCCGGATGTCTGCCGGGCCGGCCCCGCTCTTTCCCTTTCCCGACAGGGGCCAGAAGGCCTGGCAGGGCAGCGCACTGCCCAGCAGGACGGCGCTGCAGGTGAGGAATTGGCGCCGGTTCAGTTTGTCCATAACTTTGTGCCTTTGTGCCTCTGCCCCTTTGTGCCTTCGCAGGCAACTGTC
>CAYUAQ010000054.1:0-26470 GCA_964442705.1 uncultured Desulfobacteraceae bacterium
CGGTGAACATGCAGGTGTAGTCGTGGGCGTCGCGCAGCAGGCTGGAGAAGGCCGTGCGCGCCACCGAGGCGTCGGCCTCGTCCACGATGGACACCAGCCGCTGCCACAGGATTTCAAGGGTGATGGGATCGAAAGTTTTCGGCATTCAGGTTCCCCTTACGTCGTATCGTGTTCCATCTGTTTTCAGCGCCGTTGGCCGGAGCATCCCCGCCGGGGCTCACGGAGCGAAGGCGGTGCCTGTTCGCCCCGTGTCCGTACCGTCTCTTCTATTGGTCGTATTGGTTACATAAATACGCATTAACCCATTGATAAATCAATCCATATAAAACCACGTTCATCTACCCTTGCGCGGGCGTCCTCGCCCAGCACGATGGTCGACTCGCGCTCCTCGATGATGGCCGGGCCCGGCATTTCGGCGCCGGCAAACAGCGCCTGGCGGTCGTAGACCGTGAAGGGGATGTAATTCTTTTCGATCAGCGAAAAGGCCGGCCGCTGCCCCTTGACACAGTCCGCCAGCTTGCCCGTGGTCTTTTCCAGGGCCGGGATGGCGAAGGGCTTGCGCGGCAGACGGGTGCGCACCTTGAAGGTCACGAACTCCACCGCGTTTTCCGGGTAGGTGCGGCCGTAGAGCTTCTTGTAGGCCGTGTCGAAGCGGCCGCGGATCTCTTCCACGGTCCACTGGTCGAAGGGCTTGCGCTCGATGGGCAGGTCGGTCTCGGCGCCCTGGCCCACGAAGCGCATCATCAGGGTGCGCTCGAAGATCACTTCTTCGCCGGTCCCGCCCAGGGTGGCGGCGCCCTCTTTCTCCAGCGCCTGAAAGAGCGTCTCGATGTCGGCGAAATCGGCTTCCTCCAGGCGCACGCGGTGGCTGCGGGACATGTCGAAGGCCACCGGGGCCGTGAAGAAGCCCAGGGCCGAGCCCACCCCGGCCAGGGGCGGCACCAGGATGCGCGGCGCCCCGATCTTGCGCGCCAGGCCGTAGGCGTGCACCGGGCCGGCGCCGCCGAAGGCCGACACCGTGACCACCTTGGGGTTGCCGCCCTTTTCGGCGATGTGGGTTTTGGCGGCCGCCGCCATGGTCTCGTTGATCAGGTCGTGGATGCCGAAGGCCGCCGCCAGCATGTCGGTGTTCAGCGGCTTGGCCACCCTTTCGGTGATGGCGCGCTCGGAGGCGGACTTGTTCAGGGTCATGCTGCCGCCCAGGAAGTAGTCCGGGTCCAGGTAGCCCAGCACCAGGTCGGCGTCGGTGACGGTGGGGTTTTCCCCGCCGCGGCCGTAGCAGGCCGGTCCCGGGTCGGCGCCGGCGCTCTCGGGGCCCACCTGCAGCAGCCCCATCCTGCTGATCTTGGCGATGCTGCCGCCGCCGGCGCCGATTTCCATGAGGTCCACCACCGGCACCTGGATGGGCAGCCCGCTGCCCTTCTTGAAGCGCTGCACGCGGCCCACCTCGAAGGTGGACACCAGCCCGGCCACGCCCTTCTGGATGAGGCAGGACTTGGCCGTGGTGCCGCCCATGTCGAAGCAGAACATGTCCTTGAGGTCGAACAGTCTGCCGTAGTGCTGCGAGGCGATCACGGCGGCCGTGGGGCCGGACTCGATGATGCGCACCGGGAAGTTGCGGGCCGTTTGCACCGAGGTGATGCCGCCCGACGAGAGCATGATGAACAGCGTGCCCGCAAACCCCAGGTCCTTCAGGCGCTGCTCGAGCTTTTCGAGGTAACGCGCCGTGATGGGCTTGACGTAGGCGTTGGTGACAGTGGTGCTGGTGCGCTCGTACTCCCGGATCTGGGGCAGCACCTCGAAGGAGGTGGAGAGGAAGAGGTCCGGCTCGCGGGCCGCGACGATGGCCTGGATCTGCTGTTCGTGCCGCGGGTTCTCGTAGGAGTTGATCAGGCACACGGCCAGGGACTCGATGCCCTCGGCCTTGAGTTCGTCCAGCACCTTTTCGACCTCGTCGGCCGCCAGCGGCGTCAGCACGCGGCCGTCGCTGGCGACGCGTTCGTCTACCTCCTTGCGCAGGCGGCGGGGCACCAGCGGCTGGGGGTACTCGGCGAAGATGTCATAGGCGTCGTAGCGGATCTCGCGCCCCAGCTCCAGCACGTCGCGGAAACCCCGGGTGGTGATCAGGCCGGTTTTGGAGCCCTTGCGCTCGATGATGGCGTTGATCACCAGGGTGGTGCCGTGGATGAGTTCGTCGACACCGGAAAGGAACCCGGGCGCTTTTTCCAGCAGTTCACGGATGCCCTGGTCCACGGCCTCGGAAGGGTCGTCGGGCGTGGTCAGGCACTTGTTGGTCAGGATTTCGCCGGTCTCGTTGTTGACCAGCACAAAGTCGGTGAAGGTGCCGCCGATGTCGCATCCCAGGCGATAGGCCCCCTTGTTCACGGTAGATACCTCCTTAAAACAGACTCGGTTCCTGCCAGCGGCCGAAGACCTCGCGGAAGACGCCGGTCATCTCGCCCACCGTGGCGTAGGCCCGGCAGCATTCCACCAGGGCCGGCATCACGTTCTTCCCGTCGCGGGTGACCTGCTCGAGTTGTTTCAGCGTGCGGCCGACCTCCCGGTTGTCGCGGGTGCGCCGCAGTTCTTTCAGGGCTGCGATCTGTTTTTCGGCCCACGCTTCGTTGTAGGCGTGCAGTTCCACCTCGGGTTCGTCGCCCTCGGTGTACTTGTTGACACCCACCTTGATGGCCTCTCTGTTCTGGATGGCCTTCTCGAACTCGTAGGCCTGGCGGGCCACCTCGCGCTGGATGGCGCCGGTGGCCACGGCCTGAATCATGCCGCCCATGGCACGGATGCGGTCCATCTCGGACCGGATCTTGTCTTCCATCTGCTTGGTCAGGGTCTCGACGAAATAGGACCCGGCCAGCGGATCGACGGTGTCGCGCAGGCCGATTTCATCCATGAGCATCTCCAGCGTCCGCAGCGACAGCAGGGCCGCCCGCGGCGTGGGGATGGTGTAGGCCTCGTCGAAGGAGCACAGGGCCGTGGTCTGGGCGCCGCCCAGGGCCGCCGCCAGGGCGTAGTAGGCGCCGCGCATGATGTTGTTTTCCGGCTGCTGCTTGGTCATGCCGCTGCCGCCGCCGCCGAAGAGCCCGCGCAGGAAGAGCTTCTTCTTCTCGGTGATGCCGTACTCCTCGCGCAGCATCTTGGCCCACAGCTTGCGGGCCGCCCGGAACTTGGCCACCTGTTCCCACAGGTTGCCGTAGACGTTGAAGTTGAAGGAGAAGCGGCCCACGAAGGCGCCCGGCTCGATGCCCCGGGCGGTGACGTTTTCGATGTAGCTGCGGGCGATCTCGAAGGCGCAGGCGATCTCCTGCACCGGCGTGGCACCGGACTCGCGAATGTGGTAGCCGCAGATGCTCACCGGGTTGCAGCGCGGCAGTTCCTTCATGGCGTACTCGATGGTGTCGCCCACCAGGCGCACGGCCGGCTCCACCGGGAAGATCCAGGCGCCGCGGCCGATCATCTCCTTGAGGATGTCGTTCTGGGGCGTGGCGCTGATGCGCTCCTTCTTGTAGCCGAACTTCTCGGCCACGGCCTGGTACATGGCCAGCATGACCGAGGCGTTGGCGTTGATGGTCAGGCCCGAGCCGATGCGGTCGAAGGGGATGCCCTCGAAGGCGATCTCGAAGTCGCGCAGGGAGTCCACGGCCATGCCCACGCGGCCCACCTCGCCCTCGGCCTGGGGGTCGTCGGAATCCAGCCCCATCTGGGTGGGCAGGTCGAAGGCCACGTTGAGGCCGGTCTGTCCGTGGGCGATCATGTAGCGGAAACGCTCGTTGGTCTCCCGGGGGGTGCCGAAGCCCGTGTACTGGCGCGTGGTCCAGGCCCGGCTGCGGTAGCCCTGGGGGTGCAGGCTGCGCGTGAAGGGAAACTCGCCGGGTTCCCCCAGGTCGCTTCCGTAGTCGAAGCCCACCTCCTCGAGGTCCTGCGGGCCATAGACCGGTTTGACCCGGATGCCCGACTGGTAGATGACTTCCTTGATGGCGTCTTTCTCATCGCGTATGTATCTGGCAACCCCCATAAAAACCTCCTGCCCGCCTGGGCCGATTTTTCCGCTTTTGACTTTGAGCCTCTGTGCTGCGCCCTCACCTACACGGTTTCAGTTGTAAACAGCGCCCGGATGCCCGCCACGATCTCGGAAAAGGGCGTGCCGCCCGGAAACACGCCGCGGGCGCCCATCTCCTCGAGCTTGGGCACATCCTGCTTGGGAATCACGCCGCCCACCACCACGTGGACGTCGTCGAGTCCCTCTTCCTTCATGCGCGCGAACAGCCTGCGGCAGATGGTCAGGTGACCGCCGGTCATGATGCTCAGGCCGATGACGTCCACCGCCTCCTGGATGGCCGTGGTCAGGATCTGGTCGATGCTCTGGTGCAGGCCGGAGTAAATCACCTCCATGCCGGCGTCGCGCAGGGCCAGCGCCACCACCTTGGCGCCGCGGTCGTGTCCGTCCAGGTCCGGCTTGGCAATGAGAATTCTGATTGTCTTGTCGGGCATAGTCTCAATCCTTCATGCAAATGCTTTGGTGTTATGTCGCGGCAGTTCCGCGCCGGGTCTGTTTCGCTTGCGCTCCGGTGTCCATCCGGGGCGCCGTCCGGCCGCCCGCCAAAATTTCAAGAACTCGTCGCAAGCTCCTCAAACAGCTTGAAATGCTTAAGGCCGGTCGGCCGGATGGCTTTGTTCCCCGGATGCACAATGCGGCTTCACCGAAACACGCCCGGCGCTCCTTTGGCAACCCGTTACCAAAGGTTATCCAGAAGATGCGCTTTTGTCATCCAACCGATCGAAATTATGCAAGATCGCTTTCTGTCCTCTCAAAATGTGCTCACGCACCAGGCGCTCGGTGCCGTCGGCGTCGCGCCTGCGCATGTGTTCGATCATGCGGCGATGGTCGCGGTTGCTTTCCCGCGCCAGCTCTTCGTCCTCCAGGATCATGCGGCGGAAGCGGTAGATCTGGTCGCGCAGGCTGTTGATCATCTTGACCAGCCGCGGGTTGCGGCTCAGGGCGTAGAGCATGTCGTGAAAGGCGGTGTTGATCCCCACCAGCCGCTCCAACTGCCCGGCGTCCAGGCTCTGCTGGAACGTCTCTGCGATACGCGCCAGGTCGTCCAGTTCGGAGGCCTGGTGCTTGACGGCCGCCAGACGCGCGGCGTAGCTCTCCAGCACGCCGCGGATCTCGAAGGTCTCTTCGATGTCCCTGCGGCTGAACCCCAGCACGGTGAACCCGCCCTGGGGCCGCCGGCGGATGAAGCCCTCACGTTCCAGCTTGTGGATGGCCTCGCGCACCGGCGTGCGGCTGATATCCAGGGCCTGGGCGATGCGGCTCTCCACCAGGCGGTCGCCGGGGGCCATCTGCCCGCTGACGATGGCCTGGCGCAGGGTCTCGAAGACATGTTCACCCAGGGACTTTCGCGGCCCGATGGCCTTGAGCGGCGCAATGGCTTCACCCCCGGGTTTTTCCATGTGCTCCTGCTGTTCCATTATTTTCCCGTCGCCCTTTCGACCTGAAAGCGCCGCCTCCCTTTCCTTCAAACTTCAAACTTCCTCACAACCCCGCCCAGCGGGCGATGTTGGTCTGCAGGATCTCGTGGGTGCCGCCGCCGTATAGCAGGAAGCGGTTGTCGCGGTAGTACCGCTGGGCCGAGTATTCCATGGAGTAGCCGTAGGCTCCCAGGATACGGGTGGCCTCGTCGGCCGCCTTGCAGGCCGCCTCGGTGGCGAAATACTTGGCCATGGAGGCCTCCTTGAGACACGAGATGCCGTTGTCGATCATGCGCGTGGCGTTGTAGGTCATCAGCCGGGAGGCCTCCAGGTTGGTGACCATGTTGGCGATCTTGGCCTGGATGAGCTGAAAGCGGCTGATGGTGCGGCCGAACTGGGCGCGTTCCTGGGCGTAGCGGATGGAATCGGCCAGGGCGGCGCGCTGCAGGCCCACGGCCAGGGCCGCCGTCATGGCGCGGATCTCGGCCAGGATGGACATCAGGTTGCCGAGCCCCCGCCCCTCGCCGCCCAGCCGGTATTCTTCGGGAATCCAGACATCTTTGAAAGCCAGTTCCGAGAGCTGGCTCGTGCGGGTGCCGATGGTTTTAAAAGCCCGGCTCACCGAAACGCCCGGCGTGTCGCGGGGAACCAGGAAAAAGTTGAGTCCCCGGAACTTCTTGGCCGGGTCAGTCTGGCACAGCACGGTGAAGAAGTGCGCCAGGGGACCGTTGGTGACCCAGGTTTTCATGCCGTTGATGACGTACCCGCCGTCGCCCTTGACGGCCGAGGTGCTCACGGCGCCCAGGTCGGAGCCGGCCTCGGGTTCCGTCAGGCAGAAACTGGTGATCATCTCGCCGCGCATGGCCGGCAGAAAGTATTTTTCCCGCATCTCGTCGGTGCCGAAGTGAAACAGGAAGTTGGTGCCCATCAGGCACTGCATGGCGGTGACGGCCGCCAGGCTCATGAGCCCCCGGGCCAGCTCCTCGCAGATGATGCAGTAGAGCGTGTTGTTGCCGCCGGCGCCACCGCCCTTTCTCGGATAGCGGATGCCGAACACGCCCATGCGACCCACCTGCCGGAAGAGTTCCATGGGGAATTCGCCCTTCTCGTCGAGTTCCTGGGCCTGGGGAATGACCTCCTCGTCGACGAAGCGGGCCATGCTTTTGCGTATCAATTCCTCGGGCTTGGACCGTAACATGCAACCCTCTTTTCCGAATGGTTTGCGTTGCTTCACAACTGGTGATGCTTCGTGCAATATGCGTTTCGGTTTCGCTACGGGTGTCCATTTGGGGCGCCATCCAGCTGTCCGCCTAAATTTTAAGAACTCGTCGCAAGCTCCTCAAACAGCTTAAAATTCTTAACGCCGGACAGCTGGATGGCTTTTCCCCCAAATGGACAATGATGCTCACCCCAAACGCATTCCACTCCGCTGCTTTCAATCGGCACCCGCCTCCCGGCGCAGCTGCCGGGTCATTTCCGGCACGATCTCGTGCAGGTCTCCCACGATGGACCAGTCGGCCACCTGGAAAATGGGCGCCCGCGGATCGGTGTTGACGGCGATGATGTAGCGGGCGTTCATCATGCCGGCGCGGTGCTGGATGGCGCCCGAGATGCCGCAGGCGATGTAGATCTCTGGGCGCACGGTCTTGCCGGTCTGGCCCACCTGGTTTTCGGGCGGTATCCAGCCTTCCTCGGCGGCAATGCGCGTGCCGGCCACCTCCCCGCCCATAACCTCGGCCAGTTCGCGCAGCAGGACGAACCCCTCGGGGCCGCCCACGCCGCGCCCGCCGGCCACGATGACCTTGGCGCGGGTGATGTCCTGGCGCTCCTTTTTCTCGCGCACCACCTCCAGCACGCGCGTGCCGATGTCTTCTTCCCGCAGCGACACGCTCTCGCGTACCACCTCGCCCCCGTGGCCGGGCAGGGGCTTTATCTCCATGACACCGGGGCGCACCGTGGCCATCTGGGGCCGCGAGTAGCGGTTGGCGATGGTGGCCATGACGTTGCCGCCGAAGGCCGGCCGGGTCTGCAGCAGGATGCGCTCGTCGGGGTCGATGGAAAGATCGGTGCAGTCCGCCGTAAGTCCCGCGCCCACACGGCGGGCCACCCGCGGTGCCAGGTCCCGCCCGATGTGGGAAGCGCCCAGCAGCAGGATGCTTGGCTTGCGGTTCCGGATCAGGTCCGCCAGGACCCGCGCATAGGCCGTGGTGCGGAAACGTTCCAGGGCGGGGTCTTCGGCCAGGTAGACCGTGTCGGCCCCGTGGGCGATCAGGGTTTCGGCGATGTCGGCCACGCCGTGGCCCAGCAGCACGGCGGCCACGTTTTCGCTCAGGTTCGCGGCCAGGTCGCGGGCCTTGCCCAGCAGTTCCAGGCTCACCGGGTTGAGGCGCCCCTCGCGCTGCTCGGCGAACACCCACACGTCCCGGTGGTCGCTGAAATCGGGGATTTCGCGCTCTTCGGCATCGCTGGAAATGGCGCTGTTGGGGCACACTTCCAGACAGGCGCCGCAGGAGGTGCAGCGGTCCAGCACGCGGGCCTTGCCCTCCTGGATTTCCAGGGCGTCGTAGGGACACACCCGCAGGCAGCGCCGACAGCCGTCACAAAGGTCGATTTCGATCCAGATGGTCATGCACTCATCCTGTTTACACGTTTACGGGTAATCCGGGGCTTTCGGAAATGTTGGCCACAGACCCACACGGACATAGCAGGACGGTTGGGTGGCCCGTCGTCCGTTGTCCGTTGTCCGTGGTCCGCCGGGAGTCGGCGGGCAACGGAGCGCGGCATGGGTTTCGGTGGAGCGACCATCGTTCGTTCGGGGGCCGGCCGACGGCGCCCCGAACGGACGCCAGGAGCGAAGCCGAAAGGCGTGCCGCGCGCACTGGTGTGTGGCTTTCAAAAGCATTCTGTTTACCGTTTTACCGTCCTGTAGGCTCAAAGGCTGCAGGCCGAATCGAAGGCCTTGCAGGCCGTGGCCCCGTCGCTCTTTTTCAGGCGCGCGATGAGTTCCTGCACCACGGTCTGGGTGTCGCCCTCCAGGCGCTCGCCCTGGCGCTGGAACTTGGGGGCGAAGGTCTTGATGACGTGGGTCAGGGACCCGGACAGGCCCACCTCCCGGGTCTGCACGCCGATGTCGGCCGCGTTCCAGACCTGGATGGGGGCCTTTTCGCGGCAGGCGGCGATGAGGCGCCCCACGTCCGGGTAGCGCGGCCGGTTGATCTCGCCGATGACCGTCAGCAGGGCCGGCAGCCGGCAGGCGATGCGTTCGTAGCCGTCCTCCAGGCGGCGGCGCACGGTGATGCTGTCGTCCGCCGTCTCCTCGATGCGGCTGACGTAGGTGACCTGGGGCAGGTTCAGGTACTCGGCCACCTGGGGACCGATCTGGGCCGTGTCGCCGTCGATGGCCTGGCGGCCGCACAGGACCAGATCGAAGGCGGCGATCTTCTCGATGGCCTTTCCCAGGGTGAAGGAAGTGGCCCAGGTGTCGGCGCCGGCGAAGGCCCGGTCGGACAGCAGGATGGCTGTGTCGGCCCCCATGCCCAGGGCCTCGGACAGGGCATCGATGGCCTGGGGCGGTCCCATGGAGAGGACGGTCACCTTGCCCCCCCGTTCCTCCTTGAGGCCCATGGCGGTTTCCAGGGCGTGGCGGTCGTCGGGGTTGATGATGCTCTCCAGGCCCTCGCGGATGAGATTGCCGGTCTTGGGGTCGAGCTTGACCTCGGTGGTGTTGGGCACCTGCTTGATGAGGACGACGATGTCCATTTAAATCACGCCTTTGTCTTTGAGTTTGGAAAGTTCCGCTTCACCGTATCCCAACTGCCCGTAGATCTCGGCGTTGTGCTCTCCGAAACGCGGCGGGAAACGCATGCGCCGGTCGTTTTTTTCCAGGAACGGCGTCATGTAAGGCGGCGGCGCCATGGTGATCTCGCGGCCCGTGACCGGGTCCTTGGCGGTGAGCAGGCGTCGCTTCACCAGGGGGTCCTCGATGACCTCCTCGATGCGGTTGATTTTGCTGATGGGCACCGTGATGCCGGTGAACAGGTCGATGAGTTCGGCGGTGGTGTGCTGCCGGGTGATTTCGTTGATGGCGCGGTTGAGGTTGGCCACGTCGGCGATGCGGCCGGCGTTCTTCTCGTACTCGGGCTTGTCAAGCGACTGGAACATGTCCTGGGCCACCAGCGACTTCCACTGGCGGTCGTTGCCCACGGCCACGTAGACGAAGCCGTCGCGGGTCTCGTAGACCGACACCGGGCTGAAGAACTCGTGGGTGTTGCCGCGGCGGGTGACCTTCTTGCCGAAACTGGCCGTCATGGAGATGGGCACGGTCAGCCAGGAGGCCGAGGACTCGAACATGGAAAGGTCGATGCGGCTTCCCTCGCCGGTGACGGTGCGTCGGTAGAGGGCCTTCATCAGCTGGCCGTAAGCGTGTTCGCTGGTGCCCATGTCGGGCAGCGGGATGCCCAGCACCATGGGCGGGCCGTCCGCTTCGCCGGTCAGCTCCATGAGGCCCGAGCGCGCCTGCAGGATGGGGTCGTAGGCCGCCTCGTTGCTGTCGGGGCCGAAGCCGGTCACGCCCAGCCAGATGATGTCGGGCTTGACGGCCTTGAGGGTGTCGTAGTCGATGCCCAGTTTTTCGTAGTTGCGGGGCAGCTGGTTGGTGGCGAAGATGTCGATGTCCAGCTCGCGGATGAGGGCGTGGAAGATCTTCTGGCCCTCGTCGTCGGCCAGGTTGAGGGTCAGGGCCTGCTTGCCGGCGTTGATGTTCAGAAAGTAGGCGTTCATGCGTTCCTGGCCCAGTACGTTCTCCCCGATGAAGCGGTTGGGGTCGCCGAATTTGGGGTGCTCCAGGCGGATGACCTGCACGCCGTCCATGGCCAGGCGGTAGGTGAGATAGGGCAGAACCGTGGCTTGCTCGAGGGACAGGATCTTGATATTACGGAGCAGTTCCATGATACAGTCACTCCCCGTTACGGGTAAAAGGTTTTTGGATTTCCGGACGGGTTCGGTCACACCGGAAGGGCGGGTCATTGCGTCAATTCCCCCTTGACGCGGGGGATGTGTACACCGTATACAGTATACACTCTGTAACTAACGGATCGCGCTTCATTTTGTCAAGCCTTTTCACCCTTGGAGAACCGCGTGCGACTGCCTGAATTCACCTACCTGGAACCCGCCGACCTGGACGAGGCCCTGGAGATGCTCGCCGAGCACGGCGCCGACTGCCGGGTGCTGGCCGGCGGCACCGACCTGCTGGTGCGCATGAGACAGCGCCTGCTGACGCCGGCCTATCTCCTGAGCCTGAAATCCGTGGACGGCCTGGCCGGAATCACCGAAGCGGACGGGGCGCTGAAGATCGGCGCCGCCACCCCCCTGGCCGACATCACGGCATCGAAGCCGGTGCGCCGGAACTTCCCGGCGCTGGCCGAGGCCGTGGAAGCCGTGGGGGCCGTTTCCATCCAGCACTTCCGCGGCACCATCGGCGGCAACCTGTGCCAGGACAACCGCTGCCGCTTTTACAACCAGTCGGCTTTCTTCCGCTCCACCAAGCAGCTGTGCCACAAGGCCGGCGGACAGATCTGCTACGCCCGCGAGGGCTCCGACCGCTGCCGCTCCACCTGCCAGTCGGACACCGCACCGGCGCTCATCGCCCTGGGCGCCGAGGTGACGGTCTGCAGCCGGGACGGCCGCCGCCGCATGCCGCTCATGGAACTCTACACCGCCACCGGCGAACACCCGCTGTCGCTGGCCGACCACGAGCTGCTGACCGACATCCGCATCCCGCTGTCGCAGCCCGGCGAGGGCGCCGCCTACCACCGACTGGCCTACCGCTCGGCCATCGAGTACCCTGTGGTCTGCGCCGGGGCCTGGGTGCGCGTGGAAGCGGGCACGATCGCCGACACGCGCATCGTGGTGGGCGCCATCGCCAGCGGCCCGCTGCACATCACCGGTGCCGCCGAACACCTGGTGGGCCGCAAGGCGGGCGACCGCCGGGCGCTGGAGAAGACCGCCAAATCGGCCGCCGATGCGGCCGCCGCCTTTGCCGTGGACAACGTTCACGGCTCCACCGAGTACCGCATGCAGATGGCCGCCGTGATGACCACGCGGGCCCTGGAAGGGGCGCTGGAACGGGCGGCCGGACGAGGTTCAGATGGATAGAATCCCCATTGAAATCACCGTAAACGACGAAAAACATCAGCTGCTGGTCGAGCCCCGTACGACCCTGCTGGAACTGTTGCGCGAAGCGCTTTTCCTCACCGGCGCCAAGGAGGGCTGCGGCGAGGGCATCTGCGGCTCCTGCACCGTGCTGCTGGACGACAAGCCCGTGCGCGCCTGCCTGACCCTGGCGGTGGAGGCCGCCGGGCACCGTGTGACCACCGTGGAGGGGCTCTCGGACGGCGAGGCCCTGGACCCCCTGCAGCAGGCCTTTATCGACCACGGGGCCGTGCAGTGCGGGTTCTGCACGCCGGGCATGCTCATGTCGGCCCGGGCGCTGCTGCTCCAGGATCCGCATCCGGACGAGAAGCAGATCGCCCGCGCCCTTTCGGGCAACATCTGCCGCTGCACGGGCTACACCAAGATCGTAGAGGCCGTGGCTGCCGCGGCCCACAACGGCGGGGACAGGAGGTGAGCGGCATGTCGGATTACAGCTTCGTCGGAAAGAAGATGCCGCGGGTGGACTCCCGGGCCAAGGTCACGGGCCAGGCCGCCTTTACCGCGGACCTGCACCTGCCGCGCATGCTGGTGGGCAAGATCCTGCGCAGCCCGCTGCCCCACGCCCGCATCGTGCACATCGACACCAGCCGGGCCAAGCGGCTGCCGGGCGTCAAGGCCGTGGTCACGGGCCACGACACGTTGCAGCGCAAGTGGGGGGTTTTCCGCTACACCCTGGACCAGATGTTTCTGCCCACCGACAAGGTGCGCTACATCGGTGAGGACGTGGCCGGCGTGGCGGCCGTGGACGAGGACACGGCCATGGAGGCCCTTGCGCTCATCCGCGTGGAGTACGAAGAGTTGCCGGCGGTCTTCGACCCCATGGAGGCCATTCTGCCCGACGCGCCCCTGATCCACGAGGACTTCCCCCAGAACATCAACATCCACGTGCCCATCAGCGTGGGTGACGTGGAAAAGGGCTTCAAGGAGTCTTATTACGTGCGCGAGGACACCTTCACGGCCGCCGAGGACTCCTATTTCCAGGCCGAACCTTACGCCGTGGTGGCCAACTTCGACATGGCCGGCAACCTGGAGATGTGGATGCCCAACGCCGGGCCGCACATGAAGGCCAAGCCGCTCTCCAACGCCCTGGGTATTCCGTTAAACAAGGTGCGCGTGCGCAAGATCACCATCGGCGGGGCCTTCGGCGGGCGCTCGGAGATCGCGCCGGGCGACTTCGTCTGTGCGCTGCTGTCCCAGAAGACGCGCCGGCCGGTGAAGATCGTCTACACCCGCGAGGAGAACTCCATCGCCACGCGCCAGGGCCACGCCCTGATCACCACCATCAAGACCGGCGTGAACCGCCGCGGGCGGGTCATCGCCCGCGACATCACCTGCTACATGGACGGCGGCGCTTACTCCAGCACCGGCCCCATCGCCACCAGCGTGCCCTTCCTGTGCATGGAGCAGGCCTACAAGATGGCGCACGTGCGCTACAACGGCTACCGCATCTACACCAACAAGCCCATCCGCGGCATGATCCGCATCCACGGCCGCGGCTTCGCCTGCGGCGTGGACATCCAGCTGGACCGCATCGCCGAGCACCTGGGCATCGACCCCGTCCAGATGCGCCTGATCAACGCCCGCGAGGCCGGCGAGTACACCAACACCAAGTCTTTTGTTGCCAGCTGCGCCATGAAGGAGACCATCGAAAAGGCCGCTGCCAGGGCCGGCTGGAAGGAAAAGTACGGCAAGCTGCCGCCCTACCGCGGCATCGGCATCGGCTGCAACTCGGTGCAGACCGGCTTTCCCATGGGCATCCGCGGCGGCTCCCAGGCCTTCATCAAGTTCAACGAGGACGGCGGCGTGACGGTCATCTCGGGCGTGGTGGACAACGGCCAGGGCAACGACCACATGCTGGTGCAGATCGCGGCCGAGGAACTGGGCATCCACCCCGACGACGTGCAGCTCATCACGGCCGACACCGAGGTGACGCCCTCGGACCCCGGGGCCTACTCCCAGGTGTCGACTTTCATCGGCGGCCAGGCCGTCAAGAACGCGGCCGCCGACGCCCGCGAAAAGCTCTTCGCCGTGGCCGCCGATGTGCTCGAGTGCCGCGTGGACGACCTGGTGGCCAGGGACCGCATGATCTTCGTCGAGGGCAGCCCCGAGGCGGGAGTTCCGGTCAAGAAGGTGGTGCGCATCAGCCTGTCGCGCGGCCAGAGCATCAGCGGCGAGGGCGAGTACTGGCCCAAGGTGGACCCCAAGCGCGAGTGGGTCAAGAACCCCTTCGGCCAGATGTGCGGCGCCTTCTCCTTCGGCACCACCATCGCCGAGGTGGCGGTGGACCCCGAGACCGGCAAGGTCACGGTGCTGGAGGTGACCGCGGCCCAGGATGTGGGTTTCGCCATCAACCCGCTGGTGCTCGAAGGCCAGTTCCAGGGCTCGGTGGCCATGGGCGGCCAGGGCGGCATGCTCACCGAGTACCACACCTGGCACGAGGGCCGCACCCTCAACCCCACCCAGCTGGACTACGGCGTGCCCCTGGCCGCCGACATGCCCAAAATCAACACCATCATCGTGGAGTCCCACGACCCTGACGGCCCTTACGGCGCCAAGGAGGCCGGCATGTCCATCGCCATGTCCGCGGCCCAGGCTTACAGCGCTGCCATCAGCAACGCCATCGGGGTTTACATGGAGGATTTCCCCATCACGCCCGACAAGATACTCAAGGCGCTGGAAGAGAAACGCCAATCCAAAGACGAATAGAAGCACGGCTTTCGAGCCAAAGGAAAAAGCCCCACTGGTCATCCGGTGGGGCTTTTTTTCTGCCTGTTTTTTTCGAGTCCGTGTTTTCAGGGTTTTCAGGTCATATCAGATTTTTTTGGACCCGATGACCATGTCGTTGTTTTCGTAGAAACGCAGCACGGCAGAGTCGTTGAAGAAATTGCGCTCCTTGAACTGGCTGGCCCGCCACCAGGCAGCTTCCAGCAAGTTGTTGCGGGCCTCGAGATGGGCGGCCTCAGGCACCCCCACCATGGGGGTTTTCCAGGAGATGGCCTCATTGGAGAGGGTGAACACGGAGTAGCGCATGGGATGGGAGTTGAGCGCCGGGGCGATGAAGTAGTTGACCCCGTTGATCTCCTTGTAATTCAGGCCGATGTGACGGTGCCCGGAGATGGCCACCGGGGCTGCGGGCGCGTGTTTTTCCAAAATCGCCCGAATTTCGGCGGCATTTTCCGCGCAGAACCACTGCTTGGGACCACCCTTGAGTTCATCGGCCGACCACTGAACGAAGTTGTGATGCATGAATACGAGGTTCAGATCGTTGGCATGCTCGCTCAGCTGCTTGTCCAGCCACTGCAGCTGTTCGCCGGGAAGAACGCCGGCCCAGGTTTTGGGGTCTTCGGGCAGTTCGGCGTCCAGGGCGATGATCCTCAGCCCCGGCTTGATCTGCAGGGGGTAGTACCGCTTCAGGGAATCATCGTACCCATGCCCTTTGAAGAATTTGACGAATTCCTCGATGGTCATGTAGGTGAACCCTTCGCGGCGTTTCTTGGGAAGAATCGGGTCGTAGTCGTGGTTGCCGGCAACCACGTAGTAGGGCACGCTGAGCTTGTCGAGCTGCTGCTTGATGGCCTGGGCGTTTTCCATTTCGCCGTCCTGAAGAAGGTCACCGGTCACCATCACAAAGGTAAGCCCCTTTTCCGTATTCAGGCCTTCCACCGCCTGCTGAACGCAGTCTACGCTGATGGCGCTCATTTTCATGGCGTTTTTCCCCCTGATGTCTACGTGGGGATCGGTGATGACGGCAAAACGAACCGGATCAAATGGTGTCCGTGATGGCGCGGCGAACACCCGCGTGCCGAAGCTCAGGGTGGCTGCGGCGCCGATCAATGAAATGCCGCCGATTTTCAAAAATTCTCTTCTGGAAAAATCGCTCGTCCTCATTTTTTTTCCCTTTCTGAAGTTGCGGGTGAAAAGAAACGGAGGGTCATCCATGACACGATGACAAAACAGTACCTGCTATCATCCGGAAAAATCAACCCAATTCTGCCTGTCCTGTTTCGGCGGTACCCTTTGTGGTTGAGGCCGGTCGAAAAGGTCATTGTGGCTCGGGGGTGTACAAAGCGGCCGGAAATCTCCGGTGCCAGCGTTGGACCAGCCGGAAACCGGCTTTATGGAAAACCGGTGCATCGGGCCCCATCACAAGTAAATAGCTACCGGCGGCGACATCCGCCGGCAGCACCTCTGCCGGGCTGCAGACCGGGATCGCCCGTCGCCAGCGGACCAGGAATGGATAGAGATGGGACGGATTGTGGAAGACGACCGTCAGGGCGCTGTCTGCGGAAACACTGTCGCTGATATCCCGGAGCCGCCGGTCGCCGAAAACCAGGCGGGCCTCATCGTTCAGGAAACTGCCGCGCCACCACCGGTGCCAGGTGCTCTGACGGGCGGCGCGGAAGGTTTCCTGGCGAAAGGCCGGCATGTCGCCGATCAACAGGGATTTGGCGGCCCGCTTGAGGGGGCGCAGCCCCAAAGCCGGTTTGGTGCTGTTGAACAGGGCCGCATAGCACAGCAGGCCCAGGCAGAGGGCCTGGAAGACGTGGCGGCGGGTGGTCGACAGCCGCCAGGGGGGCAGCATGAAAGCCACCAGAAAGCCCCCGCAGGCCATCAGGGCGGTGAAAAAGCGCACGTTCAGCGGTGTCCAGGCCGGAATCAGGGCGATCAGATAGAGTTGGGCAATCAGGGCCACGGCCGTGGCCTTCAGCCGCCGGGGGCCGCGCAAGGCGGCGTAGATCATGGCCGGCCATACCAGCAGGAAGGCCAGTGGGCCGAACCAGGCCGTGGTTTCGTGCAGGCCCGGCCGGATGTGAAACGGCCCCACCGCGCCGGCCGCGTCCAGCAGCGGCGCACACAGGTGTGTGTACAGCCCCTCCAGCCAGGTGGAAGGCGCCGAACCCGAGACAGCCTCGACGAGCCGATCCACGGGGACCGTGAAGTCCAGGCTCTGCAGCAGGTAGCGGCACAGGTTGGCGACCATGCCTTTGAGATTGTCGCCGTTCTGAACGAACCCGGGAACCGTGAGGACGGGGCAGTGCCCGGCTGCCGAGGCTGCACCGTACAGCGCCCGCCAGAACTGCGAGAAGATGACGGCCGGCACCAGGGCCGCGGCGGCCCAGACACGGTGCCGGGAAAGCATGTGCCACCAAGTGGGCGCGCCGTGGCGTCGGAACACGAGAACAGCCGCCAGGGCCGCCAGGATGGCCGAAAGGGCCAGGTAGAGGTCTTCGCTGGAAATGCCGAACAGCAGGCTGAGCAGCAGAATCAGGAGATCCCTGAAGTTGGGCTGCTCGACTACCCGGTACATCACCAGGAGGCTGAAGACGGATGCCGCCGCCGAAACGATCTCGCTGCCGGGTGTCGTGGCCAGCAGCACCAAACGGGGCAGGCTCATGACCATCATCGCCACGGTGATAGCCGTAGCGGGCCAGGCGTAGCGGCGGGCCAGGGCGTAGGTGCAGAAAACGATGGAGAGATAGGCCAGAAAGCTGAACAGCCCCAGTCCCAGTTCGGTGTTGAACCGCATGAAATGGTGCACCAGCACCAGGCTGTTGAGGGGATAGTGAAAGGCGGCGTTGGACCGAATCAGGTCGACAAAGTAGCCGGTGTGGCGCTCGCACAACAGGATACGCGAGAGATTGGACCAGTGCACGGCGGTTGGCGGGATCAGCACGGCCTGCAGTGCCAGGTAGCCGGTGGCTGCGGCCGCCCCGCCGCAGAGCCAAGGGTGGGCGTGAAAGAGGCTGGCTGTTGCCCTCCAGGCTTCAGCCAGGAAGATGCGTCTCTTGGCACAGATTCGCACCGCCAGCATACACCCCAGCAGTTCGCCGGCCAGGGATGCCCCGGGCCAGCCACAGATGAATGCCAGCTGAAACAGGGCCGAAAGCCCCATCAGGGTCGTCATGATGGCATAGGCCGCCGCTTCGGCCAGGGTGTTGCCCCAGTGGCGGAAGGCGGCGTAGGCGCCCACCATCAGCAGCCCCAGTTCCAACAATGCGGTGACGGCGCAGAGTGTGCTGAAAGTGGTTGCAGTCACAGAGAATCGTCCGTGTCCGAAGCCGTCAGCCTTCCGGTCCGGAGTTTGTCGGGAAAGAGTTTTGCTCCGCCGACGGGCTGTCCGCCGTGTCTTCCTTTTTGGCCCGGGCTTTCAGGTGGTCCACGATCTCCTGCATGAAATCGCGCATGTCCGTGGCCAGCTTGAGGCACTCGTCGCAGTAGATTTTCTTGAGGAGCTTACCGTGGACATTGTTCTGATGCCAGTACCAGGCGGGGTAGGGCGAACCGCGGCAGAACTTCTTGCCGGTGTACTGGGCAATAGGGCAGCCGGTGCATAACAGGACGTAGTAGATGCGGCAGGGGGGACAGTCCATCACCCCGCCGTCGCTGCTCTTTCCTGCGATGATTCTGTTCCACTTGGCTACCGAAGATTCCATTATTTTGATTTTGTTAAGCATCTGATTCCCCCAGGGTGGACCACAATCGGCGGTGGACATGGGTTACGCGATGCACAGCATAGGTGACCCGTTTTCTCAGAGCCCCGGACATGGTCTCTTCCGGATCGTGGCGGGTCAGATCCGCCAGTTCCCGCAGCACCGCTTTGACCGATGCCGCCAGGGCGGCCCTGTTGTAGCCACCCTCCAGGGTGAACACCAGCCTGCCGTTGCAGCACGTCTGCGCCAGGTTCATGAGGCTGCGGGTCAAGGCGGCGTATCCGTCGGCGGTCATGACCATGCCGCCTACAGGATCCTCGTGGTGGGTGTCGAAACCGGCCGAAACCAGGATGATATCCGGGGAAAAGGCCACGGCCACCGGGCGCAGCAGCTTCTCGAACAGGGCGGCGTATTCTCCGTCGCCGTATCCCCCCGGCAGCGGGATGTTTACGGTATAGCCCTCGCCCCGGCCCCGTCCGGTTTCGGTAAATAATCCGGTTCCGGGGAAAAGACTGCGCTGGTGAATGGAAAAATAGAGGACGCTGTCGTCGTTTTCGAAGAGGTGCTGGGTGCCGTTGCCGTGGTGCAGATCCCAGTCCACTATCAGGACCCGCCCGAGTCCCAGGCGACGGCGGGCGAACATGGCGGCCAGGGCCACGTTGTTGAACAGACAGTAGCCCATGGCCCGGCTTCTTTCGGCGTGGTGACCGGGCGGCCGGGTCAGGGCGAAGGCCGACGCAAGGCTGCTGTCGGCCACCATAGAGACAGCTTCCAGCAGTCCGCCTGTCGCCTGCAGGGCGGCCTCGCAGGAATGCGCCGAGGTGAGCGTGTCCCTGGTCAGGGCACAGGACTCCTTGCCTGCCGTGGCCCGGATCTTTTTCAGGTGACGGTCGGCGTGCACCAGCAAAATCTCTTCACGCGTTGCAGGGCGGGGCGGGATGTGGGTGAACCGTCCGGCCATGTCCGGACGGTCGAGCATGGCATAGATCGCCTTCAATCGTTCGGGGTTTTCGGGGTGGCCCTCGGCAGGCATATGGCGCAGAAAGAGGTCGTCTCTGACAATGCCGACGGTTCTCATCCGGTGGTGTCCTGAGTGTCATCGGGTACCACCAGAACCGCACAGGGCGTATTTCTCAGCACAGTTTCGGTGGTGGAACCCAGCAGCAGTTTCCCCAGCTTGCCGTGGTGGCGTGCCCCCACCACCAGCAGGGTGGCGCCGGAGGACCGGGCGTAATCGCAGATTGTTTCGGCGGCCGGCCCGGGTCGCAGTTCGGTGACCAGTTTCAGCGGCGTGTGTTTCAGCGGCTCTGCCAAAGCCAGCAGTTTTTGTCGCAGTTTTTCCTGCAAGGCTTCCTGCACCTGCCAGTAAGGGGCCTCGGTGGGATTGACCAGCTGCTCATCCACCGGCGCCTCCAGGGAGTGGAACAGGTGCAGGTCGGCGGCGAAATCGTGAGCCAGCCCCAGGGCCAGCAGGTGAGCCCGATGCCCCCGTGGTTTCAGATCACAGGCCAGCATGATACGCTGGAACGTCTCGCTTAGATAAGCGATCTTCCGGGGGGAGGTTTCGGCCGGCGGCAGAATCAGCAGTGGTATTTCCAGCTGCCGGGCCAAGCGCTCGATCAGGGTCCAGCGGAAAATTTTCCGCATGGCTGGCAGGGAGTGCCGACGGGCAATGGCCAGGTCGACACCATACGTGTGGGCCGTACGCACCGCCTTTTCCACGGGCTCCCCCTTGGCCAGTACCGTCCGCCAGGGGCAGTGGTGACCCCGCATGAAAGCGCCCAGCTGACGGTAAACGTCTTCTTCGTGGCCGGTGGCGGGCGCATTTTCCAGATTCAGCTCATCGGTGCCGGAAAAAGTGTCGGGTGCCTTGTAAAGGGCGTGGAAAATGACCAGCGTGGCTTCGTAATGGCTGCTCAGCGCGGCTGCGAAATCGACCAACTCGGCGGTGGACGGCGACATGTCGACGGTGCACAGGATTTCTCTCAGTACCAGCTTCATGGCGGCCTCATCTGCCTTCGGCTGCGTACCGGACAGGGAGTCCCCTGCCGGGCGCAGGCACATCATTTTCGAACAGCACAACGGGGGCCGGACAAGTAATTCGGCGCCATTACTTTCATTACCAGTGGCCGGCTGCCCAACGGCGGTGGTCGGAAACCAAGCACCAGTCCGAGAAAAGTAGTCACGATATGATAGGTGGCACCCCATAAAAGTTGGCTGCCGTTTCCGTCGTCGAAGCGGAAACAGGGCAGGTCTTCGGCCCGACGCTTGAATTTTTCTTGGACGTCTCCGGGATAAATCAGCCGGCAGCGCAGGTAGCCGCCAGGCCTGAGCAGCAGGTCGATGGGCAGGGGAACAATACTCTCCACCTCCCAGTTGGGGAAAAAATATCTCTGGTGCGGCACCCACGCGGCCACCGGATAGATGGTGCGCTGGAACATTCTGAGGCGCTGAGGCGGCAGCGGCCCCACCAGGTTCACGCCCAGCGGGTTGAGGCGCATTTCTTCAAAGCTCTCCCGCAGGCCGATGGCAAAGAAAAGGGCCATCAGATCGGCTCGGGACCGGTCTTTGCGGCGCCAGTCAGTCCAGTAAGGCCAGCGCAACAGCGGCATGCCGGGCAGCTTCAGGATGCGGGCCATGATGGCATCCCGGCGTGGGGAGATACCACCCCCCGGAAAACACAGATCTCCGGCCTGCTTGACGTATCGGGAACGTTTGTTCAGGATCAGGCAGGGGCCTTTCCGGCAACCGTTGACCCCATGGGTCTGGCCCAAAAGCAACAGTACCGATGATATGGGGTCGTCGTTTTCCTGCAGATCGATGGAGAGATCCAGGTGATGACCGTTTTCATTGAGAATACGGGAGGCGTGATCGATGAAACGGTGCGTATGGGAAACCACGTGGTCCATGTTTTCCCTATACCATATCCCCCCGGAAAGGGGTAGGGGCGAAACGTTTTTGTCCCTGTCCATTCAGCGGATCAGACTTCCCGAGAGAAAACAAACGAAGTGCAGACACAGCCTTTGGCAGCTGGCTTCTAGGCTGCCGAAACACCGTCATTGATGAACCCGTAAAAAGCAGGAAGATTTATTCGTCTCCGCGGGCGCGGATCAGAAGGAGGGGACGGTCGATGCGTTGCAGGATGCCGGCGGCCACGCTGCCGTAAAAGACCCGCGAAAGCCCCCCGCGGCCGTGGCTGGCCATGGCGATGAGATCCACGGAGTGCTCCTGGGCCAGGTTGATGATTGTTTCCACCACCGGCCCCTGCTCCACGATGATGCGGCAGTTGATCCCCTCGTGCTTGAGTTCGTGTTGCAGCCCCTCCAGGTAGGAGCGCGCCTGGCCGATGATCTGCTCCATTTCCTCGGCGCTGTATTCCTGCAGAAAAGCGTGGGGATCCATTACCGGGACATAGGGGTTGACCACCTGTAGGAGAATGACCTGGGTTTCCTGCGGGTGTGCCAGCCGCCGCACATGCGGAAGAATCCGTTCGGCCCGTTTGGAGCCGTCCAACGGCACCAGGATACGCCTGTACATGAGCACTCACCCTTCTCCGGTCGCCCGGTTATCGTCTCCACCGGCAGCGCCCACCTGGCCGCCGCCGGTTATCAAAAAGCAGGGTGGCAAAACGTCTGCTGACTGTGGCCGTTGTGTTCCCAGGCTGTCAATGCATGTATTTGCCGGTGTCGGTGTAACTGCTGATGAAGTGGCTCAAGGCCGTTTCCTGTTCGGGCGTCAAGTCGCAGAACTGCACGCCCATGCGCCGCGTGGTGAAGGGCCCCAAGCCGAGATCACCGGCAACGGGAACATCGGAAACCACATTGATTCGCAGGTCCTGAAGGTAAAAGTCGTCTTCCGCCACCAGGATATCCAGGGTCTTGAAATCGTCCAGCTGCTTTTCTTTCTGGATGTACTGGAATGCAATGCCACCCCTGCTGATATCCGTGATTTCACCAATCTCGAGGGGGTTGCATTTGAACACGGCACAGCCGATTTCCCCCATGCTCATGCCGCTCACATCCCCCAATTTGGCGGAAGTGGGTCCGATCAGGGCCACAGCCACCCTGCCAATGGCATAGCGCTTAAATTTTCTGCGTTCGCCGGCTTTTTTCCGTAAATGTTCCTGCCCGGTCCAAAGGGAAACGAGATCTATCGACTCATCGAACAGTTCGGGATCGAGTAGAGATTCAACATAACCGGAAGAGCCGGGCCCCTCATGTCTGGCATCGATGCGGGTGTCCATTTCTCCTCCTTTGCTGGATACCACAGCCTTTCGACGGTCATCTACAGGCTGAATCAATATAAGGCCGCCGTCGACCCTTGTCCATAGGTCGCCAGCCTTATTTTGATGGGGAAAAATCTGGAATGTGATGGGGGTTTATCCCGTTTCACCCCGACGCGGGCCGGTTCAGCATCTCTGTGCTCAGACGGTGGTGGGCCTCGATGTCGGGCGCCAGGTCGAAGGGCAGGAAACGGCCGCCCTCGACCACGATACGGCCGTGGATCACCGACAGCCAAGCCTGTGCCGGGGAACAGGTCAGCAGGGAAGCGACGGCATCGCGGCGCCCGCCGGCATGGGCCAGGTCGTCCACGCGGAAAGCCACCAGATCGGCGGCTTTGCCGGCCGCCAGCGAACCGATATCCTCCCGCCGCAGCACGCGGGCGCCGCCGATGGTGGCCAGTTCCAGGGCCTCGCGGGCACTGAAGCGATCGGCCCGCGACTCGAACCCCGGCCATCCGACGCGCTGCAGCAGCATGGCCTGCCGGGCCTCGCCCAGCAGGTGGTTGCCGTCGTTGCTGGCCGAGCCGTCCACCCCCAGCCCCACCCGGATTTTTCTGTCGACCATGCGGCGCAGCGGTGCGATGCCCGACGCCAGGATCATGTTGCTGGACGGGCAGTGGCACACACCGGTGCCGGTGCGGGCCAGCCATTCGATTTCATCCTCGCTGGGGTGCACCATGTGGGCAAACCAGACGTCTTCGCCGGTCCAGTGGCAGTCCTGGGCATATTCCACCGGGCGTCGGCCGAATTTTTCCAGGCAGAAGCGCTCCTCGTCCCTGGTCTCGGCCAGGTGCGTGTGCAGGTTGACCAGCGGGTGCTGCCGCGCCAGCGTCACGGTTTCACGCATCAGGTCGCCGCTGACGCTGAAGGGCGAACAGGGGGCCAGGCCCACGCGCAGCATGGAAAAGGGCTCAGGATCATGAAAGGTTTCGATGACCCGCACACAGTCGCGCATGATGTCGCGCTCGTCTTCGCAGACCCGGTCGGGAGGCAGGCCGCCCTGGCTTTCGCCCAGACTCATGCTGCCGCGGGTGGGATGGAAACGCACCCCCACCTCCCGGGCCGCCCGGATTTCGTCGTCGAGGCGACAGCCGTTGGGAAAGAGGTAGAGGTGGTCGGCAACGGTGGTGCAGCCGCTCAGCACCAGTTCGGCCAGCCCGATTTTGGCGCTCACATACAGGGCTTCGGGCGTCATTTGGGCCCAGATGGGGTAGAGGAACTTCAGCCAGTCGAACAGCGCCATTCCCCGGGCCGTACCCACGGCGCGGGTGAGGGTCTGGTAGAGGTGGTGATGGCAGTTCACCAGCCCGGGGAGCACCACGCAGCCGGCGGCGTCGATGACCCGGTCCGGGCCGTCACGGTCCAGGTCGGGTCGTTGCGCCGACAGCCACGATTGCACCTCCCGGCTGGGGCCTGCCCACAGGATGCGGTGATCTTCCATCAGCACGGCGCCACGGGGGATTTCCTGCCGGGTATCGTTCATGGTCACCAGCACGTCGGCGCTTTTCACCAGCAGGGTGGGCATGGGGCTGAACCTCTCAGGCGCCTGATATCAGCTGTCTGGCCAGTCTGACCGCCTCGCTGGCGTTTTCGGCAAAGGCGTCGGCCCCGATGCGCCGCGCCCAGCGGCTTGTCACCGGGGCCCCGCCCACCATGGTTTTGAAGCGGCCTTTGAGCCCCGCTTTTTTCAGCGTTTCCTCCAGTTTCTTCTGGGCTCCCATGGTGGTGGTCAGCAGGGCGCTGGAGCCGATGATGTCGGCGTTGAAGCGCTCGGCCTCTTCGATGAAACGCTCGGTCTTGACGTCCCGCCCCAGGTCCAGCACCTCGAAGCCGTTGGCCTTCAGGAGGGAGACCACGATGGTTTTGCCGATGTCGTGGACATCGCCCTCCACCGTGCCGATCACCATGCGGCCGCCGTCCTGGCTGGCCCCCTCGGGAATGGCGTCGTTGATGATGTCGGTGGCCGCTTGCATGGCCTTGGCCGCACGGATCAGTTCGGGCAGGAAGAGCTGGCCGATACCGAACAGGTCGCCCACCTCGGTGATGCCCGGAATGAACCCGTTGTTGATCAGTTCGATGGGATCGATGCCCTGGTCCAGGCCCTTTCTGGCCATGTCGGCGGCCGCGGGGGCATCCCCCTTCAGGATGGCCTCCCGGGCTGCTGCGTAAATTTCGGTTGTCATGGTTGACTCCTGTGTCATCTTTCGGCCGAAGACCGCAAAGTTTGTGTAAGCTACCCGTCCAGCTGCGAGCGGAACAGCGCCACGGAGCGGATGTCGATGTCCAGCAGCCGGGCGATGCGGCACTTGGCCAGTATTCCCTTGGGACCGCCGGCGATCGAGGTGACCGTGCCGATGCCCAGGTCCTTCCTGAGCTCGCGCATGATTTCTTCGTCGGTCAGCTCGAAGGGCGAGATCGCCAGCTTCTGCGCCACATACGCTTTGGCCTCGTCGATTTTCATGCGGCGGGTCATCTGCATCCAGGCCACCAGGTCTCCGGCCGTCCGGATGCCTCCCATGCACGAGGCCATGATATGGGCGATCTGCATCCCCATGGGATCTCCCACGCCAATCTACAACCCGTCGGCCTTGCCGATTTCCACCAGGGCCTTGGACACCCGGGTGACCGAGTCGATGGGCGGTTGCTCCATCATGGGCACCCCGCAGACCCCCATGCCCACGTTGGCGTGCACGGGGATGGGCGCGCTTTCACTGGTGGCCTTGAGAAAGGTCACCGCCCGTGACAGGTTCCAGGGGACCGACTCGGTGGTGGACGTTGAGACGGCCATACCGAAGATGTCGCCGCCGGCCGTGGCCACCATGCGGGCCTGGTCCTGGGGGAACATGCCGGCCAGGCGCTCGCCCTGGAAGGTGACGCCGCCGTGCATGCCCAGGACGAATTCGCCGGCCGCTCCCATCAGGATGGGCAGGTCCGGCACCGCTTTTTTCAGCTCTGCCACGGCCTTCAGGGCCGCCAGGAAATCGGCGTCGCCAGCCGAGCCGCAGGTGTCGAAGTTGAGGCCCTCGAGGCCCACATCGGCCAGCCGTTGGCCCACGAAAACGAGGTCGCGCTGCAGGTGCCCGGCGGCCTCTTCCTGGGCCTGGCAGGCCTCCTCGATCTTGCCCTGCGGCATGAGTTCGGCGGCGTTGGGGCACGGCCCGTCGGGCTGGAAGTACAGTCCCAGGTTGGGCTGTGCACCGTAGAAAAACGGCGCCGTGGTGGCCATGGAGATGTTGTAGTAGTCGTTGGCCTCGAAATTGATGATGGGTTTGACCGGCTTGTAGCTGTAGTCGCTGTGGCCCAGGGAGGTGGTGTCGGCCCCGCAGGCGCGCTCGTAGGTCAGCACGGCCTGCATGCGGCTGAGCGGCGCTCCCACGCCGCCGCCGTCCTGGCCCCCGTAGAAACTCATGGAGCAGCCGTCGTCGGTCACGATGACTTCGTTGCCCGGCTCCACGCTGACGATGCGCGCGGGGTCGGCGATGATGCCGAAGAGCTGCTGCTGCTCGTCTTCGCTCAAGGGCGCGATTCCGGCGCGTTTGGCGGCATCTTCGGTGCCGTCCTGGATGTCTTCGCGGATCTCGGCTGCCGCCAGGCGCACGCGCTCGCCGTCTCCCATGCGGGTTAGAATCATGTCACTCATACAGGTTGCCTCTCTTTTTACGGCTCCGGCGGTCAGCCGCCGATGCCCAGTTCCTTTTCGGTTTCCGTGACGATGGCGCGGATACCGGCCAGCACGTCCGGGGCCAGCGGCTCGGGTTCGTGGTTGTCCAGAATCCAGCGCACTTTTTCCATGGCTCGGTCATAGGCACTGGGCGAACCGGCCTCTTCCCAGACGCTGCGCGCCTTGCGGTCCATCAGCGTTGGGTCGGACTGGTCGCGCATGCCGTCAAAGGTGGTCTGGTGCATCAGGAAATTGCCGCCGGGCCCGATCTCCTTGATCGCATCCACGGCAATGGTCCGGTCGTTGACGCCGATGCCCCGGACGGTGTGCTTTATCATACGGGCGAACTCGGCGTCCAGTACCAGTTGGCCATAATCAAACGTGATGCCGCTTTCGATC
>CAYUAQ010000055.1:0-25970 GCA_964442705.1 uncultured Desulfobacteraceae bacterium
CTGAACTAATTACCCCAGCATCGGTGAAAAGGCAAGCGCAAACTTGGACACTCCCGCCAGTTGCCCGTTGCAAATCGCAGGGGGCGGTGTTAGGGTCACAGGCGAATTTGACGCCGGCGGCGGTTCAGGATTCCGGACCGATGCATACAGCCGGATTTCGCAATGCAGACGTGCAGACAAAATATAAAAGGGAGGGAAAACAATGGGAAAGGCACTGATAGCATACATCAGCCGAACGGGCAACACCCAGAAAATGGCCGAGTTCATCGCCGAGGGCCTGCGCATCAGCGGCCAGGAGGTGGAATTGAAGAAGGTCACCGACATTCGCAGCGACAAGGAACTGGAAGGCTACGACGGCTATGTTTTCGGCTGCCCCACCTACCACCGCGACATGACCAACGCCATGAAGACCTTCCTGTTCCTGGCGGAAAAGCAGGGCCTGGCCGGCAAAGCGGGCGGTGCCTTCTGTTCCTACACCCACAGCGGCGAGTCGGGCCCCATGATTTTCGACACCATGCAGTACGTCTACAAGATGGACATGCTCAACCTGGGCGCCCTCAATCTCAAGGAGCAGATCATCGACACGGCCGAGGGCATCAAGGCCTGCCAGGAATACGGCAAGGCGCTGGCCGAAAAGATCAAGTAACCATTTTCGACAAAATCAGCGCGTGGTGATGATGTCGCTGCAGCTGTCCTGGCTGGAGACGGTCAGTTGCACGCGGACCTCGTCCAGCGCCAGGCTCACCTCGGAAAGGGCTTTGCGGGGCGTGTTGTTGGTCTCACTCAGGTGGGCCAGGATGACGTGCTGCAGGGCGGGGTGGGCCACGGACTTCAGAAGCTCACGGGTGTCTTGGTTGGACAGGTGCCCCAGGCGGCTGCGGATACGCTGCTTCAGCGGCCAGGAGTAAGGGCCGTTGATCAGCATGTCGGGGTCGTGATTGGCCTCCAGGACCAGGATGTGGGCCCCCCGCAAGTGCTCGCGAACCATGGCGGTGACGATGCCCAGGTCCGTGGCGATGGCCATCTTGCGGCCGTTTCTTTCGATGGTGAACCCCACCGGATCGGCGGCGTCATGGGAGGTGGCGAAGGGCCGGATGTTCAGGGTGTTGATGCGGAAAGCCGTGCCGCAGGCGAAGTCCACGGTTGCGGGCAGGGCGCCCAGCCGGTCGGCCGCCTGCAGGGTTTGCGCATTGATGTAAACCGGCAGGCCGAAGCGGCGGGCCAGCACCCCCACGGCATTGACGTGATCGTGGTGCTCGTGGGAAACCACGATGGCATTAAGATCCGTGGGCGCCAGCCCGCGGGATGCCATGCGCCGCTGGATCTCTATGCCCGATAGGCCGGCGTCGAACAGCACCGCGGTGGTGCCGTCGGATACGTAGATGGCATTGCCGCGGCTGCCCGAGGCCAGCATGCACACCGACAGGCAGCTGTGTGGCGGATCGTCGGGCGTGTCGGCCGCCGGTTTCATCGAATGGTTCGCTTTCATGTATCCCCCGTGTGGCCGAAACCGCCGCCGTCGCGATCGGTTGACGGCAGCCTGTCGACCACCGAAAAAGCCGCCCGGCAGACCTGCTGAACCACCATCTGGGCAATGCGCTGCCCGCGCTTGAAGGTGTAGGCCTGCCTGCCCAGGTTGATGACGGCCACCCTGATCTCCCCGCGGTAGTCCGCGTCGATGGTACCCGGGGCGTTGATCAGGCCGATGCCGTGTTTGACGGCCAGGCCGCTGCGGGGACGGATCTGCCCTTCGAAGCCCTCGGGAATGGCCACGGCGAAGCCCGTGGGAATCAGCGCGATTTCCCCGGGAGGCAGGACCAGGTCCTGTTCTATGGCGGCGTGCAGGTCCATGCCCGCCGCCTGGGACGTCATGTAGCGCGGCAGGGGAATATCGGCATCGGATGCCGGATTCAGTCGCCGGATCTGAATGACGGGCCGTTTACTCAAGGTTCTCGAACTGACAGGTGTCGGAAACCGGCCCCACCACGGTGAGAGCGGTTTCGCCGGGCTTGAAAAGGCGTCGGGCCAGGCGGTGGATATCATCGGCCGTGACGGCTTCGACCTTGGTGACCACCTCTTCCAGAGGAATCTGCCGGCCGAAGTGAAACTCGTTCTGGGCCAGCCGTACCATCTGGTTGTCGTTGCTCTCGGCGGCCAGCAGCAGATTGCCCTTGGTGTACTCCTTGGCATCGCGCAGCTCGCCTTCGCCGACGGGAACTTCCCGCAGGGTCCGCAGGGCCTTGCGTATCAGACGGATGGATTCCCGGGCGTTGTGCGGGTCGACCCCGGCACAGGCGCCGCACATGCCGCTGTCGATATAGGCATGCGCAAAAGAGTAAACCGAATACGCCAGGCCGCGGCGCTCGCGGATCTCCTGGAACAGCCGCGAACTCATGTTGCCGCCCAGGATGGCGCTCATCAGCGAAAAGGCATAGCGCTGCGGGTCGGTGATGGCGAGCCCGCGGGTGGCCAGGCACAGGTGGATCTGTTCGAGATCCCGGGTGCACAGTTCCACCCGGGACCGCCCGGTGGGAGGATGGCGTTCGGGAAAGTCGCCGCCGGCTTCGATGGTGCCGAAGCCGGGACCCACCAAGTCCACGAAGCGCCGGTGGTCGACGTTGCCGGCGGCCGAAACGATGATGCGTTCGGGCTGGTAGAAACGGCGGAAGAAAGCCTTGATCTGCCCGGTGCCGAAACCCAGGATCTTTTCCCGCGTCCCCAGTACCGAGCGGCCCAGGGGGTGGTTCCCCCAGTAGGATCGGCCGGCCAGCAGGTGCAGGTATTCTTCGGGGCTGTCTTCCACCATGCCGATCTCCTGGCAGATGACCGCCCGTTCGCGCTCCACTTCGGCTTCGTCGAACACCGAGTTTAAAAAGATGTCCGACAGGATGTCCGCCATGGTTTCCAGGTGGCTGTCCAGTACCTTGGCGTGGTAGCAGGTGTTCTCCATGCCGGTGAAGGCGTTGGTGTAGCCGCCGACGGCGTCGAACTCCTTGGCGATCTGAAAGGCGCTGCGTTTTTCGGTGCCCTTGAAGATCATGTGCTCGATGAAATGCGACAGCCCCTGTTCGGCGTCGCTTTCATCGCGGGCGCCCACATCCACCCACACCCCCATGGAAACCGAGCGGGTGTGCGGCATGGTTTCGGTGAGGATGCGGACGCCGTTGTCAAGGACGGTTTTATTTACGGCGGGGGCCATGGCCTTTTTCCATCAGCGCCTTGCGGCTGAGGCGGATCTTGCCGTCCCGCGAGATCTCCAGCACCTTGACCTTGATGTGGTCGCCTTCGCTGACGATGTCCGACACCTTGGTGACCCGCTGGGGGGCCAGTTGCGATATGTGCACCAGTCCGTCGGTGCCGGGCAGGATCTCGACGAAAGCGCCGAAGTCGGTGATCTTGACGACGCGGCCCTCGTAGACGGCACCGATTTCCGGTTCCTGGGTGATGTCTTCCACCATCTTCTTGGCCTTCTCGCCCTCTTCCTTTGAAAAGGCCGCGATCTTGACCAGACCGCTGTCGTCGATCTCGATGCGGGTGTTGGTCTCGCTCTGAATGGCGCGCACCACCTTGCCGCCGGTGCCGATGACGTCGCCGATCTTGTCCGGTTTGATGCTGACCGTGACAATGGAAGGCGCATAGGGCGACACTTCGTGGCGCGGTTTGCGGATGGCTTCCAGCATGCGGTCCAGGATGAAGAGCCGACCCGCACGGGCCTGCTCCAGGGCCTTTTCCAGGATCTCCCGGGACAGCTCGTGTATCTTGATGTCCATCTGCAGGGCGGTGATGCCCTGGGCCGTGCCGGCCACCTTGAAGTCCATGTCGCCGGTGTGGTCTTCGTCACCCAGGATGTCCGAAAGGACCACCACCTTGTCGCCCTCCTGCACCAGGCCCATGGCGATGCCGGCCACCGGCGCCTTGATGGGCACGCCGCCGTCCATGAGCGCCAGGATGCCGGAGCAGACCGTGCCCATGGAGGACGACCCGTTGGATTCCAGCACTTCGGAGACGATGCGGATGGTGTAGTCGAAGACCTCCTTGTCGGGCAGCACCTTTTCGATGGCGCGGGTGGATAGGCCGCCGTGGCCGATGTCCCGCCGGCTGGGGCCGCCGATGCGGCGGGCCTCACCCACCGAGAAGGGCGGGAAGTTGTAGTGCAGCATGAAGGGCCGGAATTCTTCGCCGCTGAGGGTCTCCACGCGCTGTTCGTCCTGTCCCGAACCCAGGGTGAGTACGCCCAGCACCTGGGTTTCGCCACGGGTGAAAAGCCCGCTTCCGTGGGGTCTGGGCAGCACGCCCACCTCGCAGGTGATGGGCCGGACCTCGTCGAACCGTCGGCCGTCGATGCGGCGGCCCTCTTCCAGGATCAGCCGGCGGCAGACGTCCTTCTGAATGTCGCTCAGGATCTCGTAGACCTCCCCCTTGCGTTCGGCGTAGTCCTCTCCCAGATTTTCGAATATATCCGCCTTGACCTGGCGCAGCCTGGTGTTACGTTCGACCTTGGCCGGTACCAGCACGGCCTCCCGGATGGTGTCCGTGGCCGTTTCCGCCAGTTTCTGCACCAGGGCGGGGTCTTTTTCAGGCAGGGCGAACTCCCGTTTGGGTTTGCCGGCGGCCGCCTTGAGCTTTTCCTGCAGTTCGATGAGGGGCTGCAGCTCGCGGTGGCCGAAGAAAATGGCCTCCAGCATGTCCTTTTCGCCCACGATGTTGCTGCCACCCTCCACCATGACCACGCCGCTCTTGGAGCCGGCCACGATGATGTTGATGTCGCTGTTTTCCTGCTGGTCAAGGGTGGGGTTGACGACCAGTTGGCCGTCGATGCGGCCCACCCGCACGCTGGCGATGGGGCCGGCAAAGGGCACGTCCGAAATTTCCAGGGCGGCCGAGGCCCCCAGCATGGCCAGGGTGTCGGGGTCGTTTTCCTGGTCCATGGACAGCACGGTGGCGATGACCTGGGTCTCGAACCGGTAGCCCTTGGGAAAGAGCGGCCGGATGGGCCGGTCGATGAGCCGGGCCGTGAGCGTCTCCTTTTCGCTGGGGCGCCCGATTTCGCGCCGGAAATAGTTGCCGGGAATGCGCCCGGCCGCGTAAATCTTTTCCTGGTATTCCACGGTGAGCGGCAGAAAGTCGACGTTGCGCTCGTCGAGGGTGGAGACCACCGACACCAGCACAACGGTTTCGCCGTACTGGACAACCACCGAACCGGAGGCCTGTTTGGCGACCTTGCCGGTCTGGATGGAGAGTTCTTTGGTTCCGATATTGGTCTTGAATGTATGTTCCATAGTCTTATTTGCTTCCTAAGGTAATGAATAATGACCGGCCTGCGGTGCGAATCTCTACAGGACCGACGCCCAACCGGTCAGTGCGGGAGAAACGGTTTTTTACCTTCTCAATCCCAGTGCTTCGATAATGGAGCGGTATCTCTTGACGTCCTTGTTTTTCACATAGTTCAGCAGCCGCCGACGCCGGCCCACCAGAATCAGCAGCCCCCGGCGGGAGTGGTGGTCCTTCTTGTGCACCTTGAGGTGCTCGGTCAGATAGGCGATGCGGTGGCTCAGCAGGGCCACCTGAACCTCCGGTGATCCCGTGTCGTCCTCGTGCAGTCTGAATTTTTCGATAAGCCTCTTTTTTTCTTCCGTTGAAAAAACCAATTTCTCTAAGCCTCCTGTTTTTCGATGTAATCCGTCCTTAAACTGGAATCGTTTCCGCAGCCTCGGTGGTGGCCTTCCCGGTCAACCCTATGGGTTAACCGGCGAAAACGCAACAGTAACCGTAGGGTTTCCCCTTTGCCGGCGTTTCCAGCACCGCCAGCAGGTCACCGCTGCTGCGATCGACAACCTTGATGTACGGGTGTGACCCGGAGCCGGTGTCGATACCAGCGATTACCAGGTCGCTTTCGTGAACGGGTCGGCCGTGGCGGATCTTTTCGGCCAGGGGCGCGTCGGCTTCAGCCCGGGGGAAACCGCTCAGGGCTTCGGCCATGGGAAGCACGTGCCGCCACAGGTTTCCGCCCCGGGCCAGGTCATCCAGCTTTACGGCCCGGGCCAGGTCGAAGTGGCTGCTGGCCGTGCGCCGCAGCGCCGACAGGTGCCCGCAGGTTCCCAGGGCCCGGGCCAGATCGGCGGCCAGGGTGCGGATGTAGGTGCCGGCCGAGCAGTGCACCGCCAGGCGGATGAGCGGCAGGTTGATTTCCACGACCCGGATGGCGTGGATAAAGATCCGCCGCGGCGGTTTCTGGACAGCGCTGCCCTGGCGGGCCAGCTTGTAGAGCGGGATTCCCCGGTGTTTGAGCGCCGAGTAGACTGGCGGCAGCTGTTCGCTCCAGCCCTCGAAACGCGCCGCGCATTCCCGGATACGTTCCTCATCCACTTGTTCCCAGGACATTTCGGCCGTCACTTTGCCGGTGACGTCCTGGGTGTCGGTTTCCATTCCGAGGCATATTTCGGCGTCGTAACGTTTGCTGCCGCCCAGGAAAAAGCGGGACAGTCTCACCGCCCTGTTCAGGCAGCACACCAGCACCCCGGTGGCGAAAGGGTCCAGCGTGCCTGCGTGCCCGGCCTTGCGCACGCCGCTCAGCCGTTTGACCGCCGCCACCACACCGGCGGAGCTGATGCCGGCGGGTTTGTCGACGATCAGAAAACCGTCTCGTTCATTTTCACCCATACATCAAAATATCAAAGATCTGCCGTCAGTTCCAGGATCCTGGCCTTGAGCTCAGCCAGGCTCATGGCCTCCACGTTGAACCCGGCGGCGCTGGCATGACCGCCACCGCCGAAAGCGGCGGCAATGGAGGCGGCATCCACCGAGCCGTCGGACCGCAGGCTGACGTGATAGGGCCCGTTTCCGTTGGCGCCCGGACCGCCGCCGTTCTGCTGTATGAGCACCGCCAGGCGGACGTCCTCGATGCCCCGGGCGTAGTTGATCATGCCGTCGGCATCCTCCGGCCGGGTACCGGTTTTTTCCAGCATCTGCCGGGTAACGGTCATCAGCGACACCTTGCCGTCGTGGGCCAGTTCGATGGTGTTGAGCGCCAGGTTCAACAGCTTGATGCGCCCCAGGGAGTAAGTGCCGTAAACGTACTGCGCCACCATCCAGGGATCCACGCCGATGGTCAGCATCTCCTCACAGATGGCAAAGGCGGCCCGGTTGGTGTTGGAAAAACGAAACGATCCGGTGTCGGTCAGTATGCCGGTGTACAGGGACCAGGCCATGGCCTCACTGATGGTCACCTCCAATTCCCGAATCAGGCGATAGACGAGTTCGGCGCTGGCGCAGGCGTCGGTGTCGATATACTGCAGGTCCCCGAAGCCGGTGTTGGTGACGTGGTGGTCGATGTTGATAACCGTGGCAATGGCACTCACGGCGGCATGGTCGCTGCCGATGCGCTCCAGGTTGCCGCAGTCGATGACAACGGCCGTGTCGTATCCCGAAAAGTCCTCTACCCGGCTGACGACACTCCCAATGGCGGGCAGAAACTGGTAGACCGCCGGGATGGGGCTCTGGTTGTACATGGTGACATCCTTGCCCAGTGCTTTGAGGGCCAGGCCCATGGCGATCAGCGAGCCGATGGCGTCTCCATCCGGGTTGACATGTGAGGCCACCAGCACACGTTTACACGACTTCAGGTGCATCAGGGTCGATTTCATCGTCACTATTCAGCGATTTCAGTACCTGGTTGATGTGCGTCCCGTATTCGAAGGTCTCATCATAAAAGAATTTAAGATCCGGCATATACCGCAGTCCCAGCCGGGGGGCAAGGCTGCGCTTGATGTAGCCCGTGGCGCACCGGAACCCGCGGGTGGCTTCGTTGCGATTCTCCACCCCGCCGGTTACCGTAAAATAGACGCGGGCCAGCCGCAGGTCGGAAGTCAGCCGCACGGTGGTGATGGTGGCCATTTCCAGCCGCGGATCGTTGATGGTTTTTTGCAGCAGCTCCGAGATGAGTTTCTGGATCTGTCCGCCGACCCGTTCTGATCGGGCAAAAGGTTTCATAGGTGCATCAGTTCCATTTCACTGTCGATGATTTCGGCCTCGGCGAAATCGTCGGCCAGGTTCAGCAGTTTGTCCATCTTGGAGTTCACCACACTGCCGTCGTTGCCCACCAGGGAGAAGCCCACCTGGATTCGCTGGTGCACGTCGTTGGCGCCCACTTCGGCCACCGAGGCGTTGAAGTGGTTGCGGATCAGGGCGATCAGTGATTTGACGACCCGCCGCTTGCCCTTCAGCGAGCGGCAGTCGTGCAGCCTGAAGGTCAAAATGCCGATGCCTACCACCATGGTTGTTTCCCGTTCCGCCATGTGTCCCGGGTCACTCCTTGAGTTCCGGCTTGATCTCTTCCATGTAGAAGCACTCGATGACATCGCCTACCTTGATGTCGTTGTAGTTCTCGATGCCGATACCGCATTCGTAGCCGCTCTGGACTTCCTTGACGTCGTCCTTGAAGCGGCGCAGGGAGGCGATTTTGCCCTCGTAGTTGACCACGCCGTCGCGTAGCAGGCGTACAGACTGCCCGCGTTCGATCTTGCCGTCGGTGACATAGCAGCCGGCGATGGTGCCCACCCGGGGCACGTGAAACACCTCGCGCACCTCGGCCTGGCCCAGCACCTGCTCTTCGTAAGTGGAGGACATCATGCCCACGATGGCGTCCTTGACGTCCTTGATGACGTTGTAGATGACATTGTAGTAGCGCATGTCGATCTGTTCGTCATTGGCCAGTGCCTGCACCTTGGGCGATGGCCGCACATTGAAGCCGATGATGATGGCGTCGGACACCGCGGCCAGGGAAACATCCGATTCGGTGATGGCTCCCGTGGCGGCGTGCACGATGTTGATGCGCACCTCTTCGTTGGACAGCTTGGTCAGGGAGTCCCGCAGGGCCTCGATGGATCCGTGCACGTCGGCCTTCAGGATGATGTTGAGGTCCTTGACGTCGCCCTCGCTCATCTTTTCAAATAGCTTGTCCAGGCTCATGCGGCTGGTCTTGGCCAGTTCTTTGGCCCGCTGCTTCTGCAGGCGGTGTTCGGACACCTGCTTGGCATCTTTCTCATCCTTGAGCGCGATGAGTTCGTCTCCGGCCTGGGGCACGCCCGAAAGGCCCAGTATCTCCACCGGCGTGGCCGGGCCGGCGGATTCGACGCGTTCTCCGCGGTCATTGATCAGCGATCGCACCTTGCCGTAGTGCACGCCGCACACCACGGGGTCGCCGGTGTGCAGGGTGCCCTCCTGGATCAGCACGGTGGCCACGGCGCCGCGTCCGGAATCCAGCTTGGCCTCCACCACGTGGCCGAAGGCCGGTTTGTTCGGGTTGGCCTTGAGTTCCAGGATCTCGGCCTGCAGCATGATCATCTCCAGCAGGTCCTCGATGCCCTGGTTCTGTTTGGCGGACACTTTTACGAAAATGGTGTCGCCCCCCCAGTCTTCAGGGGTCAGTCCGGCCTCGGCCAGTTCGCGCTGCACGCGGTCGGGGTCGGCGTTGGCCTTGTCGATCTTGTTGATGGCCACGATGATGGGCACTTCGGCGGCCCTGGCATGGTTGATGGCCTCCACCGTCTGGGGCATCACGCCGTCGTCGGCCGCCACCACCAGCACCACGATGTCGGTGACGCTGGCACCCCGGGAGCGCATGGCGGTAAAGGCCTCATGACCAGGTGTGTCCAGAAAAACGATCTGGCCCTTTTCCGTTTCCACCTGATAGGCACCGATGTGCTGGGTGATACCGCCGGCCTCGCCCTGGGTGACGCGGGTCTTGCGGATGACGTCCAGCAGCGAGGTTTTGCCATGGTCGACATGGCCCATGATGGTCACCACCGGCGGACGTCCCACCAGCTTTCCTGGTTCATCTTCCTGGACCTTCAGCAGGGCCTCTTCCTCGAAAGTGGCCTTTTCCAGTTCATAGTCGAATTCGGCGGCCACCAGTGAGGCCGTGTCGAAATCGATGGTCTGGTTCACGGTGGCCATTACGCCCATGCCCATCAGCTTCATGATCAATTCGTTGGATTTGATGCCCATGCGCTTGGCCAGGTCCGAGAGCACGATGGTTTCATCGATCTTAATGCGGCGCTTGATGGCCTTGGCGGTCGTTATCTGGGTCTTTTGGGCCGTCGCCGACGCCGCCTTGCCCTTGGCGCCCTTGCGGCCCCTGCGACCCCGGCCGCCGCCGCTGTACAGGTCGGCACCCTCCACCACCGCCTTGCGGCGGAACGAAATCTTCTTTTTAAAAAATTTGCGGTCTTTGGCTTTCTTGCGCCCCTTCTTGCCCGTTTCTTCGGCCGCGGCTTCGGCCGGTGCGGTTTCCATTCCAGCCGCCGCGGGCTTCTCGGGCCGCTTTTCCGGCGGCGGGGCCAGTTTTATGATCTTGGCCGGGGTGTCTTTTTTCCCGATCCGTTTTTTCACCTTGGCGAAGGTCTTCACGGGTTCCGCCGGTTTGGCGGCTTCGGGTTCCTCCGCGGCCTTCTTCTTCACCGCCGGCTCTTGGGCTTCGGGTTCCTCCGCTGCCGGTTCGGCCTCCGCTTCCGGTGTCTCCGGTGCCTTCTCCGGCGGTGCCTCTTCTGCGGGCGCCCTTTCCTCGGCCGGTGTTTCGGGAGCCGCCGCTGCGGTCTTTTGCGGCTCGACCTCAGCCGGCACTTCCGGCTTTTTCACGATTTTGGCGGACTCTTTGGGTCTTTTGACGACCTTGAGTACCGGTTCGGCGGCCGCCCCCTCGGCGGTGGGGGATTCTTCGGGGGCCGCTGCTTCCGCTGCGGCCTCCTCGGCGGTGGTCTTCTCCAGCTCGGCCGCGGCTTCTTCGGCCGGAGCTTCGGGCGGCGCTTCCGGTTCCTCGGCAGCCACCTTCCTGCGCCGACGGATAACCGTCGGCTTCACGCGCGTCTCTTCGACCTGTTCGCCCTTGCCGCCAAAGATGTGGGCCTTGATTTTGGCGACGGCCTCCTCGTCCAGAGAGCTCATGTGACTCTTGACCGGCAGGTCGAGATCCCGGATTTTTTCCAGCAGCGCCTTGTTGGTCATGTTAAAATCTCTGGCAAGTTCATATATCCTGATCTTTGCCATTCATCCCCCTTACATCTGTATTTGGAAACGGTTGTTCCTCCAGAGCAAGACTGAGAGTCCATCCCGTTCACTCGGTCGGTGCCTGGTCTTCGGCAGCGTCCGTTTTGTTTTCTTCATCCGCCGGCAGTGAGTCCGGCCCGTCAGACGAGGGCTCGTTCGGCACCACCTCGGCGGGTGTTTCCTCTACGCCCGGTTCAGGAGCGGCGGTGTCCGCTTCTTCTCTTTCTTCCGCCGGGGCCTGATCTTCCGGTGCGCCGGCCGGTTCGTCAGCCGGCGTGTCTTCATCGGCAGCGTCCGTTTCGCCCGGGATTTCGTCCGATGTTCCCGGTGACGCTTCGAGATCTTCATCACTTTCTTGCGCGTCCTGGTCGGCTTGGGCCTCCGCTTCCTCCTGCGCGGCCGCCTGCTCGGCGATTTCCAGGGCCTCGCGTTCGGCTTCGGCGGCCTCTTCGGCCGCCTGCTCAACCAGCCGTTTTTCGGCGGCCTCGATCAGCTGGCGGGCGGTGTCTTCGTCCATGCCGCGGATCTGCATCAGATCGTCCAGCGAGGCGCGGCTGACTTCTTCGGCCGAGTAAAAACCGGATTCATACAGCGCGTCGGCCATGCTGACGGTCATGCCCTCCATGGCCACCAGGGAGTCGTAGCCGCTCTGCATGTCTTCGCTGTAGCGCGACTCGCTCTTGACGTCCAGGTGCCAGCCGGTGAGCTTCGAGGCCAGGCGCACGTTTTGCCCGCGCTTGCCGATGGCGATGGAGAGGAACTCGTCGGGGACGATGACTTCCATGGACTTGTTTTCCTCATCGATGATGACCCGCGAGATTTCGGCCGGGGCCAGGGCGTTGCACACGAACTTGGCCGGGTCCACGTGCCAGGGAATGATGTCGATCTTTTCACCCTTGAGTTCCTGGACCACGTTCTGGACCCGGGAGCCCTTCATGCCCACGCAGGCGCCCACCGGGTCGATATCCGAGTCGTTGGAGGAAACGGCGATCTTGGCGCGCACGCCGGGTTCGCGGGCGGCCCCCATGATGGTGACGATGCCCTCGCTGATCTCCGGCACCTCGGTCTTGAAGAGGTTGACCATGAAGTCGGGGTGCGTCCTGGACAGCACGATCTGCGGGCCCCTGGTCTCGTAGAGGATGTCGAGGATCAGCGCCCGGATGCGGTCTCCGCGCCGGTAGTTTTCCCGGGGAACCTGTTCGCGCACCGGCACGACGCCCTCGGTGGGGCCCAGATTAACGATGATGTCCCCGCGGTCGAAGCGCTGCACGATGCCGTTGATGATTTCTCCCTTGCGGTCGATGAAGCTGGAATAGACCGCATCGCGTTCGGCATCCTTCATCTTCTGAATGATGACCTGCTTGGCGGACTGGGCGGCGATGCGGCCGAAAGTGGTGGTGTCCATCTTGGTGCCCAGGCTGTCGCCGATCTCGCAGCCCGGATCCAGCCGGCGCCCCTCTTCGAGGCTGATCTCGATCTCCGGATCGGTCACCGTTTCGGCCACTTCCTTGAACTGAAAGACCTCGATCTCTCCCGTACGCTCGTTGTACTGGGTTTCGATGTCGATCTTACTGCCGAATTTCTTTTTGGCCGCCGATTTTACCGCTTCTTCCAGGGCGCTGATGAGCACATCCCGGTCGATACCCTTGTCCCGACTGATCTGGTCAACAACGCGCTTTATGTCTGTGATGAACATCCGTAGTATTCTCCGTTTATTTCCCCAGCCGCGCCCGCATGATTTCCCCGAAGGGGATGGCGACCGGGTTGCCGTCCACCAGCATGTTGACGGTGTCTCCGTCCATACCGAGCAGTTTCCCTTTGAATTTCCTGCGATTGCCAACGGGCTGCCGTACCCTGACCTCAACCCGTCTGCCGGCAAAGCGGGTGAAATCTTCCCGCCTTCCCAGGGGCCGCTGTTCGCCGGGTGATGACACTTCCAGCCGGTATGACAGCTCCACGTCCAGGTTGACGTCCAGCAGGTCGCCCATCTGGCGGCTCACCGCCACGCAGTCGTCCAGGGTGACCCCTCCCGGCTTGTCGATGTAAAGCCGCAGCACCCTTCCCGCCGGCTCCCGCTGATACTCTACATGCACCAGTTCCAGCCCTTCGGCGGCACACAGGGTGGTTCCCAGGGATCGCGCCGTTTCCACGAAAGCAGCCATCTGCTTTTGGGTGACGCCGCCACCGTCCCTTTTACCTTTTTTGTCCTCTCTGCGTCGCACGCCGTTTCCCCGTTGCCGAAGAACAAAAAAACGGGCAAAATGCCCGTTTCCTCTCATTCATGTGGTCTTTGTCCCGTGAAGCGGAAAAAGTTAACTGTTCACGTTACACGCTTTCCGTTAAAGTACAGAAGGAAAAACTCACCCGCAACCACAACTTTCGCCTAATCCACCTGTGCAACCCAATAAACGAAAGGGCGGACTTCGAAATGGTGGAGCGGGCAACGAGATTCGAACTCGCGACACCAAGCTTGGGAAGCTTGTACTCTACCAGCTGAGCTATGCCCGCTCACCAATCTTACTAATTAAAGCAAAAATATGGTCCTGTCAATATATTTTGTTGCACCAAAGTGAAAAACAGTCTCATCCGCCCGCCTGCCGCCATGACGGCTGTGCCCGGCGGGCGCCGCAAATGGGGATTTGCGCTAAATACCGCCGCTTTGTCTCCGGGCTCTTGGCCGGCGGAAGATCAGTTGAGCATCTCCCGGATCTCGAGCAACTCGGAGCGGATTTCATTCAAGGTCAGCTTTTTACGGGGGCCCTGGGAAGCCTTGCGGCGGTCCTTGAGGTGCTGTTTGGCGCCGCGAATGGTGAATTTTTTTTCGTGCAGCAGGTGTTTGATGTCCAGAATGAGCTCGACGTCGCTCTTGCGGTACATGCGCTGTCCGGTGGACGTGCGTTTGGGGTGGATTCCCTTGAATTCGGTTTCCCAGAAACGCAGCACATAGGCCGGCAGACCCGTGATCCGGCTGACCTCCCCAATCTTGAAATAGAGCTTGTCGGGAACAACGGGTTTTGCGTGCTGATCAGCAGGCATGAGGCCATCCCATTTTGAGTCGGTTTTGGTGCCTTATCGGTAGAACCCTTCTTGCGGTCAGATTTTCATCCCGGCAGGCTGGCGTTGAACTGCTTGATCAACCTGCCGGTGAGGGCTTTGTGTTTGCGGTTGACGACCTCGTCTTCCAGTGTCCGGCTGGCAGAGCGGTACACGATGCGAAACGAGATGCTCTTCTTGTCAGCATCGATGGGGTCGCCCTCGAAAACGTCGAACAGGTACGCATCCTCCACCAGATCCTCGTTCATCTGCCGCAGGCTGTCCAGTATGGACATGGCTTCGATACGGCGGTCGATGATGAAGGTGACGTCCCGGGTCACGGCCGGAAAGCGGGGGATGGGCCGCAGCGGTTTTACTTCCGGCACCAGCGTAAGCAGTCGGTTCATATCGATTTCCAGCATGAATACCGGCTGTCCGATGTCGAAGCTGCCGAGCACGTCGGCGGCCACCTCGGCCACGGTCCCGATCACCTGGTTGCCGATGAGAATGCGGGCGCCGTGCCCGAGGCGCGTGTAGGCGCATTCGTTTTGCGGCAGGCGCGTGAAAACAGGGTGTTCGATCCCCAGTGCCAGAAACAGACCTTCCGCGGTCCCCTTCAGGTCGTAAAAATCGCAGGATTCGGGTTTCTCAAGCCAAGCGGCCGGCCGTCGCAGGCCGGTCCACAAACCCGCCAGCATTTCGATTTCCTCGGGCAGCTCCGCCGGAGCCTCGGCGGCAAAGAAGACTTTTCCGATCTCGAAGAGCTTCAGATCCCGGGTTCCCCAGGACAGGTTGCGCCGCACGGCTTCCAGCAGCCCGGGGACCAGCGACGTGCGCATGACGGCCTGGTCCTCGGTGAGGGGATTTAATACCCGCACCATCCTGCGGCGCTCATCGCCGGGCGGGAACTTGAGCTGATCCGGGCTCTGCAGCCCGTGGAAGCTGTAGTTGACGGCCTCCGTGAACCCGAATCCGGTCATCAGCTGCCGCACGCGGTTCCGCAGCTCCAGGGCGGGGTTGGGCCGGCGGTCGGCGGTGTCGATGCGCGGAAAGGTCGTGGGGATGTTATTGTAGCCCTCCAGGCGGGCGATTTCCTCCACCAGGTCGATGGCCCGGGTGACATCCACCCGGAAGGTGGGCACGCTGACCAGCAACTCGGCAGAGGACGTGTTTTTCCCGGCGGGCTGTACCCCGAACCCGATGGCGGTCAGCAGGGCAGTCATCTTTTCCGGTGCCAGATCGGTTCCCAGCAGCTGGTTGGTCCGGCCGGTGTTCAACGTGATGCGGGCCGGCTCGGCCGGCTGCTCGACCGCGTCGATGAGACCGTCGACCAGGCGCCCCGCCCCGGTTTCGGTGATCAGCAGGGCCGCCCGGTTCACCGCCGTAACCGTACCGCCGGGATCCACGCCGCGCTCGAAGCGATAGGCCGCGTCGGTGTTGAGCCCCAGGGCCTTGGCGGTGCGCCGGATGCTGGCGGGGTTGAAGCAGGCACTTTCCAGCAGTACCCGCCGGGTGTCGTTTTCGATCTCCGAATCGAGGCCGCCCATGACGCCGGCCACGGCCACGGGGCGGCGGCCGTCGCAGATCATCAGCATCTCCGGTTTGAGCTCCCGGGTTTTGCCGTCCAGGGTGGTGAAGGTTTTTACCGCGCCGGCGGTGCGCACCACGATGCGGTTTTCCTCCAGGCGGTCGAGATCGAAGGCGTGCAGGGGCTGGCCGGTTTCCATCATGACGAAGTTGGTGATGTCCACGATGTTGTTGATGGGCTTGAGGCCCACGGACAGCAGCCGGTCCTGCAGCCAGAAGGGGGATGGTCCCACCGTGACATCTACGCAGACCCGTGCGGTGTAGCGGGGACACAGATCCGGGTCTTCGACGGTCACCGACGTGAGCCGCTGCGCCTCCCGGGCGGTGTCGTCGATATCGGTCGGCGGCAAGGTCAACTCGCCGTTCTGGATGGCACGGACCTCGCGGGCGATGCCGATGATGCTGAGACAATCGGGCCGGTTGGGGGTCAGTTCCAGGTCCAACACCGGGTCGGACAGGCCCAGGGCTTTCTTCAGGCTTTCCCCGGGGGTGAGGGCGGCGTCCAGCGCCATGATGCCGGCCGCGTCGCTGCCCAGCCCGAGTTCACGCTCGCTGCACAGCATGCCCTGGGAAGTTTCGCCCCGGATGACGCTGGCCTGGATGACCATACCGCTGGGGAGCAGGGTGCCCGGTTGCGCCAGAGGGCTCAGCATGCCTTCGGCCACATTGGGGGCGCCGCAGACCACCGCGACCGTTTCGCTGCCGGTGTCCACCCGGCACAGTTTCAAGTGATCGGCATTGGGGTGGTCGCTTATGCCGGTAATGCGACCGACGATGACGGACGTCAGGTAGTCGAAGCGGTCTTCGACGGCGCCGACTTCCAGCCCCGCCATGGTCAGGGCGTCGGCCAGGTCCGCGGCCGTCATGGTTACCGGTGTGTATTCTTTGAGCCAGCTGAGACTAACTTTCATTTTGCCGACGTTGCCCTGGATGCGTTAAAACTGAGACAAGAACCGCAGATCGCTTTCGAAAAACCGGCGAATGTCGTCGATGCCGTATTTCAACATGGCGAGCCGTTCGACGCCCACGCCGAAAGCGAAACCGCTGTAGCGGGACGTGTCGTAAGAGACATTTTCCAGCACGGCCGGATGGACCATGCCGGAACCCAGAATCTCCAGCCACCCGGTGCGCGAGCAGACCCGGCACCCCTTGCCGCGGCAGATGACACACATGATGTCCACTTCTGCGCTGGGTTCGGTGAAGGGAAAGAAGCTGGGCCGGAATCGCAGTTTGATCTGCTCGTCGAACATCTGGTGGATAAAGGCGGTCAGGGTTCCCTTGAGATCCCCGAAGGACACATCGCGGTCCACCAGCAGACCTTCGACCTGGTGAAAGACCGGCGTGTGGGTCAGATCCGAATCGCAGCGGTAGACCTTGCCGGGGGCGATCACCTTCACCGGCGGCGCGGTTTTTTCCATGACCCTCACCTGGATGGGCGAGGTGTGGGTTCTGAGCACCACCGTTTCGGATACGAAGAAGGTGTCCTGCATGTCCCGGGCCGGATGGTGAGGGGGGAAATTGAGCGCCTCGAAGTTATAATAATCGCTCTCTATTTCCGGTCCCTCGGCAATATCGAAACCCAGCCGGGTAAAAATGGCGCAGATTTCGTCGTTGACGCGGGTCACGGGGTGCAGACTGCCGGCCCGTGCGGGACGGCCGGGCAGGGAGACGTCGATATCGTCGCCGGCCCGGGCGACGGCCTGTTCGATACGTTTGCGCGCCGCTTCAATGGCGGCTTCGAGGAGTTTTTTGACTTCGTTGGCGCGTTTGCCGGCCGCCGGCCGCTGGTCGGCAGGGAGCCGAGAGATGCTGCGCAGGTATCCAGTTACGGCGCCTTTGCGACCCAGGTACCGGATGGACAGGCTTTTGAGCGTCTCTGCATCTGCCGCGGCTTGGATCTCCCGCAGGGCATCGTCATGGATTTGGTCTATGGATTTTTCCACGGTACGGTCTGTTCTGTTTCTTTTCCGGCGCCGGCCGGACCACTACAGCTGTTCGGAAGCCAGTCTGGCGATGTGTGCAAACCCCCGGGGATCGGAGACGGCCAGTTCGGCCAGCACTTTGCGGTCCAGCTCTACGCCCGCCAGCTTGAGGCCGTGGATGAACTTGCTGTAAGGCAGGTCGTTCATGCGGGCGGCGGCATTGATGCGGCTGATCCACAGGCGCCGGAAGTCACGTTTTTTCTGCCGCCGGTCCCGGTAGGCATACATGAGCGCCTTGTCCACCGCATCGGCGGCCGTGCGGTACAGCTTGCTGCGGCCACCACGATAGCCCCGCGCCAACTTGAGAATCTTCCTGCGTCTTCTCCTGGCTTTGAAACCTCTTTTAACGCGCATTGTCCTTCTCCTGATTCACGGACCCGCGGGGTCTCCCCACCGGTGCCGTTTCATTTCTTGATTTTTGCATCCCATCCCCCGCCCGGCAAGGCCGGATCGGCGGATAATTCCCCACTGCCGAACGTGTCAGCCATTGGGAAGCAATAATTTTATCTCTTTTCTGTTGGATTTGTCAACAATCTGGCTTTGCCGCAGGTACCGTTTGCGTTTGCTGGTTTTCTTGGTCAGGATGTGACTGGCATGGGACTTACGAAAAACGAGTTTTCCGGTTCCGGTACTCCTGAAACGCTTGGCAGCGGCGCGATTAGTTTTTATTTTCGGCATGTTGTCTCTCCTTGAGCGGTGCTTCGGTACAAAAATTGAAAGCGTGAACGATAATAAATATCAGCTCACGCCATGGGCTGTCAGGGCTTTGTCTGCGGCTGTCATCCCGCCCCTACCGGGTCCGTCCGTCCGGTGTCGGCAGCGGCGGGTGCTGCGCCGGCTATTTGGGGGCCAGCACCATGATCATGGTGCGCCCCTCGAACTTGGGCATCTGCTCTACGGTAGCGGTTTCGGCCGTTTCCTCGGCTATTTTCTGCAGAACCTCCCGGGCCTTGTCGGTGAGGGTGATCTCACGGCCACGGAACATCACCGTGACCTTGACCTTGTCGCCTCTGCCGATGAATTTTTTAATGTGGCCGATTTTTGTCTGCAGGTCGTGTTCCCCGGTTTTCGGGCGAACCTTGATTTCCTTTACCTGGAAAGTCGTGGACTTTTTCTTGGCTTCCTGCTTTTTCTTGGTCTGCTCGTACTTGTAGCGGCCGTAATCCATTATCTTGCACACCGGCGGTGTGGCCGTCGGTGAGATTTCTACCAGGTCGAGCCCGTGGTCTCCGGCAATGGCAAGGGCCTTGTACGTCGGCATGACACCGACCTGGTTGCCGTCCGGGTCGATCAGTCTGACTTCCCTCGCCCGAATGTTGCGATTGATTCGCGTGCGATCCGATCTTTCATTTCTGCGGGGTCGTTTCGGTAAAGCTATGCTCACACCTCCATGGTTTCTCTAATGCTGTAACAGGCTAAAGGCGTTCTCTACAGGGCGCACCACACTTGCCTGCCGCTTTCAGGCGGCAACGATCTTGGCAAGTGCCATATATAATGCGCTGGGGAAAAGCAATAAAAAAATGAAAAATTTCCTTTGGTGCCCCTAATTTGCGCTGTCTGTCAGGCGACAGGGCTGGGACAGCGTGTAGCGGGCCAGTTGACTGGACCGCCAGTAGGTGTTGTCCGGACGACTGAAGAAAGTTTTGAAAAGCGCCAGGCTCTCCTCCCGCAACACATCGCCGATGATCTGCACGGGACTGAGGCGGTAAAGTGGCGTCAGCCGCTCCCGGGGAAAACCGGCAGCCCCCCCCATGACGTCTTCATAGGCATAGACCAGGGTGCCGATCCGGTTGAGCATGATGGCACCCATGCACATCATGCAGGGTTCCATGGTGCAGTACAGGGTGATGCCGCCCCGGTCGATGTCGTCGGACAGCCTGCCGAGGTTCCGCAAGGCCACCATCTCGGCGTGGTCCAGTTCATCGGGCTTCTGCCGCCGGCTGCCGGCCCGTTTCCCCTCGGCGATGACGCGGCCTGCGTGCACCAGTACACAGCCCACCGGGAACTCCCCCTCGTCCAGTGCCCAGCGGGCCTGCTGGAGGGCTTTGCGCATGAAAAACGGGTGGTCTATATCTCGCATAGGGGTCCGTCGCAGGGGCAGCGCCCGTCGATCTCGTAGCAGTACAGGATGCGTGCCTCGCCCTGTCGTCGTTTCTCCGAAATGGGGTTGTATGCCATGCTCGCCAGTGTCCGCGCCACCTCGTCGCGAGGGGGGATGGCCGCCAGACCGCTGCCCAGCAGGTCGCCGCTGGCGCCGTCCAGGATGTCGGCCTCTTCCCCGTTGGTCACCACCACCCAGGGGATCTGGTAGGGGGCCAGCAGGCGTGACGCAGCCAAGGCCGGGCGGTATCTGGTAACCAGCGAGCCCGGTCCGTATTTTACGATCATGCCGCAGCGCCCCTCGATCTCCACGGCCAGGTCCACCACGGCCGGCTCCTGTCGGCCGTCGATGTTCAGCGTGATGAAGCGCCGCGTTTTGATCTCCTGCCGGGCAAAGCCCCGCTGCTCGACCAGGAAACGCGCCAGTTTCTGCCGGTAGCGCTCGTCGTGGGTGTCGGGCAGCGTTTTGCCGGTGATGAAATCCCGCAGTTCGCCCAGTATAAGGTGGTGTCCGTTCATAAAAGGGCCCAGAAATGCTTTGCAATTTATCCTTATTATAGATAAAATAAATTCTTTGGCAACAATGTAAAGGGGGCGGCCGCAGCGGGCAGCGGCAAATCTTCAATTTCCGGGGTTCCAGGCGATCATGTCCATACGCGAAGAATTTGAGCGGCGCGAGTCGAATTTCATGTCGCCCTACGGTTGCCCCAGTGCCGCCACCCGGGGAAGGCTGCACCCGGAGAAGCCCTGCCCGGTGCGCAGCGCCTTTCAGTTGGACAGGGACCGCATCGTCTATTCCAATGCTTTCCGGCGCCTGAAGCATAAGACCCAGGTGTTTCTCACGCCCATGGGCGACGACTACCGCACGCGCCTGACCCACACCCTGGAAGTCGCCCAGATCGCCAGAACGGTCTCCCGCGCCCTGTTTCTGAACGAAGACCTGGCCGAGGCCATCGCCCTGGGCCACGATCTGGGCCACACGCCCTTCGGCCACAGCGGCGAGACGGCCCTGAAGGAAATATTCGATCCCCATTTTTCCCACAACGAACAGAGTCTGCGCGTGGTGGACGTGTTGGAGAACAACGGCCGGGGCCTCAACCTGACCTACGAGGTGCGCGACGGCATTCTGAAGCACTCCAAGGGGTTCGGCAAGATCATCCCCGACGACCCCGACGAAATGGCCTGCACCGTGGAGGGACAGATCGTGCGTATCGCCGACATCATGGCCTATCTCAACCACGATTTGGACGATGCCATCCGCAGCGGGGTCGTGCACACCGACCAGGTTCCGGCGTCCTGCCTGGAGACTATCGGCAGCAACCATTCCTCGCGGGCCACCACCATGATCCGCGACCTGATCTCCAACAGTGAACCCAGAAACGGCCGTTTGGAGCTGCGTCTCAGCCCCCGTATCCACGATGCCATGGTGGACCTGCGCAGCTTTCTCTACGACAACGTCTACCGTTCCCGGCAGGTTCACAGTGAGTTTGTGAAGGCCAAGAAGATTCTCTCGGAGCTTTACACGTACTTTCTGGAAAACGGCGATGCCCTGGACCGGGAGCTGACCAATCTGGACATGACCCGTTGCAACGGCGCGGACCGGGACACCAAGCGGGTGGTCTGTGATTTTATCGCCAGCATGACCGACCGGTATGCCCTGAACCTTTACGAACGGCTGTTTTTCCCTTCGCCACTGATCTGAGCAATGCAAAGCCCGTACCGGCCCGACCCCATACCGTTCTCATCGCCGCCCCTGGCGGCCCTTACGGCCAGGCTGGCGGCATTGTACGAGAAGATGGATGACGCCTACCGCCGGGTAGCCGAGCGCTACGGTTTTCGGTGCACGGGCTGCGAGGACAACTGCTGCCGGACGCTTTTCTATCACCACACTCACCTGGAATACTACTATCTCCTGCAGGGCGTGGCCGCCGCCGACGAAGACAGGCAGCGCACCTTTCGCCGCCGGGCGGCCGATGTCTGCCGGGCGTACGCCGCCGAAGGCCCGCAAAGCGGTTACATGTGCCCCCTCAACGAAGGCGGACCGTGCGGCCTGTATACCCATCGGACCATGATCTGCCGGCTGCACGGGCTGCCCCATCATTTCGTGCGGCCCGACGGGCAGACGGTGCACGGCCCGGGGTGCGCCCTGTTTACCGAACGCCATGGGCACATGGCGTATGTGCCCCTCGATCGCACGCCCCTTTACCGGGAGTTGGCCGAGCTGGAGTGGGATTTCCGGAAGGCCTTCGACATCGACCCGCGCCGGCGGCTGAAGCTGACCATCGCCCAGATGCTGGTCCCCGAAAACCACGAAACCCGCCAAAAAGAGTAACAGCGAACAAGGCGCACCACGGAACTTCGCCATGAAATCCATCGACCCCGTCCAACTCGACCGCCTGCCGGGCCGCCGTCTGGGACCGCAAGACACCTTTTGTTTCCGCTGCCACCCGGGGGTGTCCTGTTTCAACCGGTGCTGTCGCAACCTGAACCTGTTTCTCTACCCCTACGACGTCGTCCGCCTGAAAAACCACCTGGACATTTCCTCGGACCAGTTCCTGGACCGGCACGTCGACGTGGTGCTGCGGGAAGGCAGCTTCTTTCCGGACGTGCTGCTCAAGATGGCCGACAACCCCGGCAAGACCTGTCCGTTTTTGACGCCCGGGGGGTGTGCCGTATACCCCGACCGGCCCGACACCTGCCGCACCTTCCCGGTGGAGCAGGGCGTGGTCTTCGGCGACGACGGCCGGCCGCGCGAAATCGTGCATTTCTTCCGGCCGCCGGATTTCTGCCGGGGACAGGACAGCACCCGGCAGTGGACCCCCGCCACCTGGGAGCGGGACCAGCAGGCCGGCGTCTACCACCGCATGACGGCGCGCTGGGCCGAGGTCAAGGGACTGTTTTACCGCGATCCCTGGGGACCGGGGGGGTTGGAAAGCCCCAAGGGCAAGATGGCCTTCATGGCCACCTACAACATGGACCGCTTCCGCGATTTCGTCTTCCACAGCAGTTTCCTGAAACGCTACCGGGTGCCCTCGAAGCTGGCCAAAAAGGCCCGCACCAGCGACGCGGAACTGCTCAAGATCGGTTTCGCCTGGGTGAAGCTGTACGTCTGGGGGATCCGCTCGAAAGAGATCGTGCCGCGCTAAACAACCCCGCTGGGCATGGGCGGTACCGGGTCGCCGCCCAGTACGTAGCCGCCGTCCAGGCGCAGTACGCTGCCCGTCATGAAGGGCGCGTCGGCGATGAGAAACCGCACCGCCCGCACCACGTCGTCCAGAGTGCCGATGCGGCCCAGCGGGGTGTGGTCCACGACGGCGGCCCGCTGGCCCTCTTCCAGCAGCCCCCAGCCGCGGGTACCCGGGCCGTGGCGGGTCTCCACGATGCCCAGCATGATTTCGTTGACGCGCACCTCGGGGGCGCCCTGCCGGGCCCAGGCCTCGGTGAAAGACGACACCGCCCGGCAGGCGGCCGCGTAACCGTCGTTGAAGATGAGGCCCGCCGGGCCGCTGCGACCCACCAGGGCGGCGATGGACGAGAAGTTCACGACCACCGCCTCGCCGGCGGCCCTGAGGTGCGGCAGGGCGGCCTCGAAGACCCAGCGTTTGGCCCGCAGGGTGGTGGCCTGCTCCAGGTCCCACTGTTCCCGTACATAGGGGCCGTGCACCACGGGCCAGCCGCCACGCTCGATGTTGTTGACCAGGATGTCCAGCCGGCCGAAGCGTTGGATCACCCGATCCACCATGGGCGCGATGCGGTCGGTGTCCAGCAGGTCGGTCTGCAGAATCAGGGGGCGACAGCCGATTTGGTCGAAATCCCGGTGCAGCGCCGGAAGGTGCTCTTCCCAGTCGAAATAGTTCACCGCCACCTGGGCCCCCTGCCGCGCCAGGTCCAGGGCAATGGCCTTGCCGATGCCCTTGACGGCGCCCAGCACCAGGGCGGTTCTGCCCTCGATTTTCATATCACGACCCCCCTTTGAACAATTCCTTTTCCAGGAAACGATAGCCCTCCATCAGCAGGTTCTCGTCGGTCGACTCTGCTGCCCGCAGCAGTTTTTCCCCCGGCCTGCCCCCGTCCGGCAGACAGTCTTCCCGGATCGCCCGGCGAAAGGAATCCAGGTCGTAGCAGGCCAGGCGGAAGAGCTGTCGGGCGGCCGCATCCAGCGGGCCGGGGTGTCGCTGGTTTTTCAGGCTGATGATGGCCAGCATGGGATCGTTGAAGCGGTTGTAGGGCCCGATCTGCTGGTTTTCGACCCACTGGGACACGCTCTGGTTGGTTGTCTGTTCAAAGCCCCGGCAGTGGGGTTCTTTCAACAGGAGGTAGGAGGCCTCGGCCTTGCCCGTGGCCCGGGAGCGGGAAAGTACGCGCACCAGAGGGTAGGTTCGGCAGGAGGAGGGGCGGTCTGCGTAGACGCGGCACCCTCGAGGGGTGACAAACGGGCAGGTCAGGCTGAGGGCGTCGCCGGGCGCCAGGGTGACCACCGGCAGGCCCGAGCGGGGTCCTATGTGCTGGCGGGTGAAGCGTTCCAGGAAAACGCGCGAGTCCAGGCCCAGCCCGCGTTTGAGGCGCAGTATGTCGTAGGGCATCAGAAACTGGTTGAGATCCCGGCAGCACTCGTTGAAGCAGGGCACCTGCCGATGACAGCCGAACTGGAAGGTTTCACCGTTGCAGAGGCGCTTCATCATGGTACAGCCTCTACATGCTGGATGCCCCGGCCGTCAATCAAAAATGCCCTGCAGCCCAAAATCGAAGCGCCGAATCGTTCGGTGTTCATCCGTTGCCGGCGCTCAAGATGTGCATGGATCATTGTGAAAATTGGGCTCAAAATTTGCGCTGCTTCCGGCCGCCTGAATTGTGTCGGCATATCCCCCTTTTTTGCCCACATATTGTGGTTCCAAGGTTTTTTGCAGACCATATGTAGGTTCTGGTCATCTGCCCGGAACCGTATTCTATTTTTGGCTCCCAGCTATTTAAAATCCTTGACAATATAAATTGCCAATGATAATGATATCAACTTGCAACAATTACCAGTTTTTTGATTTTAAAGCATCTATTTTTGCTTTGAAAACCATGGCGGCCGGTGTGTTTCCGGGGGAGTTTTTTCACCTGCCGCATGCATTTCGCCCAACTCATCAAACCAGCCGAAAAGTTTTTTCGGACTCCATCTTAAGGAAGGGGGTGCAAAAGGGAAAAGGGTATAATTAAGGTTAAATTGTTAGCAATCGGGTCATCCTAATTCAAACCAGTCAGGAGGTATAATCAATGCCAAGTTTTGTCATTCAGGAGAAATGTGACGGCTGCAAGGGTGGTGACAAAACCGCCTGTATGTACATTTGCCCCAACGACCTGATGGTGCTCGAACCCAATGAGATGAAAGCTTACAACCAGGAGCCGGATCAGTGCTGGGAGTGCTTTTCCTGCGTCAAAATCTGCCCCACCCAGGCCATCGAGGTTCGGGGGTATGCGGACTTTGTGCCCCTGGGAAGCAGCATCATGCCCATGCTGGGCACCGAAGACGTCATGTGGACCTGCAAGTTCAGAAACGGTGTTATCAAACGGTTCAAATTCCCCATCCGCACCACACCTGAAGGTACAGCCAATGCTTATCTGGATCTGAAGGGACAGGATCTCGAGGGTCCGTTGCTGGCCACCGAGGAGGCCGACGGTAAACAGCTGTGCGAACCGTCGCCGGACCAGCTGCTCTAACCTGTCCAAAACAGGATCATTTTCCTTTCTCAATGCATATATGAATTTTTAAGGAGGACTTGATATGGCATTACCGAACAAACCTTTGGGTGAAATCAAGGCGGTGAGGGATCCGGAAGTTGAGGAACGCGAGGTCGATATCCTGATCGTGGGCGGTGGTATGGCCTGCTGCGGGGCCGCTTTTGAGGTCAAAAAGTGGATGAAAGACGATCAGACCGTGCTGCTGGTGGACAAGGCCGCGCTGGAGCGCAGCGGCGCCGTGGCCCAGGGCCTTTCGGCCATCAACACTTACATCGGCGAAAACACCGTTGAGGATTACGTGCGCATGGTCAGAAACGACCTCATGGGCATCGTGCGTGAAGACCTGATTTACTCGCTGGGATGCCACGTGGACGACTCCGTGCACCTGTTCGAGGAGTGGGGCCTGCCCATCTGGAAAAAAGACGAACAGGGTAAGACCCTGGACGGCAAGAAGGGCCTGAAAATGGGGACCCTCAAAGAGGGCGCCACCCCCGTCCGCAC
>CAYUAQ010000056.1:0-25672 GCA_964442705.1 uncultured Desulfobacteraceae bacterium
ATGGTGCCCCAGGGACCCGGCAGCAGTTCCAGCTGGACCCCGATTTTGGCCAGGTTGGCCTGCAGCAGCTGGGCGCAATTTTCATACTCCTGAGAGGTGGCGATATAGGCCAGGGTGAGTTTGAGCTTGTCCTTGGGGATACCGCTTTCCTCGATCAGCCGGGCGGCCTTGTCGAGGTTGAAGTCGTATTTCGGCAGGTTGGGGTTGTGCCCCCACATGGTTTTGGGTACCGGGCCTTCGGCCCGCGAGGCCAGCCCGTTGTAAATGGACTTTATGACCGCATCGTAGTCCCAGGCGTAACACAGGGCCTTGCGGATCTTGAGGTTGTCGGTGGGGAACTTTTGAGTGTTGATCAGAAACATGGAGTTTTTCCACGATGTGGGGGTCAGCACCTCGACCCCGGGCGCTTTTTTCAGGGCCTGCAGGGCGTCTACCGGCACCAGCGAGGCGAAATCGGCTTCACCGCTCTTGATCATCTGGACCTGGGTGGACTTTTCGAGCACCACTTTCAAGATGACGCGGTCGAAGTGCTGGCCGGACCAGCCGCCCCAGTAATGGTCGAATTTCTTCAGCACCACCTGCTGGCTTTTCTCCCAGCTGGCAACGCGGTAGGGCCCGGTGCCGGCGTCGTGGCCCTGCATGAACCATTCGGTGCCCTTTTCCGCCGACTTGGGGGAAAAGATGTAGGCGCCGTACTGGGAGGAGGCAATCAGGTCGATGGGCGCCGGCTCCTTGAGGATGAACTGCACGGTGTTGTCATCCACCACTTTGAGTTCCTTGACGGCTGACCAGATGTAGTAAGCGCCCTTTTTCATTTTCATGGTGCGTTCGATACTGTATTTGACCGCCCCGGCGTTGAAGGGTTCTCCATCGTGGAATTTGACCCCTTTGCGCAGGTGGAAGGTCCAGGTCAAGCCATCGGCCGATTTTTCCCAGGAGGTGGCCAGGGCAGGGCGCAGCTGCTCAGCCGAACCGGGCGGGTTGTACCACACCAGTGGCTCGTAAACCCCCAGCAGCATGATGATTTCCATGGAAAACGCCACCGAGGGATCCCAGTCCTTGATATCCGCGTAGGCCGCGTACACCAGGGTGTCTTTGGGCTCGCCGGCGGCCAATCCCACAGCCGGTGGCAGCAGCAGGGCTGCCATCAGAAAAAGACATACGGCTTTCTTCATGATCTCCTCCTTTCCAGGTCGCAGGGGCAGGCTCCCGCGCCGACCCTCAACAGGCAGCCGCGGGGAGCTGACCCTGCCGCAGAATTGAGATTTTCCCTCCCCTATCGTCGTCCGATGCATAATACGGGTGATCGGGCCCGCATGCATGAGCCGACAACGGGGGCGGACATGCCGAGTGGAACTGATATACTAGCATACTAATATATTTGTCAACCGGTTTTTCCCTGGAAATGCTTTTTCATGCCCTGTCCGGAGGGTGTCGCAGCTTGCATTCAGGGACTTTTCGGTCTAAATATAGCTGCAATTTTCGTTGGGCCCGGATTCCGCCGCCGGCCCGTCATGCAGGGGAAATTCTACAAGGGAGGTAAGAATGGCCAAGGAGAAAGTGAAACATCTCAGCGGGGTGTTGGCTTCTGTTTTTGCCCACACCGGGCACATTTCCAAGGAAGACGCCAAGGAGATCAGCGGACTCGACGATCATGAATTCGAAAGGGCCTACCAAAAGGCAGCGCGTATATCTGAAAAGGTTATGACGGCCGAAGGGGAGAAGATGGACAAGTTCCTGGAGCACTTTGCCAAAGAAATCGAAGAGATCATGGAAAATTTTGGCGGCAAGCTGTTCAAATAAGCCGGGGGGCCGATTCCTCCGGACCTGAAGCACCACTAGGGCCGTGCGGTTTTTCCGGGAGAGTGGCGTGGCCGTCCCCATGGAAACCAGCGGCCCTGTATTTTATTTGACCAGGTGAAGGACGTTGCGGATCACCGACCAGCGCGGCTTTTTTTCTTCGGCGCCTTTTCCCAGGATCCAGCGGTCGTACGCCCTGCGGGCGCGGTTGCTGTTCTTCGTCACGGTCAGCCAGTTGTTGAGATATATGAGCAGATTCTGGTTTCCCATGGCCACGCCGTACCCCGCGGGGTAGGTGGCTATCCTGGGCTTGGGAATCACCACGCCGTACTGGGGGTAGAGCAGCGACCAGGCTGATCCGGCCTCGGCGCTGATGGCCAGGATCAGGGAGACAATGATGTAGGGCAGAATGGTCATCTGCAGCAGGCCGATGAAGGCGTTGCCGATGACTTCGAGGGGTGCGCAGTATTCGCCGAAGAGGATACCGCTCAGGATGCCGAACACCACCCCCAGCAGGATACAGGTGGAAAGGGTGAGGCGTTTCTTTTTCGGCCGTGACCTCTGATCTGTCATGGGGGGTGTCTTTTTGTCTGAACGGCCCTATGGCTTGCCGTCTGGCAGACAAAATAATCAGGAATGCCGTTTCACACTTTACTCAAAAAATGATATCATACCATGAATTTTTTAAAAGCTGCCTATCACAAACCCGGCAAAGTGCAAAGCAGGAACTGCCGTCCGGTCGCAGCTGTTGTGTAAGGTTTTACCCCGGACGGCGACAGAAGACGGCAGAGCGCCTGCCTGTTCCAGCAGGGTGGTCGACGCGGGGGAATCACCTCGTTTTGCAGACGACGCCGGGCAACATCGCAACAGTATTTCTCCTGATAGAACCTTCGAATTTCGAGGTGATATCCATGCACACGCTTGAGTATATACATCAATGGAAGCGGCTTTCCTGGGAGGGGATACCCATCTATGTTTTCCCCGAGGGGCCCGACTGGCTGGTGCCCAGCACCAGCGGAGACGCGCTTCTGCGACAGCTGGCCCGGGACGGAGATGCCCGTGAAGTGCTGGCGCAGCTGTCGGTGTCGCGAAACGGCGACAGCGCCATGGGGCTGCTGCGCATCGAGCAGTTTCTGTCGCTGATTCCCGAAACCAACGGGGGACCCTATGCAGGAAGAGCGGCCCTGCTGTCGCTCAACGCGCTGCGGGAGTGCTGGCTGCACATTACCGACCGCTGCAACCTGCAGTGCCGCCACTGTCTTTTCTCCTGTTCCGCCGCCACCCGCGCGACGCTGCCCCTGGAGAGGATTTCACAGATCATATCGGAAGCCTATGCCCTGGGAACGCGCATTTTTTACCTCACCGGCGGGGAGCCCCTCATGCACCCGGATATCGGCAGCGTCTGCCGCCGGGTGCTGGTGGACCACGATGACACGCTGCTGGTAATCCTGAGCAACGGATTGCTGATTCCGTCCCGGCGCAGACTGCTGGAAAACCTGCCCACCGACCGGCTGCACTTCCAGATCAGCGTGGACGGCATCGATGGTATCCACGACTACCTGCGCGGGCGGGGGAGTTTTGCGCAGCTCTCCGCAGTCATGACCCTGTTGCCGGAGCTGGGCACCGAGGCCTCCCTGGCCATGGCGGTGCATGCCGGCAACGTGCACCAGATGGCCGATGTCGTGGACCTGGCCGCCCGCTGGCAGGCCGCCTCGGTGCACTACCTGTGGCTGCTGGTCACCGGCAGCGCGCGGCCTGCGGATTTCGTGACACCGGAAACCCTGTTTGCCGGCCTGGCCGCCGCCCAGGAGAGGGCGGCCCGGCAGGGCGTGCCCATTGACAACATCAGCAGCCTGGAGTCCCAGGTGTTTTCGGCACCGGGAACCCGCCACGATCTGGGAAACGCGGCCTGGGAGTCACTGGCCGTGGGGCCGGACGGGCGCGTGTATCCCACGCCGGCCCTGGTGGGGCAGGACGCGGCCTGCGGCGGCCACATCGACCAGGGGCTTGAGCGGCTGTGGCGCCAGAGCCCGCTCTTCGAAGATCTGCGCCGGCGCTCGCTTATCCGGGAACCGCGCTATGCCCGCAACCCCCTAAAGTACCTGGTGGGGGGCGGCGACATCGACCACAGTTTTTACGCCGGCGGCGATTTCACCGGTCACGACCCCTACGTGCCGCTGTACAACCGCGTGGCCCTGTGGCGTATCGCCGAGGCTGCCCGTCGGGGGCGCCAGACGACCTGGCCCCAGGTGCGGCTGAAGATGGGCGACCGCCTGCTGCAGTGCCACCTCGCCGGTGACGGCGTGGCGCTGACGCACTCCAACTGCGTACTGACCCTGTCGGCCACCCGCCGCGTGGTGGGGGAATTCTACACCGAAGCCGCCCGCGAACCCAAAATCGACATCCGGAACCCGGTCTGTTATCCGGAATCCGATGTGGCCCACATACCGGCCGAAGCCCGGGTGCGCTCTTACGGGTGCGGCAGTCCGGTCATGGACGCCGACCTCCGATCCGGTGAGACCGTGGTCGACCTGGGCAGCGGCGCCGGCGTGGAGTGCTTCATTGCCGCCCGGCAGGTGGGCGCCGCCGGGCGGGTCATCGGCATCGACATGCTCGACGACATGCTGGCGCGCGCGCGTGCGGCCGCCAAAAGCGTCTCCCGACACCTGGGTTACAGCAACGTGTCCTTTCGCAAGGGCTATCTCGAGAACCTGCCCCTGGAAGACGCCTTTGCCGATGCGGTCATATCCAACTGCGTCATCAACCTGAGCGAGGACAAGCGCCAAACCCTGGCCGAGATTTACCGCATCCTGAAGCCCGGCGGGCGCCTGGTGATCTCCGACGTGGTCACCGACCGCCCCTTTCCTCCCGCCATTGCCAACGACCCGGCCCTGCGCGGCGAGTGCATCGCCGGCGCCATGGTGCAGGACCGCCTGCTGGCGCTGCTGGAGGGCGTGAGCTTCGAGAACATCCACATCATCAAACGTTTCTTCTACCGCCGCGTGCAGGGGCACGCTTTTTACTCACTGACATATGCCGCCTTCCGCCCGGCGCCGGCGGTGCGCCGCAGCGTGATCTATCCCGGCCCCTATGCCGGCGTGATCACCGACGCGGGCCAACTGCTGCTGCGAGGCCGGCGAACTGAGTTGGACTGGAGCGAGCAGCTGGACGATGCCGGTGCCATTCTGCTGCTGGACGACGAGGGCGGTGCGGTCAATGCCGCCTCGGAAAACACCTGTGCCTGTCATACGCCTCCCGAACAGCGCGATACGGTTGCCGGGGCGGGGCCGGCCGACACGGCCATACCGTCGGCCGACCGCTTCCTTACGCCCGGGGGAAAATCCCGGACCGGTTGCATGCGCTGCGGCGCGGAGCTGGTGTACCTGGAACGTGATCGGCATGAGCCCTGCGCGTTCTGTGGCGCGGTGCAGTTGGCCAATGCGGTTTGTGAGCAGGGACATTTCGTCTGCGACAGCTGCCACAGCCGCGACGCCTTCAGCGTCGTTCAGCACCTGTGCCTGACGTCCACGGAAACGGACATGATCGACCTTCTAAACCGTATCCGGCGCCATCCGGCGGTGCCCATGCACGGCCCGGAGCATCACTTTGCGCTGCCGGGCGTGATCGTGTCCGCCTATCGCAACAGCGGCGGTGCGGCCGGTGAGGACGAGATCCTGTCGGCCATCGAACGCGGCCGTGGCGTGCCCGGCGGAAGCTGCGGTTTCTGGGGCGCCTGCGGTGCGGCCCTGGGCGTGGGCATCGCCTTCGCCCTGCTGCTGCAGAGCAACCCCGTCAAGGCCGACGAGCGCCAGATCGTGCAGCATGTGACCGCGCAGCTGCTGCAGGCATCCTCCGAAGTAAAGGCCGCCCGCTGCTGCCAGCGCGAGACCTGGACGGCGCTTCACAAGTCCGCCGAACTGTCCCGGCTGCTGCTGCCCGTGCCGCTGTCGGCGGCGGGCCGAACGCGCTGTACCCAGCGGGGTCTGAACAGCGAGTGCGCCGGCCCGGAGTGCCCTTACTACAAGGCTTGCGATAGCCCTGGCCTGGAAAGACTGCCTTCTTGACGGACAACGTGCGGGCGTGTATTTTCCATGATGGTATCGTAATCGGTGATTTGTACAGGCCCCATACAAGGAGCACGCCATGCCCGACGACCGCTACGCCGAGCTGGTGGCCGAGCTACGCCGCCGCATTCCTGAAAAACGGCTCTTTACCGATCCCTTGCGCACATATGCCTTCGGCACGGACGCCAGCTTCTACCGCCTGACGCCGCAGGTGGTCGTCAAGGTGCGCGACGAGGCCGAGGTCCGGGACGTGCTGGCCGCCTGCCGGGGGCTTTGCCTGCCGTTGACTTTCCGCGCTGCCGGCACCAGTCTCTCCGGCCAGGCCCTGAGCGACTCGGTGCTGGTGCTGCTGGACGAGGACGGCTGGCGCCAGAGCCGAATATCCGACGGGGGCCGCCGCGTGGACCTGGGCGTCGGCCTGCTGGGCATCGAGGCCAACCGCCTTCTGGCGCCATACGGCCGCAAGATCGGGCCCGATCCCGCCTCTATCAACGCGGCCAAGATCGGCGGCATCGTCTCCAACAACTCCTGCGGCATGTCCAGCGGCATTGCCGAAAACAGCATGGGCACCCTGGCCGGCATGCGCTTGGTGCTGGTGGACGGCACTGTCCTGGACACCCGCCATGCGGCCAGCCGCGAGGCTTTCCGCCAAGAACGGCCGGACCTCATCGCAGGGGTGGCGCGTCTGGCCGACGGATTGCGGGCCAAGCCGGAACTGGGGGAGCGCATCGCCCGCAAATACCGCATCAAAAACACCACCGGCTACAGCGTCAACGCCCTGCTGGACTACAGCGATCCCATCGACATCATCGAGCACCTCATGATCGGCTCCGAGGGCACCCTGGGTTTCATCTCGGAGGTCACTTTCAGCACCGTCCCGGTGGCCCGCCTCCGCGCCGCCTGCCTGATGCTGTTTCCGAATATCTCGCATGCCTGCCGGGCCGTGGAGGTTCTCAAAACCTGCCGCGTGACCGCTGCCGAACTCATGGACCGAGCGGCCCTGGCCGCGGTGCAGGACAAGCCCGGCATGCCGCCCTACATCCGCGGCCTGGGTGAAGGTGCCGCGGCCCTGCTGGTGGAAACCGACGCCGACAGTGCAGAGGCCCTGGAAGAGCAGATCGGCGCTATCCTGGCGGGTTTCGAGCAGTTCCCGAAGGTGCGGGCATTTGAATTCACCGCAGACGGGCAGCAGATCGACGCCCTGTGGAAAGTGCGCCAGGGCATCTTCCCATCGGCCTGCACCGGCCGCCCCGGCGGCACCACGGTCATCATAGAGGACATCGCCGTACCCCTGGAGCACCTGCCACGCTGCCTGGAGGACCTGCAGCAGCTGTTCGGCCGCTTCGACTACCGAGACACCATCATCTGGGGTCATGTCTTCGACGGCAACGTACATTTCGTGCTGACGCCCGACTTTACAGATCCGTCGGAGCTGGACCGCTACCGGCGGTTCATGGACGAGGTGGTCTCTCTGGTCATCGATCGCTACGACGGATCGCTCAAGGCCGAGCACGGCACGGGCCGCAACATGGCGCCCTTCGTGCGCCGCGAGTGGGGCGACGAGGTGTACGCGGTGATGCGCGGCATCAAGGCGCTTTTCGACCCTGAAAACCTGCTAAACCCTGGTGTGATCATCAATGCGGACCCCGAGGCGCACCTCAAGAACCTTAAACCCATGCCAGTGGCCCACCAGTTGGTGGACACCTGTACCGAGTGCGGCTTCTGCGAGCGCAGCTGCGTGTCCCACGGGCTGACCCTGTCGGCCCGCCAGCGCATCGCCGTTTTTCGCGAGATGGCGCGGCTGAACCGCAGCGGCGAAAACCCCCGCCGCCTGGCCGAACTGCAGCGGGAGTATGTCTACCACGGCGAGCGCACCTGCGCCGCCGACGGCCTGTGCGCCACCACTTGCCCGGTGGATATCGACACCGGCGGCCTCGTCAAGGTGCTGCGCGAACAGGCTTCGGGACCCCTGGCCAGGCAGGCCGCCCGAAAAATCGGCGCGCACATGGACACGGTCACTGCCGCAGCCCGCGGCGCTCTGGCGGCTCTCGACCTGGCCCACGGCGCCCTGGGTAGTCGGCCCATGGCCGACGCGGCCCGGCGGCTGCACACCCTTTCCCGGGGGCGCATCCCGCTGTGGACGCCGGCCATGCCGCGGCCGGCCGGCCGGCTCCCGAAAAATGCCCGCTGGGGAAAGAAACGTGTCGTCTACCTGCCGTCGTGCATCAGCCGCACCATGGGACCGGCCCGCCGTGAAGGCCTGCCGTCCCTGGTGCGGGTGACCTGCGCCCTGCTGGAAAAGGCCGGTTTTACCGTGGTCACGCCTGAAAAGGTCGAGCGCCTGTGCTGCGGCATGCCCTTTGCCAGCAAGGGGCTGCGCCAGGCCGCGCGTGAGCGTGAATACGACCTGCAGGCCGCCCTGCTGGATGCCAGCGAAGGTGGCCGGCTGCCGGTGCTCTGCGACACGAGCCCCTGCCTGCTGCACATGCGCGAGACCCTGGACAGCCGCCTGCAGCTCTTCGAACCCATCGGCTTTACCCTGTCGCACCTGGCGCCGTGCCTGCGGTTTGAAAAGCGATCGGCCACCGTCGCCATCCACACCGTATGCAGCGCCCGCAAGATGGGCCTGGAACAGGACTTCCTGCGCCTGGCCGGCATGTGCGCCGACAAGGTGGTGGCACCGGAGGTCAACTGCTGCGGGTTCGCCGGCGACCGCGGGTTCACCGTGCCGGAGCTCAACCGCCACGGCCTGCGCCGGCTCAAGGAGCAGCTGCCGCCGGAGGTGACGGCCGGGTACTCCACCAGCCGCACCTGCGAAATCGGCCTGACGGCCCACAGCGGCATTTCCTACCGCTCGATCCTCTACTTGGTGGACGAAGTTACGCGGCCGCGCTGACCGGGTGCAGCCAAAATCCCGCTTGCAGAACAGCGCGTCTTTGGCCGCCGGTGGATTTCTTGCCCCTCCTGTGGTTTTCCCAAACCGGCCGGCAAATGGGGAGCCGCTACCGGCGCCCTGCAACCCCTCGGAGGGGCGGGAAATGCCGGCCTTTTGGGGGCGGCTAAAACTGCTTGAAGATGCGTGCCAGGGGCCGACCGGGGGCCTCGATCCGAAGGTCGAGGAAATAGCCGTAGGGGGTCTGCACGGTCTCGTAGCCGGCTTCCCGCAGGCGGGCCTGGGCACGGTCGAGCAGCGCCCGGGCGGCTTGCGGGCCGGCCTTTTCCTCGGCCAGGTGGGTGAAGGAGTGCAGGATCACCCGCCGGATCTCCCATTTGCGTGCCAACCACTTGCTGTTCTTGACCAGTTTGGTCTCGGTAGAACTGCCCTTTTCCACGTCCCCGGGCTCTACGTGCACGAAGGCCACGACCACCTTCTCGAAATCCGCCCCCTCGGCCGGCGGGGCGTCTTCCAGCGTCTTCATGGCCGGCTGCCACGCCAATCGATCACAGTACCAGAACAGTACGCGCATGGTTTCCTTCCTCTCGTGTGTGTGACGACCATTATGCGGCCCGGCTGATCAGACATCCGTCGGCAAGCTCGGTGATTCTGTCCGCCACCCGGTGTACCTGGTCCAGTTAGTGGGGAGACCATCAGAATGGTGCAGCGCCGCTTCAGGTGAACCAGCAGGTTTTCTACCACCTCGGCCGTCGTCGTGTCCAGAGCGGATGTGGGCACCACCAATGCCGACCTATGGACGTCCCTGAAAAACCAACGCGGACCCTGCCCGCAACCCAACAGCTTTCTGGTGTTTTGCCACAGACCCCCACGGACCCATCAGGGCGGTCGGGTGGTGGGTTGTCCGTCCATCATGGACGCTTTCAACGCCCAGACCGGGCTCAAGGGCAAGTACACGCGCATCTCGACCTCCAAATTCCTGCCCACGGTGCTCACGGAGTTCCAGGCCGGAAAGCTTATGGCCGATGTGCTACAGGCCCCGCTGCCGGTCATGGAGATGCTCAAGGCCAAGGGGGTCCTGGCGCCTTACAAGTCCCCGGCCGCCGCTGACTACCCCGACTGGACGCGCAAGGACGATGCGATCCAGGTGTTCGGCATCGAGTACGTGGCCCTGATCTACAACAAGGATCGGGTCAAGCCGGCCGACGTGCCCAAGCGTTACGAGGACCTGACCGACCCCAAGTGGAAAAACAAGATCGTCATGGCCAACCCGGCCACCCATGCCACCACCATCGCCTGGCTGGTGGGGCTCAAGGAGAACGTTTTCAAGTCCGAGGCAGAGTGGATGAAGTTTCTCAAGGGCCTGGCCGCCAACCGGCCCATGTTCGTAAAATCCTTCGGTCCCACGCCGGCGCCCATCGAAAGCGGCGAGAAACTCATCGGCATCTCCATGCCCAAGTACATCATCACCAAGGCCCCGGCGCCCCTAGACTGGGCCCGGGTCAGCCAGCCCCTGCTGGGCACCCCGCGGGGCATCGCGCTTTCATCCAGTGCCAAGCATCCCAACGCCGCCGGCCTGTTCATGAATTACTGGCTCTCCAAGAAGGCCATGGGCATGCTGGCCAAAAACGTCGGTGAATACGTGCTGGCCCCGGGGGTTTTCCCGCCCATTGACGGCATTGACAAGGTCAAGGTGATTCCCATCCGCACCCTCTCGGACAAGGAAATCCGTAGCTGGGGCGCCAAGTTCAAGCAGATCTTCAGCGCCTCATAAAAATGCCCGCCCCAGGCCCGCACGTATGCCGGAGCGCAAGCGGGCGGGCCGCCAGCACAGGCAGACCGCCATGCAAATCCGCATCAAAAACGTCAGCAAGCACTACCACTCCAGCGGACAGGTGATCAAGGCGCTGGACAACATCGACCTGACCATTCCGGCCAACCGTATTTTCACCCTGCTGGGGCCCAGCGGGTGCGGCAAGACCACCCTGCTGCGCTGCATCGTGGGACTGGAGTCACCCGACAGGGGCGAGATCGAGATCGGCGGTGAGACCGTGTGGTCGCAGGAGCGGCACATTTACGTGCCCACCGAAAACCGCGCGCTGGGTATGGTGTTCCAGACCTACGCCATCTGGCCGCACATGAACGTCTTCAACAACGTGGCCTACCCGCTGCAGACCCGCGGGCTGCCCCGGGAAGAGATCCGCGGGCGGGTAGCCAAGACCCTGCGATTCGTGCAGATGGAGGGCTTCGAGGACCGGCCGGCCACCAAGCTGTCCGGCGGGCAGCAGCAGCGGGTGGCCCTGGCCCGCGCCCTAGTGGCCGAACCCAAGGTCATCCTCTTCGACGAGCCGCTGTCCAACCTGGACGCCAAGCTGCGCGAGGAAACCCGCAAGGAGCTGCGCGCCTTCCTAACCGATTTCAAAATAACGGCGGTGTATGTCACCCACGACCGCATCGAGGCCCTGGCGCTTTCGGACATGGTGGCCGTCATGAATCACGGACGGATCATCGAAACCGGCACACCGCGGAGGATATACTTCAACTCCACCCACCGGTTCGTCGTGGATTTCATCGGACGTACCAACCTGATCGATGCCGTGGTGACGTCCCAGCAGGACGACCTGACCGTGGTGGAATGCGACCTGGGCAGGGTGGCCTGCCGCCGCCACGACGAACTCAACGCCGGCGACCGGGTGACCCTCTGCCTGCGACCCGAGTTCATCCGCCTGAAACGCGGCGACGCCGAGCGGGCGCAGAACGTGTTCAGCGGCCGCATCGACGAGCTGGTCTTCATCGGCGAGGCCTTCGAGGGCGAGATCACGGTCAACGACCTCAAGCTGTTCATCAAGACCGAGCCGGATTCGGATATCCGGGCCGGGGACACGGCCAGCTTCACGGTGGACCCCAACAACTGCATCCTGGTTTCGAAGTAGTCGAGGCGCACGCCATGGGCAACCGCAAATCCCTCCTGACACCGGCGCTGATCGTCATCGTCGGCTTCCTGACCGTGTGCCCGGTGATCATGCTGGTCTTCGGCAGCTTTTCCACCGGCCTGGGTGCCTTCGGCCAGTTCACCCTGGACAAGTACATTCAGGCCTACACCGACCCGGAACTGGCCGGCATCATCATTAACACCATCATCTTCGTGCTGGGGTCGTCGGCCGTGGCCACCGGCCTGGCGCTGCTGCTGGTCTACCTCAACACGCGCACCGACATCCCTTTCAAGTTCCTCTTCCGGATCATCTCCATCATCCCCATGATGATCCCGCACATCCTGTTTTCGGTCAGCTGGGTGCTGCTGCTCAACCCCTCCAACGGATTGATCAACCTGTTCCTGCGCCAGGTGCTGGGCCTGGAAAACGCGGCCATCAACATCTACTCCCTGCAGGGCATGATCCTCGTAGAAGGCCTGCTGGACCTGCCCATCGCCTACCTCATCCTGGCGCCCGCAATGGCCTCTTTCGACGTAGCCCTGGAGGAGTCTTCGCGGGTCTGCGGCGGAAGTACTTTGCGTACCCTTTTCAAGGTTACCCTGCCAGTGCTGCGGCCGGCCATCCTGGCGGCCTTTATCCTGTCGCTGGTGAGGAGCCTGGCATCCTTTGCGGTGCCTTCGGTGATCGGTATGCCCGGGCGTATATACGTACTGGCCACGCACATCTACCAGTCCATCGCCACCGGCTTTGCCGCCGACTTCGGCAAGGCGGCGGCCATCGGCATGAGCGTGCTGGTCACCTCCATCACGCTGATCTACCTCTACCGCTACCTGACTTCCGAGAGCGAGAAGTACGTCACCATCTCCAGCCGGGGGTACCGCCCCACGGTCATCAGACTGAAAAAGGCTCGTTACCCCCTGTTCGGCGTGGTGGGCATCCTCTCCCTGCTGCTGATAGTACTTCCGGTGCTGGTGCTGTTTTACACCTCGCTGGTGCCGTACTCCATGGTCCCCAGCCTCAAGGCCTTTTCCATGATGAGCTGGAAGCACTGGATCGAGGTGATCAAAGACCCGATTTCCGTCCTTTCGCTGAAAAACAGCGTCTTTCTGGGTGTGGTGGGCGCCACCCTGGGGATAGTTCTGTCGGTGTTCGTGGCCTATGCCATCGTCAAGGTGCGCTCCTATGCCTCCGGCATCCTGGAGAGCCTGTCCTTCCTGTCTTTCTCCTTTCCCGGCATCGTCGTCGGCGTGGGCTTCATGTGGTTTTTCGTGCGCACCCCGCTGTACGCCACCATCTGGGCGCTGCTCATCGGCTACATCGCCACCTACCTGCCCTACGGTGTGCGGCCCCTGACCAGCGCCTTTATCCAGGTCCACAGCCACCTGGAGGAGTCCTCGCAGGTTTGCGGGGCAGGGGCCTTCACGACCATGCGCCGCATCGTCATCCCGCTGCTCATCCCCGGCATCGTCTCGGGCTGGATTCTCATGGCCACCATGTTCGTGCGCGAGCTGACGCTGTCGGTGGTGCTCTCGCGGCCGGGCACCGAGGTGCTGGCGGTGCAGATTTTCCGCTTTGCTGAAGACGGCCTGTGGGGGCAGCTCTCGGCCCTGGGCATCATGATGATTTTCATCTCCACGACCCTGGTCATCCTGGCCACCCTGGTCGGGATCAAGTTCAAGCCCATGGAAGAGAGCGGCTGACCTGCCAGGGACGTCCTTAAATACCTGTCCGGGCCGAGATTGGCGTCGGCGTTGAGCCGGTCCATTTTTGAAGGACGTCTTCTGCCGCTTTTTTTGTTGATTGAATATTCTGGATGTTATATTATACATTGTAGCATATATGGACAATGTGTTTTACACGGATGGAGACTACTTCGGCGTGATCGATAATATTGAAAACTGCCCCTGTTCCGGTAAAAACATGAGCAACTTGGCTGCCCCCTGGATACTCCTGACCCTTTACCACCACCAGGGCCTGCATGGGTACGCCATCGAAAAAATTATCAAAGGCCATATTGAAGAGTTTTCCATGGGATTGAACATCACTGGCCTCTATAGGCACCTGAATATGCTGGAACAGAGAGGGGTGCTTTTATCAAAATGGGATACCCGACGGAAGGGTCCGGCACGGCGCTGCTATTACCTGACAGAATCAGGCGAGGAGTGCCTGTGGCGCTGGCTGAACACGTTGAGTACGCAGGTGATGCTGATCGGAAGATTTTTCGACCAGGCACGCAAAGCCTTTCCCGCTTCCCACCTGCCCACGGTTCGCCTGGAAAAAACGCCGGCGACCTGAGCGTTGATCCCGCCAGATCACAAGGAGACAGATTCATGGGCATACCCAGAAAACTTACTGTGAAAAAACCGGTCAGACTGATTTTTACCGGCGGTTTTCTCGGTTCCGGCAAAACCACGGCTCTGGCGGCTTTGGCGCGTGATTTGGTGGAACGGGGTCTGCGCGTCGGCATCATCACCAACGACCAGAGCGCCAATCTGGCCGATACGCTCATCGTGCGGCAGATGCTCGGCGAGTTGGGGATCCCGGTGGAAGAGGTCGTAAAGGGATGCTTTTGCTGCAAGTTTGATGAACTGATCGACCAGATGGACAAAATACTGGATCATGAACCGGACATTTTGATGGGAGAGCCGGTGGGGAGTTGCACCGATTTTGTCGCTGCCGTGGCCAACCCCATCAAGATTCATTACAAAGAAGATTTTGTTTTTGCGCCTCTTTCCACCATGGTCGATCCTCAGCGGGTACGTGAGCTGCTGCTGAAGGAGACGGAAACCACTTTTCCCCAAGAGGTGGCCTATCTCTTCAACAAGCAGCTGGAAGAAGCCGATATCCTGTTGCTGAACAAAATCGACCTCTTGTCGGCAGATGAAATAAAACGTTACCTCGCCGTTCTTGGAGAAAAGTATCCACAAAAAGAGATCCTGGCCGTCTCTGCCAGGCAAGGGACCGGTATGTCGGAGTGGCTGGACAGGCTACTTTCATCCCGCCCCGGGGCCGGTACCGTGCTCAGTCAGCTGGATTACGCAGTATACGCCCGGGCGGAAGCGGTGCTTGGCTGGCTGAATGCCGCCGTAAAGCTCAGCAGCGACAGCCCGCTTTCTCCTGCGGATGTACTGCGGTCCATGATCGTATCCATCCGTGATGCACTGAAGAGGCGGAAGGCCAGCATAGGCCACCTTAAAATGGTCGTGACCGGCGGCGGGCAATCCATGTGGGCCAACTTGACGCACCTCGAGGCCGAACCCACCGTCAGCGAACCCCGGATGGAAGCGGTGGCCGGCGGCACCCTCATCATCAATGCCCGGGTCCATCTGAGTCCCGAGGACCTCGAACGGATCGTCCGCAATGCGCTGGTTCAGTTGCAAGCGCAGCAGGGGGTGCACACCGAGGTGCTGGACCTGCAGTGTTTCAGCCCGGCCTATCCTGATCCGCCCTATCTTACGCGCACCCTCGATCCGTCGCCGGCATGAACAGGAGGAAGGACATGCTGCACATAGAGGTCATCGGCCTGGATCCCCCCTGCAGGAAATGCACCGAACTCTTGGAAAATGTCATGGAAGCCAAGAAAAGGGCGGGGATCGAAGCCACCGTTGAGAAAAAGTGGACGCTTTCCCGAGAGATCCGGCAAAAATACGGGCTGCTGCTGAGTCCCGCACTGGCCATTGAAGGTGTCGTGGTGGCCCAGGGCAAAGTTTACAAGACCGAGAGAATCCTCGGCATGCTGGTCTGATTTCGGCGTTGCCCCCCCATGCATGCTGCTGCGGTCGCGGTCAGGATCGGTTCGAGCCGCTGTTGTGCGGGCAAATGAGGCCGTGGCGCCTGTCCATGCCGCCAGCTATCGCTTGCCTGTAGTTGGCGGCAAAAGCTTTTGTCTTGAAAAAAAGGGGGATATGCGCTCTCCCCCTTTGTATTCGACCTATCGGTTAGGGTTGTTTTATTTCAGCATCGTTCAAAATGGCAACTGGACAGCTGCGAGTCGTCACAACAGAGTGTGCCGACGGCGCATCCGCACCGGTCGACAATGTAGTAGCAACACTTACACCGCGACGATGATTTGCCGCTTTTTTTCTTGTTATCCCTGTCTTCCATGATAGCACCTCCTCACGGTTTTAAACGTGGCCGCCAAAAACGCCGGGCGGTTCATTTCTGGAGTGCGCCCAGGGTACATCCGGGTAGGAGTCCGGACTGCCAACAGAAAAGTCCTTCATACTGGCCTGGCGCTCTTCTTCGCCTTCTCGAACGCGGTCGACGCATTCGCCCTCGCACTTACCAGTGCGGTCTCTTTGCAATATGCCACTCATAGGATTACCTCCATCTATTCAGCCGGTTGGTTGTAGATTAGACGTCGTTGAAAAGGTTTCTGGTCATAGCGTGCCCTTGAAAATACCACATAGTGGTATGTCAAATGGGTATTCTTAATATTGGCACTGATCGGCTGACGTCAAGGGCCGCAGTGCCCGGTTGATTTAGCGTACCAAAAAGGTATAATAGTAAATGAACATCATGGCATACCGGCTGGGGATATTCTTGGATAGCGAAGCAGATCCCCTGTTTTTTTGCCTTTTCGGCGAGTTATTGAATTATTTAAGGACGTCCCCATGCTGATTATGCACACCGCGGACTGGCACCTGGGGCGGGCGTTGTACGGCCGCCAGCGGTATGAGGAGTTCGGTGCTTTTCTGGACTGGCTGGTGGACTGTATCGATTCCCGGCAGGTGAGAGTGCTGCTGGTGGCCGGCGATGTGTTTGACAGCAGCACGCCCAGCCACCGGGCCCAGGCGCTGTATTACCGCTTCCTGTGCCGATTGCAGGACACCGGCTGTCGGCACGTGGTGATCACTGGGGGCAACCACGATTCGCCGTCTTTTCTCGATGCCCCCAGGGATCTGCTTCGCTTCATGAACGTCCACGTGGTGGGCAGGGCCGCCGATGATCCGGCCGACGAGGTCCTGGTGCTCTGTGACCGGCAAGGGCAGGCGGAACTTATCGTCTGCGCCGTGCCGTATTTGAGGGACCGCGAGATTCGCACGCTGGAGGCCGGCGAAAGTTTCGCGGACAAACAGCGCAAGCTCGTCGAGGGGATTCGGCGACATTATGCAGCGGTTTGCCGGCAGGCCGAAAAGATACGATCCGGTCTAGACCGGATCGTTCCCCTGGTGGCCATGGGGCACCTGTTTGCCGCCGGCGGAAAGACCGTGGACGGTGATGGCGTCCGCGACCTCTATGTGGGATCGTTGGCCCATGTGGGCACCGATGTGTTTCCGGAAAGCATCGATTACCTGGCGCTGGGACACCTGCACGTGCCGCAGGCGGTCGCCGGCAGGGAGGCCATGCGCTACAGCGGATCCCCCTTGCCCGTGGGATTCGGCGAGGCCGGCCAGGAAAAAGCCGTGCTGCAGGTGGAATTCGACGGGCTTCGACCGGCGGTCACCCCCGTGGCGGTGCCCTGCTTCCAGGAACTGATGCGTTTGAAGGGCGATCTGGAGGGCATTCTTGGGCACATAACGGCGCTCAAAAACGCCGAAAGTCGGGCCTGGCTGGAGATCCTCTGCGACGGCAGCGGTGATGCCAGCGAGCTGGCCGCGCGGCTGCAGGACGCGGTGGCCGACAGCCGCCTGGAAATCCTGCGCATCAGAAACACCCGTGCCATCGACCGGGCCTTGGCGCCGGCTACGGCCGGTGAATCCCTCGAACGCCTGGACGTGCACGAGGTTTTCGGCCGCTGCCTGGACGCCTTTGACGTGCCGGCGAACCGCAGGCCGGACCTGCTGGACACGTACGGCCGGGTACTGACCGCGCTGTACGAAGAAGACCCCCGGGCCGAATAGGGTACAGGCATGCGCATCCTCGAGATCCGGTTCAAGAATCTGAACTCACTGGCCGGCGAGTGGCTCATCGATTTTACCCATCCGGCTTATGCCGCCGACGGCATTTTCGCCATCACCGGCCCCACCGGGTCCGGGAAAACCACCATCCTGGACGCCCTCTGCCTGGCGCTGTATGGCTGCACGCCGCGGCTCAGCCGGGTGACCAAGGGCGGCAACGAGATCATGTCGCGTCAGACCGGCGCGTGTTTCGCCGAGGCGGTTTTCGAAACCCCGGCCGGGCGCTACCGCTGCCACTGGAGCCAGCATCGCGCCCGCAAGAGGCCCGCGGGCGAACTGCAGCCGCCCCGCCACGAAGTGGCCGAAGCCGATTCCGGCAAGCTGCTGCATTCCCGGCTGCGCGATACCGCTGCATACATCGCGGCCGCCACCGGCATGGATTTTGAGCGTTTCACGCGCTCCATGCTGCTGGCCCAGGGGGGATTCGCAGCCTTTTTGCAGGCGCCGCCCGACGCGCGCGCCCCCATCCTGGAGCAGATCACGGGAACCGGGGTCTACAGCCGCATTTCCATGAAGGTTCACCAGCTGCGCTCCGCGGAACACGGGAAACTGGAGCGCATGGCCGCCGAACTGGAAGGCTTGCCGCTGCTGTCCGATGAAGAAAGACAGGCGCTGGCGCGGACGCTGGAGGCCCGGGAACGGGCCGAAGCGGACCTGGCGCGTCGCGTGGAGACAGTGAAAAAGGCCGTCGCCTGGCGCGAGGAGCTCCGCAAGCTGGGAGGGGAGCTCGGGGTTCTTGAAAAGCAGCAGCAAGATTTTGAGCGGCGCAAAAAGGATTTTGAGCCGCTGCGGGTGCGGCTGGACCGGGCCCGCCGGGCCCGGGAGCTGGAGGCCGATGCCGCCCGCGCGGCCACCCTGGCAGCCGAACAGGAAAAAGAGACGACCGCCCTGGCCGCGGCCCGCCGGCAGCTTCCGGAACTCGAGAGCGCCCTGGAGCGGGCGGCAAGGCGTGAGAAATCGGCGGTGCAGGACCTCGAGGGCAAGCGCCGGCACCGGCAGTCCCAAGCCGCCGTGATCCGGCAGGTCCGGGAAATGGACGTGCACATCGAAAACCGGCGCTCCCGGGTGGGAGCTATGGAAAGCGTCATCCACAAAGCCGAGAAGCAGTGCCAGGCTTACCGCTCGCGCATCAGCCAACTGGAGGCCTCGATTAAAGAGCGGCAGGCGGCCATTGCCGAAACCGATGGCTACCTGGAACGGTTTGCCGCAGACGCCGGCTTGGTGGAAGACATGACCGCCATCGGGCGCCTGTTCGAAAGCATCAAAGAGAAAGACGCGATCCTGACCGAAAGCCGCCGGGCGCTGCAGCACGCGGCTGGGCAAGCCGAGACAGCCGTTCAGCGCCAGAAGCAAAAGGAGGCGGTGCTGCACCGCAGCCGGGAACAGCGGCACCGTGACCGCGATGCTTTTGTGCGGGAGGAAAAGCGCCTTTCCCGTCTGCTGGACGGCCGCCGGACATCAGACTGGCACGAGCAGTTGTCGGGTTTGAAAGAGCGCTGGCGCCTGTTGGAACGGCTCGAAGAGATCCTCCAGCACCGCCGTCAGACCGGCCGGGCCGCGGCAGACGCAAGCACGCGCATCGCCGAACTGAAAAGCGAAACCATGGTGTTGTCTGAAAAGATCGAAGGTAAACAGCGGGAAGAAGACGCCTTGAAAAAAGAAGTGCGGCACCTGGAAACCGAGGTGTCCCTGCGGGTGCGCATCCACAGCCTGGAAGAAGAGCGCTGTATGCTCGAGGACGGCAGGCCCTGTCCCCTGTGCGGCGCCCTCGAACATCCCTATGCCGCCGGAAACGTCCCCCCCCTGGACGCGTGCCGCACGGCTCTGCAGCGCGCCCGCCGCGCCTTGGAGCAGACAGTGTCGGAGATGACCGCCCTGCGATTGAAGCAGACCGGCAGTGCCAAAGACCTCCGGCAGGCCGAAGAACGCCTGGGCATGCTGCGGGAAGAGCTGGCGGCGGACGAAAAACAGTGTCGTGAAATACGCTCCGAGCTCGGGCTTGGCGAGGCGGTTGCCCAAAGCATAGACGGCGTCGCCAGGGAGCTGTCATCCGTGGGCAGAGACATGGCGGCGGTTTCCGGTACGATCCGTAAAATCGAAGATCACACCACGCAAAGGGAGACGCTGCGCAAGGCCTTGGAAGCCAGCGAAAGGGTACTTGCCGACGCGGAAAAGGCGTTTCAGGAAGCCCGCCACCGGCAGGACACCGCCGGTCGTGAGCACCGGCGGCTGGTGCAGGAATGCGCATCGATGGAGAAACAGGTTGCCGGATTGCTGCAGGAGGCGCGCCAGACCTTGCAGGTGTACGACGTCGGTGATGTTTCCCTGGCGCGCCTGGATGGCCTGTTTGAGATGCTCGCCAGACGGCGCGACAGCTGGCAGCGGCACCGCAGGGAACGCCGGGAAAGTGAAAAAATTCTGGCGGCCCTGGAAAAGGACCTGGAAAAGCAGCAGGCATTGCTGGGCCGCATGGAAGACGAACTGCACAGCCGGCGCCAGGAGCACAGGTCGCTTGCCCGGCAGCTGGCGGAGGGGCTCGAAAAACGACGGGCGCTGTATGGCCGCCGCAATCCCGACCACGAGGAAAAGCGGCTGGACGATGAGGTGCGGGCAGCCGAAAAAGCCCTGGAAGCGGTGCGGCACGAGTGCGCCGCCCTGGTTCAGAAAACCGGCCGCGTGAAGGAGCAGATCCGCCTGCTGGCCAGCGCCACCCGGGATCGGGCCGCGGAACTGGACGCGGCACGGCGCCGCCTGCTGGAAAAGTTGCGGGGCCAAGGTTTCGCAGACGAGGGGGATTTCCGGTCGGCCTGCCTTCCGGCCGGAGAACTGGAAGAACTGAGCCAACAGGAGAAAGATCTGGAGCAGGAAAACACCCGGCTGCGGGCACGGCTGGCGGATAAAAAGGCGATCCTGAAGGCCAGGCGCCGAGAAAGGATCACGCAGGCGTCGCTGGCGGATCTGACCGTGAAGCTGTCGGCGGCAGAGGCCGCTCGCGCAGATGTTCAGCAGCAGATCGGCGCCCTCAGGGAACAGCTGGGCCACGACCGCCGACAGCGCCGCAAGCGCCGCGCGCACCTGGAGCAGATCGAAAGACAGCAAAAAGAATGCGCCCGCTGGGATGCCCTGCACGACCTCATCGGTTCGGCCGACGGCAAGAAGTACCGCAATTTTGCCCAGGGGCTGACCTTCGAGATCATGATCGCCCATGCCAACGGCCAGCTGACCGGCATGACGGATCGCTACCTGCTCATTCGCGACGCCCGGCAGCCCCTGGAGCTCAGCGTCATCGACAGCTACCAGGCCGGCGAAATCCGGTCCACCAAGAACCTGTCCGGCGGCGAGAGCTTCATCGTCAGTCTGGCCCTGGCCCTGGGGCTTTCGCAGATGGCCAGCCGCAACGTGCGGGTGGATTCGCTCTTTCTGGACGAGGGTTTCGGGACCCTGGACGAAGACGCCCTGGAAACGGCCCTGGAGACCCTGGCCGGGCTTCAACAGGAGGGCAAGCTCATCGGTGTGATCTCCCACGTGCCGGCGCTCAGAGAGCGCATCGCCACGCAGATCCGGGTGATCCGAGAGGCCGGCGGCCGCAGCCGCATCGAGGGGCCCGGCTGCCGGCAGATGGGCGGCCCCGGCGGCTAGATTTCATTCATCAATCCCTTATTTTTCTTGCTTTTTATGACAGTTTTGCCGAAGTAGGGTGCTGAAAGGAGACAACTATGAAAAGGATCATCGTCGGCTGCCTGCTGGGCGCCGTCGCCGGGTTCGGCGTCAGTAAGCTCTTCGCCTGCGTGGGTGGCGGCTGAGCGCTGTTCATGAATCCGTTCATCGCACTGGTTCTGGGCGCAGTGATGGGCGGTGTGTTGGCCTCCGGTGGAGAGCCGAAGAAAGAGGCGTCGGCAAAAAGCAGCACCATTGCGGGTGCTGAAACCCTGGACGGAAAAACCGAATAGAACGGGCCACAAATGACAGGGAACAGGCTGTTGAAGCCACCGGAAAATAATAGATCCCTTTTGTTTCCGGCTTTATTGATACCACTGCTGACAGGGGCTTCCGGCACATTGCAGGCGGCCAGCGGCATTCATGCTGATCTGGGCTGGGTTAAAAGCTGAGCATATCATCTGCAGGATGCCGATGTCCAGGAACTGATCGCCAGTCCCTTTGACCTGCTTGTCATGGACTACTTCCGCGACGAAACTGGCTGCGCCCGTCGGGCGTGGATCTCAGGTGATCCTGGCAGGCGCCTTTAAGTCCTGGAGGGGAAGAGAGGTGGTTGACAACTGGGCTTAAATAGTGCTTATAACGAGAATATGCTCATAAAAATGGTTGTTCCGACTCAGCATGCAAAAACGATCAACAGCGGAGGATGACGATGCCCCTGTACGACTTTCAGTGCCAGGACTGCGGAAAAACCAGCGAGATCCTGATGACCGGCAGCCGTGATGCGGCCGTGTGCAGCCACTGCGGCGGCACCAATTTGAAAAAGCTGCTCTCCGCCCCGTCGTCGCTTTCCGGAGAAACCCGACAGGGCCTGCCGGGTCCCGGGGATACGGCCTGCTGCGGCGCCGCTCCCGGTGCTGGCAACTGCGCCGGTCCGGGCAGCTGCTGCGGCCGAGGGCCGGTGTGATTCCGGGTTTCGAAAAACAACTCGTCACGGCGCCTTATGTACTTCCCGACGGCCGGGAGGTGGCGGGGCGCATCGAGGTGCGCACCAGCCCGGTCACCGGGCGCACCAGCCGCATCGCTTTCAATCGCGCCAAGGAGAAGGAGGCCGGCACGGACCGGCTGCCGGATCCGCCGCCCGATGCCGAGCGCAGCGACAGCTGCCCCTTCTGCCATCCCCAGCTCTATGCGATGACGCCGCGGCTGGCGTCGTCACTGTTTTCCGAAGAACGCCTGGTGCGGGGCGGCTCCATCCTGTTTCCCAACCTGTTTCCCTACGGGCGCTACTCGGCCGTCAGCCTTTTCGGCCGTCGGCACTTCGTCGAGATCGGCACCGCCGATGTAAAGTCCTACACCGACTGCTTCATCAACTGCGCCCGTTACCTGGAAATACTCCACCGGGGCGACCCGCGGGCCCGCTACATGGCCATCACCCAGAACCACCTGCCCAGCGCCGGGGGTTCGCTGGTGCACCCTCACCTGCAGGTGCACGCCGACCGGGTGGCCACCAACTTTCACCGTTTCCTGGAAAAGCGCTGTGCGGATTATCACCGGCGCACGGGCGGCCACCTGTTTTCCGACTACCTGGCCCGGGAAACGGACGACGGCAGCCGCGTCATCGGGCGGACCGGTACCTGGCACTGGATGGCGGCCTTTGCCCCCGAGGGCTTCTACGAGATCTGGGGTATCCTGCCGGGGGCCTTTTCGGTGCTGGACCTGGATCACAACGCCTGGCGGGATCTGGCCCAAGGCGTGCTCAACACCCAGCGTTTCTACCGCAGCCTGTGCCGCAACGGCTACAACCTGGGGTTGCTGTGCCAGCCGGGCGGCGAGGTGAAACCAGAGCTGCGCGTGGTCATCCTGGCCCGCTCCAACTACGCCGCCTGGGTGCGCAACGACCACACCGGCTACGAGGTCATGCTGGGTGACATGACCACCTTCACCGCCCCGGAAGACACCGCCCGGCAGGCAAGAGGGTTCTGGAAATGATCGAAGAGCGTTACATCATGATGCTTTTCTGCCAGCGGGCCATGAGTCTTCCGGGCTCGAGAGGCGGCAGATGATTTTCCTCCAGGAAATCCTCTAGTTCCCACCGGTTTCCTTGGGACCACCAAGTCCTGAGGGCGTCACCAGTACGTTCTGAAAAGAGCCAGTATTCTCCGATTTTCTCCTGCAGGTGGGCATCCAGGGACGCTTCGGCCATCCAGGCCGTGAGGTAGTCCAGGGTGTAGAACTCCGGCACCAGATCGAAGAGGAAAGCGTCCGGCTGGTAGTAAAAGCCGGTGTGGCGCTGCATCAGCTCGGCGTAGCGTTCCCCGCTGGAAAGATTCCCGTCTGAGAACATTTCGTACTCGGCCAGAAACTTGGCGCCGTAACGGCGAAACAGCGAGAGGTTGCGCAGCTGGCGGTGCCGGCTGATTTCGGCGGCCAGGTCTTTTGGTATGCCCATGAATTCCGTCAGAAAGGGCACCGACAGCACCTGGCCCTGCAGCAGGAAGGCCCAGGACTCGGACAGGCTGTAGCAGGTGGGCATTTCGCGCTGGGTGAGGGGCAGTGCCGGCGAGGTGTAGGCCGCCGACAGGCCGTGGCCCAGCTCGTGAAAGAGGGTTTCCAGGTCGATCCAGCCGTCCTGGGGACGCATGAGGATGTGGATGTTTTCGGGGGTCTGCAGCACGAAGCACATGGCCTGGGTGGTGCGGGCCTCCTGCGGCAGCAGTTCGATGCGGATGGCCGGCAGGTTGTCCAGATCGATTCCCCAGGCGTGGAAAAAGCGGGTCTGTTCCAGTACCGGCCGGTCTGGAAAGTGGCGGTCGTACTGCACCATGGCCAGAAGGTTGATGGCGTCGAAGCGCGTGGCTTCCTGCAACGGAATGCCGAAGCGTTCCCGGCACCACCGGTCCATGGCGTCGAAGTAAAATGCTTCCGTGTCCGCCAGCAGTTTCTCCACCCGGTGGCGCCAGGCGGCGTAGTCTATTTTCTTTTTTTCCCGGCAGTATTCGATGTAGTCACGATAGCCGAACTGGGAAGCGAGGATCTCCAGCAGGTTCTCCCAGTACTGCTGCGCAAAGGGGGTCAGAAAGCGGCACAGGGCTCGGGTCTCCTTTTGCAGCACCTGGCGCTGGGCGCGGCTGCTTTGCTTCTGGCACCAGGGGATGATCTGACGGAAGTAGATGTTCTGCCCGTCCACCTGGGCGGCGGCGCCGTGGATCCAGGTCCTGAGTTCGATGTCGCTGGCCAGCAGTTCACGCTGCAGGAAGTGATCGATGAGAGTGTGCCGCAGGCGGTGGGTGCGGCTGTCGGTCGGAGCCGCCTCCAGGGCTTCAAGGGTCTGCGGGCTGACCAGGGCACCGGTACGGCTGTACAGCTCGGACATCTCCGCGGCGCCGGCGGAGCCCCGCCACTGGGCCAGGGAGGCCCGCCGCCAGCGCAGGCTCAGATCGTAGAGAGCGCTTTCGATTTCAGACAGGCTGCGGGAGGATTTCATGGAATACGATTCTCCGTAACGGGTTTGGGCAACATGATAGCATCTTGGGGCGGGTTTTGGAAGATCGTTTTAGCGGCCGCGGGAACCGGTCACGTGGTTTTTGTTTTGACATGGCCGCCGGCCTTTTTTATTATTGTAGACATGGCTTCTCCGCGGCAATCGATTCTCATCGTGGATGATCACCCCCTGTTTCGCGAGGGGCTGCGGGCCATCATCGCCCGCGACGGCAGGTTCGAGGTGACCGGCGAGGCGGGCAGTGCCCGCGAAGCGCTCCGGCTGGCCAAGCGCCTCAAGCCGAACCTGGTGATCGTGGATATTTCGCTCCCGGACCGCAGCGGCATCGAACTGACCCGCGAACTGCGCCAGAAACTGCCCGAAAGCCGCATTCTCATCGTCAGTATGCACTCCAAGATCGATTACATCGCCGAGGCCTTTCAAGCCGGTGCCACTGGATACGTGGTCAAGGAGTCGGCCGCCGAACGACTCATCGACGGCCTGGAGACGATTTCCGGGGGTGAATATTTCCTGGACAGCTGTGTCTCCCACGAAGTGGTAAAACGACTCATGCAGATGCCGGCCAAGGATGCCCGCATCGCCGATGCCGGCTACGGGTCCCTGACGCCCCGCGAACAGGAGGTCATGCGGCTGCTGGCCGAGGGGCTGAGCGTGAAAAAGATCGCCGCAAAGCTGTTCATCAGCCCTAAGACCGTAGAGAATCACCGCGCCAACATCATGAACAAGCTGGACATTCACAGCACCATCGAACTGATCCGTTACGCGGCCCGGCTGGGGCTCATCGACCTGGATCTGTGGCGCTGAGGTGGGGATGCGGGAACCGGGAAAAATCCCCGCTGGGCGGGCAAAAACCCCATAAAAATGAAGGCATCACCCTATGGACAAAACCCGTCGATGGCCTCATTAATGAAAATGTGAAGAGC